>JAEZBR010000006.1 GCA_023426935.1 Bacillota bacterium | reverse complement strand
AAAAATCCCTTAAGCTCCCTAGTCTTTTAATGTGCCCAAATCTTCTTGGGATTACAAACAGATTTTAACATTCTTACTGATTTCCACAAGTACCTTCTTTAAATTATTCTTTTAAGCACTAGTTTTTCTCCGATCTGTAAGACTTACTTCAACTTTATTTTCGGTCCTTTTTGAAGTGGAATTTAACTTTTCACTTCAGCCAAGGTTGCGTTTGATCTCTTCTTCTTTAATTATGATATTTTGGGGGAGGAATATCTGTTCCTATCTCTAGGAACAACTATATTAAACCTTATTATTCTGAACGCTACGTGAAGATTAATAGAAAACCAACTGATTAAGCAAGAAAAAAGACCCTTGGTTGCGGCCGGGTCTTCTTTCAAACTTTTTTGGGGGAAATAATGATTAGCCTTTTGGCTAACTATTTTATAACAAAGTAATTTGTAATTTATGTGAAATGTATTTGATATTTTAAGAAAATCGGAAAATATTAATTTTCTGCGTATTAAATAGTGGAGGTAATTATGATTATCCTGATCCAAACTTATGCCTTCTTATTAACTTATACTTTAAAAGTTTATTTAGCGAAAGAACTGAAGGAAAAGATAAAATGGTTAAACTTATCAACTTTTCTCTTTCTTGGGATGTTGATCATTTTCGCTAATCTTTATTATTATCGTTCCCACGATCCTTTAAGCACGTTGATCGCTTCTGGATTATTAGCTTTAATGCTGGCGCTTAGTTACTTAGATTACCGATCCAGTAAGGTTCCCTTGAACGGGTTAGTTTTCTTACTTCCAATCGTTCTATATCTAGGTAAAGATCTTTCCTTTGCCCAACATATCTATTCGTTACTTCTGTGTTTAGTCCCGTTAGTCTCCGTCTTTTTCTTGTTCCCGCAACAGTTAGGTATCGGCGATCTCTTCTTTTCGGCTTTACTTTCTTTCTTATTGAAACCGGATTATGTTTTAATCTTCTTACTGAGCGCTTGTTTGAGTGCCAGTATTTATCTCTTAATTCTTAATTTCAAACAAAATGAAAAGCAATTACCTTTTATCCCTTTCTTAAGTATCGGGTTGATAATTGCTTTAGTATTTTAATTTTCGAACTGGATAACTACTTTATACTCACTAGAGACCGCCAAGATCAACGGTTGGAAGATCTCCCAGGTCTTCATCGTCGCATAGTCATCGGCTTGTTTAAATAAATCGTCTTCTTCCAATCTTTCTTTCATCGCCGCGGTGACAGATTGGGATAATTGATTCTGCTGCTCGGTCGTCAACGAAAGATCGCCAAACGCCAGTAATCCTTTTTCCGTATCCTCAAATTCGGTCTTAGAAAGATCCGGATTGACATATTGTAAAACCGCATGCGGAATAATGACCGTCACGGTCTTATTCTCCGCATCGACTTTGATATGATCCTTATCGATATTCTTTAAATCGACCGTATAGACTCCGGTGCCGTAATAAGTAATCGTCTTAACTTTACTGAAGATGCTTAAGTTTCCTAACCCGGCTTTAGTAATCGTAGTACTGATTTCTAAGGGTTGTTCCATGACAACTAATTCCTGGTGCTGAGTTGCGGCACCTAAAATAGCATCTTGGAAATCAGCCGCCGTATAGCCTAATAATCCTTCATCCAATAACGCATCGGCGCCTTCCTTAGTGGAAGCTACTTTACCGAAGATCTGATCCTTGAAGGAGAATCCTAAGATTCCCATAACTAAAGCTCCGACTACTAAGCCGATAATCAACCCGCTCAAGAAGCCTTTCGATTTCTTTTTCCCCAACGAATTGACAATTGAAGTGGAAGCCTTAATTAGGTCTTCGGATGAAAGTGAACTACTACTGGTTTCACTTTTCGTTGAAGCTTTTACTTCCGTCTTCTTCTTGGCTGCCTGGGCTTCAACTTCCGCTTTACGTTTCTTCGCCGCCGCTAATTCTGCTTCCTGTTGCTTCGTTTTATCGTTGGAAACTTTCGTTGCTTTCGCATTTACTTTAAAATCATCATTCATTCTACTTCCCCCTTTTCTCTTGATATTTTACCGCTTAAGATCCAGACCGCAACCATAATCAAGGGTAATCCACCGATAATTCCCACCATTGCCGGTCCGATCGTCATCTGATCGAAATAAGCAAGTTTCAGGAATAATAACGGGATTCCCGCAAACGCATTGATCGCTCCATGAGCTAAAGCCGGAATCCAGATATTATGCGTCTGGCGATATAAGTAATCGAAGAAAACGCCCATTGCGGTCGTAATAACGCAGAATAATAACATACCTAAGATCGGGGCACCCCAATAAGCCGTTCCGTATTCATAGCCGACCAGTAACATCAACGGCCAATGCCAGACGCCCCAGATCACGCCACCTAAGATTGTTCCTTTTTGATAACCCAAGTGTTGTTGTAAATAAGGATACATCGTACCCCGCCAACCGGCTTCTTCGCCAACCGCAAACAACATATTGAATAACGGTGCCCCAATTACGGCGGCACTGATCTGACTGATTAAATAAGTTTTCATGGTCAAGCCGGATGCGCTCAATTGAGTTAAGAAAGTATCTCCGCCTTGAGCAATCAGATACTCCCCGGAAAGATCGAAACGATTCGGAAAAATCAGGAAATAGATTGCGGCGCCTAAGGCTCCGAGAATACTAGGACCAAGCCAAGCTAGAAAGACCCACTTCCAATTTCCTTTTAACTTCTTCTTCCACCCTAAATCTTTAATTGCATTTCCGGATAGAATAATCGCTAATAAAGGTGTAAACATCGAAACGGAAATAATAATTGAATAAACATTATAATTACCGTTCAGATATTGAATACAGGCGATGATCTGTAAGACCCAGGCTAAACCAAACGCGAAACTCAAATACTTAATAAACCCTTTTTTCGTCATCTTTATTACCTCAAATCCTAATAATCGTAGCATGCGGTAAGATTAAAATAAAGAAGAACTGATTTTCTGGCAATTCTAGACGCCTTATGCGAATGTTCAGGTTAAGACTTTGCTTCCTTCAAAACCTTTCCGTTATTTATCTAGTCTCATTACGTTAACTATTTCACGGTAAACTTAGTCCATTCAACCTGATTATATTGCATGACATCATCCGCCTTTTCCATCCCTAGTTTTTCATAGCAAGGAATTGCCTTATCATTGGCGATTAAATAAACCGCAATGTCTTTAGAACCTCCCGCAATTTCATGAGCCGTTTTCATCAACCGCTTTCCGATACCTTGTCTAAGATAATTTCGATCTACTCCTAAATCAGTCACAAAGAGCCAATACGCAAAATCAGTCAATCCGAATAAAACTCCGACCAATAATCCTTCTTGGTCACGCGCCTATAAACTAAGGGAAACCGAAGTTACCAAGCGGGATATTCGTTCCTTAAAACGTTTTTGAGGATATTGGGATCCAAGGTCTGAACGTTTCAAAAACTCGACATATTCTTCCGCGGTTATTCTTTCACTTTTAATCACCAGGTCATTATGCAATGAATTTTCCTCCTATCGTTAATCATTATCTCTGGTATCGTACTAAAGTAAGAATAAGTTCCCTCAATACATCCGATAGATCGTAAGACCATCATATAAACGTAATAATTCAACCATATGTTCTAAGGGTTCAGTATCTTTCCTTTGTTCTAACTTGGTTAATTTCTCATAAGGAATAATATCCGGATGCAACCGCAGTTTTTCCCGAATGCTTTTATCTACTTTACCGTTATTAAGCGGAATTTCCCCATAACGCCAACCCATCGCTTCCTTCTCTTTTACCCAGCGTTCGTGTTCCGCTTGAGAAATTACCTCTAAATCATTCTGATGACCCGGCAATTGAATGAGTTGTTTAAAGCTATAAACCGGTGCATAATCGACTGCCCGATCGGTATAGAAACAACCGATCGTATTCAATTGACTCGCAAAACCTTTGGCTTGAGCTAGATTAGACAGCTTATATTCCAGGGATAACTTTTCTTCAAAGTCCTTGGTCATCTGTTCAATATTATCAACTTTGGAATATCTCCCATTGAGCGCCAAGGCGAACTCATACAGGTTAAGATAATTACTGTTTGAAAGATATAATCCCGTTTTCTTTTGTTTAGCCTCTAAACAGGTAGTGACTATTCTATTTCGATCAGCTTGATTAAGATCGGGTTGGTACTCAGGGAATAAATCCGAAAGACTAACGATTTCGGAAATATCATCCAAGAACTTACAGCGATCATTTCGCACCACGCCAGATTTCTTGGTATAGCCGGAATACTGTAATTGTTTATAACTCTTCGCTTTTAATACTTTATCTTCATAGTTCTGATCGAAGAAATACTTCAGCTTAATCTTTCCTTCCTTATCAACTTCCAGATCAAAGTCATAGGCATAGATATCTTCCCGACTATTCTGACCATAGGAAGTACGATCCCAGCATTGCAACTCATCACATAGCATCAATAGATAACTAAGTGGCTGTTTATCGCGTAGACTTAATGGCTGTTTTGTATGTAACAAACTTCTTAAGGTAAACTTGAATAAGCTATTATGAAGCATGATCGCACATAAAGCATCCTTCAATGCTACCGGGATATCTATGACCTTTTTAATCTCTTTATGTTTCTCAAGATAAGTCTTCATCAGAATTAAACTGCTGAAGTACGCATGATCCATATATAGATAATCTTTTTCATCCGGATTTTCATGAACTGCTCGATCTTTTAAAGCTTTGCCTAGAAGGTAGCGGGCATAGTAACTTTCAACCTCAGTCTTATTCAAGTAATTCAGTTGTAAACGTTCAACGATCAGGTCCGCAAACAATTCATTCAGATCGCCAAGTCGGCTAAGGACGAAATTATCGATATTCTTATAAGATACATAAGGTGAAAAGCCATAATCGTCGTTATTATTTTTGTCTAAACTGCAGACGTATGATTTCATCTGTTGATGGGCAATCTCAAAAGGATAACCAATATCGTGGAATAGCGAAGTTAAACCCCAATATTCTAAAAAATGACCGGCCGCTTTATTATCGTCCTTGAGTTCATAGCGGGAATTATAAGCTTCTCTAAAAGCGGGAAGATCTTGATATAATGCTAGACCCATCAGAAAAACATAGACCGAATGCGAATAATGATCGCGGTGTTTCATTAACAACGAGCCGGCATTGGATTCATGTTCCGCTAACAGTTCCAATAATAATCCCGTTGAATCATAACCCGCGCCGAATGGTTTAAAAATCTCGCAGTAACAATAGTAGATATCGAAGGCGTCTTCCTTCGAACCGGAATCCAAGAAACGCCCGATTGCTTTCTCTAAACAAAGCCGATCGAGATCCTTTTCCATATTATAAGGAATCTGATTGGGTGCCGAACTTCTTCCGTCCTGATCTTTAAATTCTTTACGTTGAAGATTATCCTGATCAAATTTCAGATCTTCACAACGGTTACGAATAAATAACAAAGCTTCTTTGCCAAAATTTCTTTTGACCTTTGGAAGATCCGGAATCCCAACTGAGTTTTCAACGCCAAAAGCTCCTTTGTTTAGTTCCGCCATCCTAAGTAATGCCTGGTAACTCATGTGCTTAGCCTCCGTTATTTAGGTTTAATTAGTTTCCTAGGCATAATACCTAGATCTGGTCTTTTTAACATGGTATCATAAATTTTTTCAATCTGACTAGTTATCCGTTGGCCAACGCTTAAGCGAATCTATCGACTTAAACCCCTGCGGATAACGCTTCTTCAGTTTCTCAATATTTCCCTGCAGAATACTTTCTAAAGGCAGATCTAAAGCGGCCGCCGTTTCTGCCAAATACCAGGCAATATCACCTAACTCTTTGGCTAGATGTTCCTTGTCTAATTCATGACCCTGCGCCAGCCACTTCTTCACGATGTCGATTGCTTCTCCGGATTCACCGCATAATCCCATTACGCCGTTAATCAAAACATCTTTCTTATTCAATTCCGGATTCAAGGTCCTCATTGCTAAGGCCTGATACTCATTGATGGTCATGATATCCTCCTAACATTCTTAAAAAAATTATAGCATAACCAACCTAGCCCAAAACTCACCCTTTTCAATACCGATTTTAAATGTTAAATGAATGATTGCGTGCTATAATGCGGAAAAGGAGAAATTCTATGGAACTGTTTACGCTTAAGTGCAAGCAGTGTGGTTCCCCAATTAAGTATGTCAGCGGTACCGATCATTTGAAATGTTCTTTTTGCGGTACCGAATATCTGCTTGATCGTGGTGATAACCCACAGAATAATGGCATCAGCAGCATCGATTATCAGGGTAGAGGCGTTTTATATACCGCCAAGTGTCCTCAAGGTTGGAACTATCGCATCTTCGATAGCAATTGTAATTTTTCCCGCCTGGCTCCGATCTCTAAAGGAATTCAGTTCGATTCCGGCAATAATGCTTCCCTGATTCTCAATCCGTTTGCTTATTATCGGAATTTCAGTTCTAGGGGAATCTTGGGTTCCGGAATAAAGCTTAGAAGAAATTACCAGTTTGACATGATGACTTTTACCCGGTTCAGGCACTTACCGCCGCTTGAACAATATGCTCAAGAGATTCTTTTAGAGAGTTTCCCGGCTGGCAAAATTACCGAGCTTAAACCGATTAAGGACCTCGATACGGTACTTCAAGCCCGCAGTCTTAATTTTGCCAATGAAGCTACTAAGAAACTAGGTGGCAAGATTGAAACCATCTATGGAAAATTCTTAGTTCACTTTACCCTTGGCCAAAATAAAATGGCAGCTTTGTTCGCTACCGTTATTGCCCTAAAGGAAGGCTTAAACGATCCCGAGGAAGAACCTCAGGAAACTAAACAACCGGAAAGAAAAGATCCTACGCCTAAGAAAGGCTTAAAGGGCTTCTTAGAATTCGGAATGAATGGCGGTCTGATTGGGGCGAAGTTACGCAATAACGGCACCGATACTCCAGCCTTCGATATGTCTTCCTTAAAAAAGGCGGTGGCGACCGCTGGCTCCAACTGGGGCCGCGAATTCGATGTTCTTCTGGTAACTAACGAAGATCTTATTGAAGGCTGTAATCCGCTTTTCAACGACTTTGTTGCGACCGTTCAATATGGTCCGCTTTATTATGCTTTAGGTGACCAAGAATTACAGAATGCCCAACAGATCATGCTCGACGGACAGCGTCAAAGACAGCAGAACGCATTCGCCGCCGCGCAGAAATTACAACAGACCCAATCCGAGACTTCTAACCTAATCAACCAAGGTTATGCCAATCGTTCCGCGCGGATGGATGCGACCAGGCAGAAATATTCCGAAGGTCTTAGAGGTGTCAATACCTATGAAACCTCTTCCGGCCGCACGATCGAAGCCGATGTTAAGTTTGAAAGAGTCTATGAGAATAACGGATCCTATGCCGGAACGACCGACACAACAATTAGGCCGGACAGTGGCTGGGTTGAATTGAAAAAGAAGAGTTAATTATTTCTTCGTTTTCTTCCAATCATCGGAGATTTTATTTTTCAAACGAAAATCCGTAACCGTTTCGCTCATACGATAATAATTCGCCTTAACTTCCTTGCCGGTCGCTTGGTAATTCTGGTCTCGGTCAGGATTTATTCCGATTGTTTCGGCCGTCTCGATCGCATCGATATTCGCACCTAAGAAAATAAATTCCCAACCTGCCTTTTTCTGTTGTTCGATTAAGTCTTTAACTTTCTTAATGGAATATTCTTTACTGCTATTCTCTAAGCCGTCCGTGATAATCACGAATAATACATTCTTTGCCTGAAACGCCTTTTCGGTCTTTTTCTCAACCGCAACTAGTTTATTGATGGTCATCCCGATGGCATCCATTAAAGCGGTCGACCCACCGACCTGATAATCTTTCTCAGTCAAAGGTTTTACCGCTTCCAAATCAATCCGATCATGCAGTAATTCATAATTGTTATCGAATAAGACGGTCGTGATCCGACATTCACCTTTACTTTTCTGCTGCTTCTTCAGAAACGAATTATAACCGCCGATCGTATCCTTTTCTAAGCCGCTCATCGAACCGCTCTTATCTAAGATAAATACTAACTCGGTCAGATTCTTTTTCATGCTAATTCCTCTCCTTAAGTAACTTAAGGATAAGGCGAATTAGAATTATTATGGTCGCTTTGAAAGCGACATTAACCGCCTAGTAACGGTTGGTCATATTTAAATAAAACTTCATTCAGTTCATAAATGTCATACTTTTTATTAATGATGAAGTATTCGACAATTACATCGAACTTCTGACTGTGCGATAAAGTATAACCGGCACTTTCCAATAAGATATCGGTCTCTTTAAGATCCAGCTGTAATCCGATCGCCAAAGCTAAGATTGTTCGTTTACTGGGCACGTAATCTTTTCCGGTACGGATCTTGGAGAATAACTTGCGGTCGATATTCGCATGTTTATAGACTTCGACTTCACTCTTATTTTTCGCTTTGACAAAACGGAATAAGGTCTCCCCGAATGGTTCATCCAGTTTATGAACGATCACATCCAAATCATCCGGTTGAATACGATCATCCGAAGGAACACTTCCCACCAGAGCTTCGGTTAACAGATAACTTGGTTCAACGATTTTTCTATTATTCCGATTTAAATGTTCCTCAACATAATTATCGTCGATATAACTTTGAAGCGGACCCTGGAGTTTCTTACTGATCGCAAAGGATTCTTTGTCAAAAATAGCTAAATAAATGACCAGATCCTGCGTTCTTAAGAATTTCTTAATCTCGGAAGTCGCAATTTTATAAGCTTTACGTACCGGATATCCGTAGATCCCGCTGGAGATTAACGGGAATGCGATACTCTGACAACCGGTAAGTACTGCCAGTTTCAGAGAATTCAGATAAGCATTCCGTAAAAGCTGTTCGCTTTCTTTGGGATTGTTTTCATCATAGATTGGGCCAACCGCGTGGATAATATATTTACAGGATAGATTAAATCCTAAAGTGGCGACCGCCTGCCCGGTCTTGATCGGAGAAAGTTTATTACATGCTTCTGCCAATTCTTTAGCTCCGGCCGCTTCAAAAATGGCACCACAAACTCCACCGCCCTGAAGTAAGTCGCTATTTGCGGCGTTCACAATCGCGTCCACTTTAATTTTGGTTATATCCTGTCTGATAATCTTAAAAGGCATTTAACTTCTCCTTAGGCCGCTTTATACTTTTCGGCTAGGTTCAGGAATTTCTTCTCTGAAAGAATCTCGTTAGTCACATATTCGCCATTATAGAAGACCGCATAGTTGGTCCAGGCACAGGGCGCATTCTGAGCTTTCTCCCTAGTATCCAAAAAAACCGTTTTTAAGGGTATCTGCTTATCTTTGGCGATTTTCTCAATCAAAGGAACATATTTCGCCGTGAAGGGACAATCCGCCGTATAGTAGATCACAAACCCGGATTCTTTTATCTTTGGTTTCTTTACCTTATCCTTAAGCTTCGGAACCGAAGCATCTTTTTTAAACGGAAGATACAGTAAATCGAAGAACGGTTCCGCTTGATCCGCCAGTTTAAATCCCTTATGCTTTAGAAAATCCGGATCGGATAAGAAAGCTTGTTTCTTCGGGGAAGAAATAACACAAAGGCCACTCTTTCCTTTTCCCTTTCCGTCGGTAAGACATTGTTCCAACAAGTCATCGCCATAACCATGCCCCGCTAAAGAACCGCTGACCCAGAAACAATCGATATAAAGATAATCTTTAGCCTCAAGCGGTACGAACGCTTTTTCCGCCGGCAGATATTCAATAAAACATTTTCCCCTTTGATCGGCTTTCAGAAAGACTAAACCTTCATCCAAGCGTTCTTTCAACCACTTCTTTTTAGCCATCACCTGCGGATCTTTGTTGCTGGAAATCGCACAGCAGATATGCTCGTTTTCCAAATTCTCTTTAGTCAGTTTTACGTAGTTCATGGCGTTTCCTTTCCTCATACATATATTTCTATTTCAAGCCTAAGCCATTCTCCAACTTATGATTACTTCCTGGCATCCATCAGTCTAGCGAAGCTTGCATTATCGTTGTTCGCCGCCTCTTATTTCAAATTCGGGATAGCTGATCGTGATGTTTTCGAAATTATTCTCGTTCATCAACCTCATTTATTCTTTATCTGAATTATACCGATATTAATTGTTTATAACAATCCTAAAATAAAAACCCATCGCAATGGGTTTAATAAATAATAATGGTGCGCTCGGAGGGACTCGAACCCTCAACCTACAGAGTCGAAATCTGGTACGCTATCCAATTGCGCCACGAGCGCGTACCATTAGTATATTACGGTAAGTCAAAAGAATAAACTACTTTTCTTTAAAAACATCTCAAACATCCACCCTAAGCCGCGATAATCCCCTCGTCACGATATAACGGAAGCACCATTATCAGTTGTTTATCCTGGGAATTTATCACATAGTTCTGCCGATGGTTATCGAACTTAATCAGTAAGTCATTCTTCGCCAATATCTCATGAACTTTATCTTTGTTAATATCTTTGAATACCAGTTTCGTTAATTCTTTCGAATCGGTGATTCCGGTCTTTAAACTTTGAATATACATCAGTTCAGCCGGAACCTTATCAGACTTGGCGAAATTTAAACTATAGATGTTAACCGCAATCGCTTCATCAAGTTTATTTATCTCTGCATAGTAGTAACCAAAACGCCGATATACATGTGCAATGTCGGTCGGATAAATCACTTCCGATAATATTATTCTCAAAGTTTTTTCGACCTCTTCATATTCCTTAAGCTGCAAGAGGTTCTCCACTAATTCAAACTTATACTGTAAATTGAGCGGATTATATTGAATTGCCTGCTGTAAACAAACTTTCGCGTCTTGGTAGTTTCCTAGTTCAAATAAGGCGGTGGCTTTATGCATCAAAGTCAGACTTGTTTGTTCACCCGTCCATTGCACGCTTTCATCGGGATGTAAGCCGATATATTGGACAAACTCCGAAATGCTTTCAAAAGAATAATTCGCTTTGTCCTTGGAACTATGCGGACTTCCGATTATTTTCAGCAACTTATCCGCTTCGTCGACGACACCTAAAAAATCCTTTTGCTTTTCCAAACTTTTAATCCGTTTAAAGCTCTTTTCCTGTATTTTATCTAGATCATCCATATGGCCCTCCTATTAAGCAAGATTATTATTGCTTCATCTTAGCGACCGGATGTCTTATAACTGTCCGAAGTTTATCCTTGGCACATTTACGGACATCGGAAAGATAGATTTCGTGATGATAACGATGCTCGGAAAAATCGTTACGGTAATTATTCTCGGCAAGATATTTATCCATCAACGCAATCGTGGCCGGTTCATCATCGTAAGGCCCGATATGCATACATTGCACACATAGTCCCTCGTTATAAACTAAGAATTTTACGGGAGAAAAATCTTTCTGTTTCTTCTTGCTCGCTTCTTCAACCGCCCAATCAAAATCTTTCTTGGTCACAAAATCCGGTAGCCTAATCAACGAGATCCATTGGA
>JAEZBR010000067.1 GCA_023426935.1 Bacillota bacterium | reverse complement strand
ATAGACGCTGATTCGTACATTCTTTTTGGCGACCACATTTGTTCCTTTGATTAGCACGAACTTTTAACTGACGATGATGAGTGATCTCATAACGGATACACTTCTCAGAACGATTCAATTTCTTAGCCAGATTCTTCAAACTAATATCGGAAAGATTCAAAGACTGTTCTAAATCCTTTCTTTCTTTCTTCTAAAGAAAGATGTTTATAAGAGCTTTTGGCCATGTCATTGACACCTCCTTAATGAAACCGCCTGCTCTGTCACATACATATTATAAAAGAACAAAAACAGGAACTTCCAGCGAGAATAAGGAATGAAAAGGAAATTTCAACAATAATTAAAGATTATAAGGCAAATCAGATGTTTTGAGACTTTATTGAGACCTCATAGTTGTATATATAAGAAGAATAAGGGGGCAGAAATATATGAGGAAATCAATAATCAAACGTCTAAGTGCACTATTTGCGGTAGTAACACTTTTCCTCGGAGTATTAACTCCGGTAAATGCAGTTGAATATGGATCTTGGACATCTTCCAAATCAATGAGTGCAACCGCACTTAACGGTGATAAGCAGACAATGGTAACGATGACATTACCTTCCGCTGAATATCAGAAAAAAATGGATGTTGTCTTTGTTTTGGATAAGTCTCAAACTCCGGGTGATGTTCCGAAAAAGATTAAAGATGCAGCTGCCAAGATGATTTCTACCTTGACCGGATATCAGAACATCGATATTAAAGTGGGTATTGTTATATCTCAAGGCTCCCCGATAATTACTTTAGACCTAACTGAATTAACGGCTAGCACTTCAGACAGTATTACGGAAGCAATCGCTAATGCCAAAGGATCTGGGGCGAGTAATCAACAAGGAGCATTAATTCTTGCTGATCAAATGCTGACGGCGGATAGTGAAGTACCCGATGATAATAAATTCATTATCATGGTCACTGATGGTCTAGGATATTATTGGAATAGTGAAGATGGTAAAGAACTTTATACAATTGGAAGACTATATACCGAAGGTGAAACTGGAGCTTACGATGTAACTCCTAGCGAAGAAGACTTAAAGGCTTCTTTTCCTACTTTCGGAGAAATATATAATCGAACGGGTAGATGTGCATATAGTGATGCCAACTGGTCACAATTGGATATCACAGGCTGGTTACCTGATGGAGTAGATGCCGATGGTAATCCTAAATATAAACTTAATCGTAGCGGTAATCTTGGCGATCCAAATTTGCCGGCTTCGATAACCAGAGATAATTTTACTTCTGATTGGGATAATTATCCGACTGGTTTGGAAAAGAGCATTAATTTAACAGCTCATAAGTATGCCGAATTAGCGGAAAAGTATCATATGTTTAATCTGTATTGGACTTTCGGAGCCAACTCCGCAAGTTGGTATGATCTCGGCAGCGAATTCATGGAATGGACTAATACCGTTAATAACAGCCGGGCTTTCGATATCACGACAGCTACTGATGAACAGATTGTTTCTGTCTTTAGTCAAATTAAGGATTCTCTGATATATGTTTTGGATAAGGGGACGGTCTCTAATACGGTGGGTACGGATTATAGTTTAATTACTTCCGCTGAAGTCCCGTTCACGATGACCAAGAATGGTATTGAGTTAACGGGAACCAAGACAGCGGAGAATACTTATTCATTCGTAGAAGGCGATTATGTAGTTACCTATGATCCAGCTACGAAGAGTTTTGCTTGGCAGATCAATACTCCGGTATCGGTTACGGAACCGGTTAGTCTGTCATATAATTTATCGTTGAATGCAACGGTTACCGGTAATTATCCGGTTGCTAATACTGCCATTTTGGATAGTACCGATTCGCTTGGAAATGTTTCTGCGATTAAAGACGCTTTCACGATTCCGGTCTTGCCATATACGGTAGCTCCGGTAGTTGTGCCACCGGTTGTTAATCCTCCGGTCGTTCCGGCTGTCGTTGCTCCGGCAAACTATACGGTCAATTTCGTCGATTATAATGGGACAATCTTAAAGACTCAAACCGTTGCGGCTGGAGGTAATGCGATTGCTCCGGTCAATCCGAATAGAGGGGGAGATACGACTTATACTTATACTTTCCAAGGTTGGGATAAGGCCTATACAAACATTCAAAGTGATCTGACGATCACCGCATTATATAACAAAGTTGGCAAAACAGTTGTCGTTGAACCTAATGCGACGCCTAAAGCTGGTCTACCGGTACTGACCTTACTAGATTTAGCGAGCATGATCGTGTCGATAGCAGGCTTCATTATGGTCCTCTTCATCAAGAAGAAGAAAGAAGACGAAGATGAAGGCGAACAGAATGAGAATGAAGAAGAAGTAAAGACGGAAGAGGATGAAGAAGATCAGAAGAAGTCCAAGAAGTGGATTGGGAAGTTAGTGGTAGCTTTATTGGGCGTAGCTAATACGATTATCTTCTTCGTAACACAGCCGTTAGTATGGAGATTCAGATGGGTTGATCAGTATACGGTAATCATGGTTGTCATCGCTTTAGCAGGGATCTTGGGAATTCTATTCACGAATCACAACAAGAAAGCTGACAAAGAAGAAGACAATACCGCAGCTGACAATCAGTAAACGATCTTAATGAATTACAAGCTCCGAGCAATCGGGGCTTTTATCTGTTCAAAATAAAAGCGCCATAATAAGGCGCTTTGATGGCTTTGACTATTTAACTTTCTTTATCTTATCGACAATTGTTTTAGCAGCATTCCCATTGAATCCCTGCATTATTTCTAAGGGAATCGCGAAGATGATTGTGTTGGATTGATCCGAAGAAACATCGTTGATAGTTGCGAGGGTTCTTAAGTGTAAGGCTCCCGGGGCATCAGACATGGTCCTGGCAGCTAAGGCTAAATTCTTACTGGCTTGAACTTCACCGTCGGATTTAGTGATGACAGCCGCTTTTTCTCTTTCGGCTTCTGCGACTTTCGCAATAACCCGTTTCATTTCTTCCGGTAAACTGATATCTTTCAATTCAACATTCTGAACTTTTATTCCCCAGGGATCAGTAGCTTTATCGACAATCTCACAGATTTCGGCACTGATTTTCTCTCTTTGAGATAATAATTCATCAAGCGTTACTTCCCCGACTATATTGCGCATTGTCGTTTGGGCTAGCTGACCAGTCGCGTAGTAGTAATTCTGAACGTTGTTTATTGCTTTAGCCGCATCGAATATTTTGTAATAAATGACGGCGTTAATTTTAATCGAGACATTATCTTTAGTGATTGCATCCTGTTCGGGAACATCATCGACCATGACTCGGATATCCACTTTACGGAAGGATTGGAAGACGGGAATAACAAAATGCCAGCCAGGGTCTAAGGTCTTAGTATATCGACCTAAAGTAAACAGCAAGCCTTTTTCATATTCGGATACCTGACGGATCATTAAACTTAGAAGCAAAACAATAACCACAATAATTATAATAATAGTTAAGAACGGTATCATAAATAAAACCTCCTATTAATATAATAGTACAAATAAAGTTAAGGTAGTATTTAGATGCTTAATTACTTGCGAGGGTCAAATGAGTCAAAGATATAAGCATCGAAATTCCTCTTGGCATTCTCAAGGTCCTTTTTACTCTTTGGTGTCCAACAGATGGTGTTAGCTTTCCAGAAAGAATGTTGAAGTTTATAACCTAAACGATACCCAAATTTAAAGTTATCGGCCACAAAATCCGGTCGAGTTAAGAAATTGGCTAAGTAATTTGTCATTATTATTTTAATTAGAATATTCGTTTTCATCTGATCCTTGAAGTAATCAGTAGACAACTGCCCCCGGATGATATCCGGACGATGCTGACGATACCATTTGACCGCTAACGGGTTAAAGGACTCCACGCAATAGTTGCCGGTATAATTCTTTAGGATTTCGTTAGTCATGATTGTCGTTTGAAGATAATCGTAGTCGACTTTGATTTCAACGATTAGGGGTACTTTACCATCGATGATTTTTAAGACATCCGTGAATAAGGGAATTGTTTCTTTAGAATTGAATAAGGAGAGATTCTGCAATTCTTCATAAGTAAGTTGGTTAACGTTTAGATCTTTACCAGTTGAACGTTTTAACGAAAGGTCATGATGCACGACCAATTGGGAATCCTTAGTTAGCTGAACATCTAATTCGATTCCATATTTATTCTCTACTGCCAATTTAAAGGAAGGTAAACTATTCTCCGGATGATCACTTTCATTGTTAAATAGTCCTCGATGCGCAAATAGTTTTCTTTCGGTGAACTTATCCCACTCTTTTTTTCTGGTGTTATTTGGTTTAGTCATAAATAAGACTAAGAGAATAATTACGATAATAACAATAATTAACATGGTAAGCCTCCGATAATATTATAATCGTGGTTGCCTTGAAACGACAATCGCGTTATTATCTTCGAAGACTTAAGGAGCACTTTTATTCATGTGGGGAACGGTAATTAATAGTATTGCGATTATTATAGGGGGGTCGATCGGCTTATTATTCAAAAAAAAGATCAAACCGAATGCTGCCGATGATTTGAAGAAGGCTTTAGGAATCGCCCTGATTGTTTTAGCCATCAGCGGAGTAATTTCCAATATGTTTTCGGTTGAAGCGGGAGAATTAGTAAGTAGGGATGATTTCTTAATGGTCATTTCGATTGTGGTTGGAACAGTTATCGGTGAATTATTAAATCTGGATGGACATATTCAAAATTTATCCATGAAAATCGAAAAGAAAGCCGGAATAAATCAATTCGCTAAAGGGTTTTCCAGTGCTTCGATCTTTTTTTGTGTCGGAGCGATGGCGATTATCGGCTCAATTAATGATGGTTTAAGTGGCAATATCTCAGTGTTGTTAATGAAAAGCATCTTGGACTTTTCGACCGGTATGATCTTAGCTACTACCTTAGGGGTTGGAGTTGTCTTTGGGTTTATTCCCGTCTTTATTTATCAGGGAATCTTGACTCTGTTTGCCGGCACCTTAAATAATTTCTTAGTCGGTGAAACTTTGACCAGTTTATGTTTAGTCGGCTATACAATCATCCTAGGTATTGGAATCGATATGCTAGGTACTACCAAGATTAAAACTGCAAATATGTTACCGTCAATGTTAGTGCCGATTATCTGGGCGTTAATTAAACCGTTTTTCTAAAATGATGAGTAATGACGTCAATATGTTAAAATAAATCAAAAGTGAGGTAGCACTTATATGTACAGCGAAAAATTTGCGATGGTATTGCAGGACGATGAAGAGATTAAGTGGAGTAATAAAATAAATGTCTTTGCGAATGTACTTAAAGGAATGTTACCAACGATTTTAATTGGGGGATTTTTCAGTTTCTGGGCTGCCTTGTTTTTTGGAGGTATTTTCTTAAACGCCGAAAATTTCGATGGTCCTAATTTATTTCCGGTAGTATATATTTTGCCGACAATTGTTGTCTTATATATAATTTATAGTTCTCTGAATGCGAGGAATACTTATTTCGCGATTACCAATAAAAGAATAATCAAAAGAAGCGGAGCGTTCCGAAATAGTTTTATTCACTATACTTTAAAAAATGTCGGTACCGTTCAAGTTGTCGGCAGTATCGTAGACAGTAAGAATAGTGCGACTTTGTTAGTTACAACCAAAGATTTTCATACCGATGCTAAGGGTAATACCGCCGCAAGCCGACTGAAGGTCAGTTCCTTATATGATGCTTATGAAGCATATAATACTCTAAGCGAATTAGCCGAAGGCAACAATGAGAATCTGAGAGTGAAGATCGAAAAGTAAATTCAATTTACGAAATACAAAAGACTTTTTGTATCAGAAGAATAGTTTTATTGTAGTTACTTCTTAAGAGGATGTAATGGCTTTAGATGCAACACACTTAGACTGACCATATATAATATTTCGAATCGAAGTATAGTCAGATTAGATTAGTTTCCCGATTGTTACAATGAGGATAAGCTTGCTAGACGAATATTCTCATAAGTCTACATTGAGAAACCACAGACAGTAATTGCTTGGCAACCGATTAATTAGGGTTAATAGATAATTTGGAAATCTACATGTAATTTAAAAGAATAAGAATTTGTTAGCTTAAATCTTTGTTATAGAGTAGCGGAAGCGTTTACATTAAGAAATGACATGGTTTAGTGCCCGGTTTAACCAAGTTAATAATTTACAGGTATCTGAATAATCGCTATAATATTCTCATGAATGGGGGCCCGCCATGAAGGATGTGATCATTCGGAATTGGGATGAATTACAACACATCATTTTTAAAGGCGCTTGGGATCCGGCATTAATGCGGTATCGGACCAATTTTATTTATCGGGGTTTAAACGATGCGGCTTATGATGGCATGGTTCCTAAACTAAATCGAATCTGTGGTTATAAATTAGAACTAGAAGATTCCCTAATCCGGAACTTTAAGAAATATGCTTACGCAGAATTAGGAAATTATCATTCATTCTGGCAGACGGTAACTTTAGCTCAACACTATGGGTTACCGACTAGATTACTTGATTGGACTTATTCACCGTTAGTTGCGGCACACTTTGCGACAGCGGATATCAACCAATACGATCGGGATGGCGCAATTATCTGCGTTAATTTTGTGCATCTGAAAGACGACTTGCCGCAATCGTTACATGATGCATTATCGGAAGTAAACTCCAACAGTTTTACGATTGAGATGCTGGAACACTACGTTCCGAATTTTGAGAAACTGAAAGCGAGCTCGGATAAACCTTTCGTGTTATTCTTCGAACCGGCCTCGATGTTAGATCGTATCTCGAATCAATACGCCTTATTCTCGGTCGTTTCCGACCGCAGTAAAACTTTAGGCGAATTATTACCGAAGAACGATGAGGAGTATTGTTACCGGATCGTAATTCCTAAGGAATGTAAGTTAGAGATTCGGGATAAGCTTGATTACATTAATATTTCCGAACGGATGATTTATCCGGGTATTGAAGGAATCTGTCAATGGATGACCAGAAGATATGCGAATCTTGGGCCTAAGTATAATTGTAATCATACGGAAGAGGGTAGTAACAGTGAAAACTGTGCTATAGATGATTTTTTCAAAAAGGAGGAAAAATGAAAAAATTAGTCAGCATTCTGTTGGTCCTAGTTATGGCTTTAAGTTTTACCGGTTGCGGTAAAAAAGACAAGACTCCGACCACCGCTCAAACGGTTCACATCTGGCACACTTATACTGAAGGTCAGAAAGAAACGTTAGAAAGTATCGTTGCGGCTTTCAACAAAGAGTATGAAGGTAAGATTACAGTTGTTTGTGAAGATCAGGAATACAAAGGATTCACGAATAAAGTATATGAGGCAGTTGCGGCTGGCACTGGTCCGGATATTATCATGAATTATGCTTCTACGGCTGCTTCCTATGTTGGGGCTTCCGATGAAGAGACCCTGGTAGTTAATCTCAAAGACTATCTGGAACAGGATTATTCCAAGTTAGTTAATGCTGGTGTTTATGAAGAATGTAACGCTTTCACTGATGGTCAGATGCACGTTCTGCCGATGGTTACCACTGGACCGGTCTTCTTCTATAACAAGACTTTATTTGAACAGGCTGGTATCACTGAAGCTCCGACGACTTGGGAAGAAGTTGGCGAAGATGCAAAGATCATTCATGAAAAGTTGGGAATCGTTGGCTTCGCTGCTGATTCTTTAACCGATTTATATCAGTCAATCATTATGCAGAGTGGTTTATCTTATATCGATACCGATACCAAGACGGTTAAATTCTTAACCGATGAATTAGCGACTTGGTTAAAATGGTTCCAGGCTGGCGTTGAAGAAGGATATTTCGAATTAGGACCTCAGTCCGGTGATTATCTCTCCAACGATATTAATGCCGGCTTATGTGCTTCCTATGTTGGTTCTAGTGCTGGTATTCCTTATTTAACTTTACCGAATAATAATGAATTAGCTTGCGTATCCTTACCGCAGGTTAAAGATGCCAAGACTCAATGGGCTCCGGCCTGGGATCGTGGCGTTATCGTTTTCAAATCCAATGCGGATCAGGAGTGGGCTGCGGTTAAGTTTGCCGAGTATTTCGTCAATGAAGAGAATAATACTGCTTGGTGCAAGAGCATGAACGCTTTCTCACCATATTTAGCTACTCAGAAGAATACTGAATATACCGATTTCGTTTCCACGGATATCGCTTTAACGGCATTATCCAAACAGATTTCTTACTCTGGCGTATTGCCTACACCGGCTGGTTCTTCCACGGTTAGAGATGAATTAGAAGCCTTAGTTAAGAAAGTCGCGACCGGAACTGATGTTAAGACCGCGATGGCTGATTGTCAGAAGAGCTGTGACGCTGCTTTACAGGAAGCTGAATAAAAATCTATTAACTGAAGAAGGGGAGAAATCCCTTTCTTCAGCCTTTTATTAAGCGCAACTGGATGGCTTAATAAAATCGAAAGGGGAACTATGGAAGTAAAACTAGAGAATTTAACCAAGGAATACGGGGCAGTCAAAGCGGTAAATGATTTTACGGCGACGATTGAAGAAGGAAAACTGATCTGTTTATTAGGACCCAGTGGCTGTGGAAAGAGTACGATGCTGTATATGTTGGCAGGTACGGTGCCAGCAACCAGTGGGAAGATCTATTTCGATAACGATGATGTAACTTATCTTTCGCCGGAAAAAAGAGGCGTCGGTTTAGTGTTCCAAAATTATGCACTTTATCCACATATGACCGTTTTAAAGAACATCTGTTTCCCGTTGGATATCCAGAAAGTTTCAAAGAAAGAAAAAATGGAACGGGCTATGGCGATGGCTAAGCTAGTCCATATCGAAGAATATCTTAATCGTAAGCCTTCGGAATTATCCGGCGGTCAGCAGCAGCGAGTTGCGATTGCCAGAGCTTTAGTCAAGAAACCTAGATTGCTTTTGTTGGATGAACCATTATCGAACCTAGATGCCAGATTGCGTTTAGAGATGCGAGAAGAAATTCGGCGAATTCAGCAAGAAACAAAAGTCACCACGATTTTCGTTACTCATGACCAAGAAGAAGCGATGAGTATCTCCGATAGTATTCTTTTAATGAAAGATGGTAAGAAGCAGCAGTATGATCATCCGCAGAAATTATATGATTCCCCGGCTAACATGTTCGTTGCGGACTTCTTAGGCAATCCTCCAATCAATAAAATCGGCGGATATATCAAGGATCATAAATTTGTCGTCGAGGATGGAAGCGGTACAGTAAGTTTTGAAGGTGCGAAGAAGATTGAAGAAGGTAAGAAAGTTACCTTAGCAATCAGAGCGGAGAGCGTTGGGGTTGCGGACACCCCGGCGGAAGTTAAAGTTACCGATGCCGTCTTAAAACATACCTATGCGATGGGTAAGGAAGAGTTAAGTTACCTAGGGATCGGAACCGCTGAGATCCGGGCTTATATTCCGAATGAACTAGGATTCAAGACCGGTGACACCTTACCGATCTGTTTCAAGAATAAAGGGGTCTTTCTATTCGATACGGAGTCCGGAGATCGCTTAGTATGAGCGTTAAGGAAAAGAAATTAAAGGTCACGTCCAATGTACCTAAACCTACCCTGAAACAACGGTTGGAACCGTTCTGGTTCTTATTACCTTTTATTATCGGCGTTGGTTTATTTACCTTATATCCATTAGTAAATGTTTTCTTGATGTCCTTTAAAGAAGGATACAAGTTCTTAACCGGAGCTTTTTCCAGCTGGGGTCTAAAGAACTATGAGTATGTTTTGAATGATAAATACTTCATTCAGTCGATGGGAAATACCTTTAAGTATGTTTTAGTGGTCGTTCCGATCTCGACGATTATTTCAATCCTGATTGCGAATCTTTTGAATCAGAAGATCAAGGGAATGGCGATCTTCCACACCGCCTATTTCTTACCGTTAGTTACTTCCGTAACCGCGGTAGGGCTAACTTGGAAGTTTATGTTCAACTACGATTACGGCATTATCAACTGGTTATTGAGCAGTGTGGGAATCGAGAAGATCAAGTGGTTAACTGAGACCAGCAAGAACTTCGCAGCCTTAGCGATCTATGGGATCTGGAGTATGTTACCGTTCACGATCATTCTTCTACTATCCGGTTTACAGAATATCGATGAAAAGTATTATACCGCAGCTAGGGTCGATGGGGCGAAGGATGCCACGTTATTCTTTAGAATAACCGTGCCTTTATTGGCTCCGACGATCGGCTTAACAATGATCGTCAATAGTATCTCGGGCTTCAAGGTCTTCAATGAACTATTCCCGTTATTTAATGGCTCGCCTGGTGTTGCCTATAACTTATTCACGGTGGTCTATTATATCTTCTATCAGTTTAGAGGTATCACACCGCCAAAATATGGCCGAGCTGCTGCGGCCGCGGTTATCTTATTCGGAGTCATCTTTATCTTCACGATGATTCAGTTATGGATTCAAAGAAAATGGAAACATTATTAGGAGGGTACGATGCGAACTAAAAGTAAAGTAAAAACGTTCTTCATTTATCTCCTCTTAGCTTTAGGTGCGTTATTCATGGTGTTCCCCTTCTATTGGATGATCACCGGCGCCTTTAAAACCGGAGCTGATATTTCTAAGTTCCCGCCGGAATTATGGCCGAATAGCTGGACTTTGGACAATTTCAAGTATGCGTTGGAAACCGCACCGTTTGTCAGATACTTTATCAACTCGGTGATTGTTACGATCTGTTGTGTGGTGGCGAGTACCTTTACCACGATCTTAGCTTCCTTCGCCTTCTCAAGGTTGAAATTCCCGGGAAGAGATATCGCTTTCTCGATTCTATTATCCTTAATGATGGTTCCGTTTGAGATGTTGGTAATTACTAACTATCGTACGATTGTCGCATTAGATCTAGTCAATACTTTACCGGCTTTGATTATTCCGTTTACTTCGAGCATTTTCTATACTTATATTCTCCGAAATTTCTTCTTATCGATCCCGGATAGCTTATATGAATCCGCACGGATCGATGGAGCGAGTAACTGGCAGTATCTCTGGAAAGTAATGGTTCCGATTGCGAAGCCATCATTAGTTACGATCGTTCTATTGAATGCGATCTCCTGTTGGAATGCGTTCTTATGGCCGATGTTAGTAACGAATTCCGCGGCGGTTAGAACTTTACCGTTTGGGTTATATACCTTTATGACGGAAGGCGGATCCCGAAATGAATTAATGATGGCGGCCGCTACGATTGTTGTTCTACCGATGATTATTCTCTTCTTATTTACCCGTAAACAGATTGTCTCCGGAGTGGCTAGAGGCGGCATTAAAGGATGAGTGAGAAAAATATTGCCCAATACGACGAATTATTAGATATCTATACGGCAGTGATTGTCAGTCCTAAAGGAATCCTAACTTCGAATAAACAAGGAATCCTTCCTTTGCTAGAATGGTTAGAGACGAAGCCAGATTATCTAGAAGATGCATATCTTATCGACCGGGTAATTGGCAGAGCAGCGGCTTTATTAGCAATCAAAGGAAAGATTAAATTAATTTATACCAAGACGATCTCGAAAAAAGCGGAAGAAGTGTTAGATAACAATTACTTAAGATATAAAGCTAAGAATGAGGTCGAAAAGATCCTGAACAAGACCGGTGACGATACCTGTCCGTTAGAAAAACTTACCAGTGAAATTACGGATCCGGAAGAAGCATATCTTAAATTAAAAGAGTTTACTAAGCAGAGAATGTGAATTGATTGTCAATTAGATTTACCAGCAACCTTGACTGGTGTTATAATTCAAGGGTGAAACCCAAGGAGGGTAAATATGGCAAAGAGAACAGTTGAAGATTTGAATGTTAAAGGTAAAAAGGTTATTGTTCGGGTCGATTTTAACGTACCATTAAAGGATGGCGTGATCTCCGACGATAATCGGATTCAAGGCGCCTTACCGACGATTAATTATTTAACCGAGCATGGCGCAAAAGTTATTCTGATGTCCCATTTAGGCAAGATCAATTTCAAAGATCCGACCAAGACGGAAGGCGATATCAAGAAGAACGATATGGCTCCGGTTGCTAAGAGATTAGCGGAATTAGTTAAGGCAAAGGTTACTTTCTGCCCGGTTACTAGAGGCGAGCAATTAGAGAAAGATGTCTTAGCTTTGAATGACGGTGAGATTTTATTAATGCAGAACACCCGTTATGAAAAGGGTGAGACGAAGAATGATCCGGAACTTTCCAAGTACTGGGCTTCTTTAGGCGAATTGTATGTTTCCGACGCATTTGGTTCTTTACATAGAGCTCATGCATCCACGGTTGGTATTCCTTCCTTACTAAAACAGAACGCGATTGGTTTCTTAGTTGAAAAAGAATTAAAGAATCTATCCATGGCGATCGATAATCCGAAACGTCCGTATGTCGCAATTTTAGGCGGTGCGAAAGTTTCCGATAAGATCGGAGTTATTGAGAATTTACTGAAATTGGCCGATAAAATTTTAGTCGGCGGCGGAATGGCTTATACTTTCCTAGTTGCCAAAGGACAGACGGTCGGTACTTCTTTATTGGAAGCTGATCACGTTGAAGAAGCGAAAGGTTTCTTAGCCAAAGCCAATGGAAAGATTGTTCTGCCGTTAGATACCGTAGCGACTACCGAATTCTCTGATCAGACTGAATCTAAAGTCTATGAAGGAAATATTCCGGATGGCTGGATGGGTATGGATATCGGTCCTAAGACCATCGAACTATTCACCAAAGAATTACAGGGTGCCAAGACCGTTGTTTGGAACGGACCGATGGGTGTGTTCGAAATGAAGAAGTATGCCGTAGGTACCGAAGAGATTTGTAAAGCCATCGCTAACTTACCGGATGCGATCACGATCATCGGTGGCGGAGATTCCGCTTCAGCTGCGAAGAAGTTAGGTTATAAAGATAAGTTCACCCACGTTTCTACCGGTGGTGGTGCTTCCTTAGAGTTCATCGAAGGAAAAGAATTACCGGGCGTCGCGATCATAGGTGATAAATAATGCGTAAGAAGATTATTGTCGGAAACTGGAAGATGAATAAGACGATTGCCGAGACGAAAGAATTCGTTGCTGCGATCGATCCGTATGTTCATCATGAAGCTGATTTCGGGATCGCAACTCCGTATTTAGATCTCCCGGAAGCCAATAAAGCAAAGAATCTGATTGTTGCGGCCGAGAATTGCCACTTCAAAGATTCCGGAGCTTATACTGGCGAAGTAAGTGTTCCGATGTTAGAAGAAATCGGAATTAAATGGTGCATTATCGGTCACTCCGAAAGAAGAACAATGTTCGGAGATACCGATGAGACCGTCAATCTCAAAGCGAAGAGATTGATCGCGGCGGGAATGAACCCGATCGTTTGTATCGGTGAGACCGAACAACAGTTCGACGCTGGTAAAACCGAAGAAGTTATTAGAAACCAGCTACAAGGTTCCTTAAAAGAATTAGATCCTAAGGATGTTGCGAAGTTGGTTGTCGCTTATGAACCAATCTGGGCAATCGGAACCGGCAAATCCGCCGATAAAGATATCGCCGAGAAATGTTGTAAGTTAATCAGAACCGTTATCAGTGAGATGTATGGTCAAGAAACCGGCGAAGCTGTTAGAATTCAATATGGCGGATCGGTTAAGCCGACTAACATTAAAGAATATATGGCGCAGCCAGATATTGACGGTGCCTTAATCGGCGGTGCATCCCTGAAGGTCGATTCCTTCAAAGAAATCATCGACGCCTTAAAGTAAGACTTAAACCAAGGTTAACCCCTTGGTTTTTTGTTAAACAAAACCCCTGATAGTTAGGGGAAAAAGAAAAGATGACCTCGCTCAGATAATCTATAACTGCGGCTCGTTACTGCAGTTAAAGAAAAGAGGAGATCATCTTTTGAATGACAATAAAAGTCTAGCACATACAACTAGGAATGGTAAGTACCAAATAGTGTTAATTATTCAGTAACCAGATAATTCCTTTAAGTAGGCGTTGGTTTGGTTGTTGGAAGTGACCGCCTTGGTTCCATTCGAGGATGGTCTTACTAATCATTTTATTATTCTGATAATAGGTCGATAT
This sequence comes from Bacillota bacterium, assembly GCA_023426935.1. GTDB lineage: Bacteria > Bacillota_I > Bacilli_A > Erysipelotrichales > Erysipelotrichaceae > RUG11872. The sequence goes on along the minus strand of JAEZBR010000067.1, from coordinate 161 downwards.
ATCTCTAGTCTTATCGCCGACAGTTCTGAGGAGTGGATTCTTCGTTTTCTCTTCTTTATCACCTAAGGAAAGATAAATCTTCTTGGGTGATTTTAATTCTGCGGAATAAATTAATGAATCGAAATTCGGGTACCAGAAAGAACCCGAACAGGATGCGGTAC
>JAEZBR010000020.1 GCA_023426935.1 Bacillota bacterium | reverse complement strand
ATCAGACGACCATTACCAATTTAGTTTCGCAATCTTTGCAGAAAGCTTTGTCTAATGTCACGACCAATACGGTTCCGGCCCAAACGGATTTGACTGCTTTGACGAATACTTTAGGTACGGGATTATTGAATGAATTGATTAGGGATAAAGGAGATCCGTTTATCCTCCAGTTGACGGATATCGATCCGATAGTGACGGCATATTTTGGCAAAGCGGAAGTTCAAAGTCAGATTGAAACAGTCGCGACCAAATATTCTTTAAAGAAAGAGAATTTAAGTCCGATTATCGTTCAACTGACGAAAGGTTTGTTAAGCAGCAATGTTGGCAGTATCGGTTCCGCTGAGGTTTCAACGAAAGTCACCGATTATCTTTCGGCGGCCGCAACAAAAGGAGTTATCAGCCAGTTTGCAGCCACTTTGACGGAAGCCAATTCGAAGACGCAGATTGCTTCGATCATGACTAATCTTTCCACGACTTTAGTTCAGGATGTTGCCGGAAGTTTAAACGTGGATGGTACTAAGATGGCTTCGGCAATTACTTTTAATTTAACGCAGGAAGATCTTTCCCGGATCATGAAAACTTATCAGACCAGTGCCAGTAAAGAGTATACGGCGGAAAGCAATCTAGCCAGTTTGGATTATGCGGATGCGGATAAACCTTACGGCATTGACCTTTATTTCAAAGATTTCGATACCAAGGATGATTTCCAGGATTTCATCGCTGATTACAATACTCAGATGACCAAAGCCGGTGACGATAAATATGTCATCACTTATACCGATGTCGCTGCGACCGTTATCTCTTCGGTTAAAACAATCGTCGATACGGTCAGTTATGTTCTGATTGCGTTCGTCGCGGTTTCGCTAGTTGTCAGCTCGATAATGATTGGGATTATTACTTATATTTCCGTTCTTGAACGAATCAAGGAGATTGGGCTACTAAGAGCGATGGGAGCTTCTAAGCATGATGTAAGCCATGTCTTTAGTGCCGAGACTTTCTTGATTGGCTTAGGCTCCGGAATCATCGGCGTTGTTGTGACCATTTTATTGAATTATCCCATCAACCTGATTATTAGAAAACTGACGGGAATTCCGACTTTAACCGCAGAATTGCCTTTGGGCTCCGCCGGCATTCTTATCTTAATCAGTGTCGCTTTAACTTTGATTGCGGGAATTATTCCCTCCTCAATGGCAGCGAATAAAGATCCGATTACAGCTTTACGAACAGAGTAGCGTTATTCTTCAAGCAGTTTCGATAATAAATGTTCCCGATCATTGATAAACATTTTCGTGATCTGATAGCTAGTAGTGTCTTCATACTTTATTTCCTGAAGTGTTTCATCAAAACTCAAGATCGACGCTTCAGGAATTCCTAATAGGATTGGTGAATGGGTCGCGATGATAAATTGCGATCCTTCTTTTGTTAGTTCGAAGATATCTCTTAATAAGGCCAGTTGTCTTTGGGGCGATAAAGCGGCTTCCGGTTCATCTAAAAAATAGATACTATCGGCTTGGAACTGCTGTTCCATCATCGTCAAAAAACTTTCACCATGCGATTTCTGATGAAAATAATCGGAAGGATGACTGGAATCCGCATAATCTTCTTCTTGGGTGGCGACATTATAGAAACTTTCTGCCCGAAGAAAATATCCCCATCGGGCTTTGCGAATTCCTTTCGCGAGTCTTAAATGACCATAAAGTTCCGAATGGGAATCATAGGTAGAAAAATGATAGTTCTTTGTACCACCTTCCGGATTAAAACCATAGGCCATGGCAATCGCTTCCAATGAGGTTGATTTACCGCTGCCGTTTTCGCCAATGAAAAAAGTTACCGGTTTGGTAAAAGTTAAACTTTCAAGTTTATTCAGTGCGGGTATTTTTCTTAGATAACTGGTTTGATCAATCTTAGTCCAATCAATCATTAAACCTCTAATCAATAATTCATTCATAATAGTTAAATCTCCTTAAGAAAGGTGGCCATCATTTATTGACGACCACCTAGGTTTAATCTTTCGGTTTAATCTTTCGGTTTAATCACTTGATACAGATTAGCTTCATACGGATGTAAGATCGTATCGGGTTTATGATAGTTGGAGATTAATAATTCAAGCTTATCTTCAACCTTAGGATGGGTTTGATACTTCGGGGTCAGATTGAGTTCAAGGTATAATTTTTCCTTCTCGTCTTCTCGATAATAAAGCAGATAATTTTTACTCGAAGCAATCTTTTTGAATTCTCCATAAACTAAGGCTGGGTGATCGTTTCTAAACTTGATTATTTGTTTAAAGAAATTAAGTACCGATTCCGGATCGTTAGTTTCCGTTTCAACATTTATTTCCGGATAATTTGGATTGACTTTAAGCCAAGGATTAGCACTGGAAAAACCCGCATGAACACTGGAATCCCAAGGGAAGGGGGTTCGGGCATTATCCCGGCTGCCGAAGGCGACTAATTCGAACGCTTTCTCTTTCTTCATTTTCTTCTTCGTTAATTCATCCAATTTATTCAAACTTTCGACATCCTTGAATTCTTCGACTTTCGTGAATGGATAATTAGTCATTCCGAGTTCCTGACCCTGATAGATATAAGGAGTTCCTTTTAAGGAGAATTGGAGCAAGGCTAATAGTTTACTCAATTCCTTCTGGAATCTACCGTCTAAACAAACTTTGGAAGTCATCCGCGGTAAATCGTGATTTTCGTAGAATAAGGTAGGCCAACAATGATTGCCATATAAGGTCTGCCACCGGACTAGTTCCGGCGCCATCTTTCTTAAGTCGAAACGATAATAGTCAAACCGTTTCTTTCCAGGATTCTCGGTATGATCGAACGAGAAGACCTGAGTTAATTCACCACGGTCATCCCCAGTGATCAGGCGGCTCATCTTGATGCCGTTGCCCGGACATTCGCCGACCGTATATAGATCTTTTTTCTTGGGGAAACTGCTCATAAAATCGCGTAAATATTCATCGAGTTTAGGACCATGGAAATAATGTTCAATTCCTGTGAAACCAACCAGCTTGCCCAAGACCGGATCACCGTTAGGAAGCTCTGGATCCTTGGAGATAAAACTGACGACATCCATTCTAAAACCATCCACGCCTTTATCGACCCACCATTTGGCAATGTCGGACATTTCTTTGCGGACTTTTTCGTTGTCCCAATTTAAATCCATCTGCGAGTCAGCGAACAGATGCATCGCCCAACTCTTTTTTTCCGGATAGTAATTCCAAGCCGGACCGGAGAATAACGACTGCCAGTTATTGGGCGGATTCTTTTCGTCGCTTTCTTTCCATAAGTAATAATCTTTATAAGGACTATTTTCATCCTTGAGGGCGGATTGGAACCACTCGTGCTGGTCGGAAGTATGATTCATGACCAGATCCATGATTAGCTTCATACCTCGGGAATGGACTTCTTTGATCAATTGGTCACAATCTTCATTCGTACCGAATTCAGCCATAATCTTCCGGTAATCCTTAATATCGTAACCATTATCTTTGTTAGGTGATTCATAGACCGGAGTACACCAGATAGCCGTAACGCCTAGATCTTTTAAATAATCCAACTTGGAAATAATTCCCTGAAGATCGCCGATACCGTCACCGTTACTGTCTTTAAAACTGCGGGGATAGACTTCATAGAAAACCGCTTCTTTCCACCACGCTTTTTTAATCTTGCTCTCGGTTTCTTCAACTACTTCGGTCTGGGAATTCAACATTACTAATAACGCTTTAATAAAATCATCGTTCAGCTTGCCAAAAGTAAAACTCTTTAGACCTTTGACGGTTAGATTACCTACGATTCCTTTGGAGATGACACTTTCATCATAACCTAGGGAATACAGCAAGCGGGCAATGATATCGTGACCGCTCGGAGTTGCTAAGACATCCTTTAATTTAGTTTGTTCGGTAATTGGGTTTTCCATGTTGCCTCCTTAAATGGACATAATCAATGCGGATAATACTAGGAAGATGGCCGCAATAATCAAAGTTAAATAGATGGATTGATTCTTTTCCAACTTTCCTAAAAGGTTTAATTCTTCATAGTACAGTAAGAATAAGAATAACGCCCCGATAACGATTAGGAAGATTCCCAAACTGATATTTACATAGGATAATAACCAACCAACGATTGCGATGGCAATCCAAGCCAGATTAATCAGACCAAGTCCGGAAGTAAGAACTTTAAAACTAAGTTCTTTCTTGAAAACAACTTTGGAAATTAAACTGGTCAGCATAATCAAAACGGCGACGCTAATCAGATAAAAAATAATGAGCTTGAGTCCAGTACCCCAAAAATCTTGATAGTAATTAATATTGTAACCGTAATTGTTACCATACATTTGACTAAAACTCATCAGGGAATATAAAACTCTCGAGAGGGAATAGTAAACCTGCTGTAACGGTAATAAGAAGACTAAACCACCTAAAACTATCAGCACGATACTTAATTTATTATTTTCCGGGGTTGCATAGTTGACAATCGTTTCACTCGGTTTAGTGAAAATCCCCGTAAACATCTTTCCTAATCGACTCCAGATCGAACTCGAAGATACTTTAGCCGCTACATTTTTGATTGAAGTACCAAATTGGGATACTTTCTTGGAAGCTTTATTCGTCGTTTCTTTAATCGATGGATTTAAATCGCCAGCATCGGTCTGAATCGGACTACCGCAATTAGGACAGAAAGCATCATTTTCATTATCCAGTTTCTGACCACAGTTTGAACAAAATTTTGGAGACATCTTTTTTACCTCGCTTTATAAGAATATTTTAACATCTTTGACCCAAATTAAGAACTTATCGTGCATTTTTTAACAACTTTCCTAAAACTACTATATAATGTATCCATGAAACATCAGGGGGCAATCAGCAAGATTATCCTAGTCTTACTGGCGATTACGGTCGGCATGGGTTTTTATGTTGGTCAAACGGAAACGCAGAAACGTGTAACGCTCAAGCAAGAAAAACTAGCCCATCAGGCCGAAGTGAAAGCAAAATTCGCTTCAACAATCATTACTAATACCGAAGCGACATTATATCGTTATGTTAACGAAAGCTATCAACCGGCGGGAAAAATCGCGAAGGATACCTTTTTACAACTTAATGAAAGTGACCATTTAGGCGAAACGGATTATTTTTCGCTTTCAAATATTGAAGGATACTATCTTAATTATCAGGATGTAAATATTCCCGACGAGAATACCGTTAAACCCTTTGTGGATCAAAGATATAAATCTCTGATTCCCTTTAATCAGAATGTTATCACCGATAATAAGACTGACCTATATGATTTTAATGGCAATCTTTATTTGTCTTTGGATCGGGGCAGGGAATTTAAATTGATTGTTAATACGGACGATAAATATGGGGTCGATTATTTAGACCATTTACTTTGGATCAATAAGAGTGAGGCTAGTCTAGTAGCGGCGGATAATTCTTCAGCCGCGATTGCCAGAGAAGTACGCACGCTTTGTTACCACAAATTATACGATGAGAAGGTTAATTACTGCGGTTCGGTAATCTGTCATGAATTAGGGCAAATGCGTTCGCATTTCGATTATCTGAAGAATAACGGTTATTACTTTATGAGTATGCAGGATATGGCTTGGTGGTTAAAAGGGCAGATTCAAATTCCTTATAACAGTGTCTGTCTGACTTTCGATGACGGAGGAGACAATACCGTTTTATTAGTTTCTTTATTGAATGAATATCAAATTCATGCGACCTTATTCTTAATCGGATCGGTCTATTATTCAGGCATGGATTCTAACTACCTGGAATTACAATCGCATACCTATGATTTACATCATTCCAAGGAATGCAGCATCGGCCGTGGTTCCGCAGTCGTCTGTCGAAGTGATGAAGAAGTTGTGGCCGATCTTACCAAGAGTAAAGAATTAACCAATGCCATTGCGTTCTGTTATCCTTATTTCCAATATACTTCGCACTTAAAATCCTTGGTCCAACAAGTTGGTTTCCAACTGGCTTTCGGCGGTAATGTCGGTTTGATTGATCAAGGTGACGATCCCTATACCTTATCACGCTATGAATGTTCAAGTTCGACCAGCGTACAAACGATGGCTCATCAGCTTCACGAGGATTATTAATATGAAACATAAAGGTTTAAAACTAGGCTTAGTCTTATTGGCAATAGCTTTGGCGCTAGCAGGAGCTTTATGGTATTTCAATTACGATAAAGAAACAAAAGCCAAGAAAGCCCAAATTGCTAAAGAACAGGAAGCTCTGGTGGAAGTCGTTAAGACTCACTACAGCAAGAAGGTAGTAACTTCTAGGGTAACCGGTCTTTATCAGAAGATTGATAATCAATTCGAACTTAGAGGAAGCATCGGTAAGAATCTTGAGGTTAACTTATGGGGTTTGGAAATCGGTAAGGGCGATGAATATTTCCCCCTAGCCGATTTACCGGGATATTTTATCAATTATAAAGATGTGATGCCAAAAGACGAAACGCAGCCTAGTGCTTTTGTCGATACGAGATTTAATTCGTTGATTCCTTTTGATCAGAATGTTGTGACTACCAATAAGACGGACTTTTATCAATACGACGGCAGTATTTATGTTTCGCTTTATGAAGGGGTTAATTTACCTTTGATCGTAAACGAGGATGCTAAATATGGCGTCAGTTATTTAGGTCGGTTATTATGGATAAACAAAACCCAAGCAACTTTGGAAGCACATGAGAACAGTGATGCTCGATTAGCTACGCAAGTTAGAGCTTTGTGTTATCACAAGATGTACGATAAAACTCAGACCAGTTGCAATACCGTCATCTGTCACGAATTAGGACAAATGCGTTCGCATTTCAACTATTTAACAGAGAATGGGTATTATTTCATGAGCATGCAGGATATGGTCTGGTGGTTAAAAGGGCAGATTCAGATTCCTTATAACAGTCTTTGTCTGACTTTCGATGACGGCGGGACTAATACAACATTATTGGTTTCATTACTAAATGAATACCAAATCCACGGAACTTTATTCTTGATCGGCTCAATCTACTATGATGCGATGCGTTCAAATTATCTGGAATTACAATCGCATACTTATGATTTGCATAAATACGGCGAGTGTAATCTGACACCCAGAGGTTCGGCTTTTGTTTGCCGTTCGACCGAAGAAGTCACCGCAGATGTTTTAAAGAGTAAGAATTTAACTAGTGCGATTGCGTTCTGTTACCCGTTTTACGAATATACTCAAGAACGAAAAGAATTAATCAAATCGTTAGGCTTTAAACTTGCTTTCGGCGATGATTATGGGCTGATCGATCAAGGCTCGGATCCGTATTTACTTTCAAGGTATACTTGCGTATCCAGTACCAGTGTCAATGAAATGGCTTATGCCTTGCATCATGATTAAAAAATAGTTTAATAAAGCCTTGGAAATATCCCACTTTTCACATAGTTTCCCAAAATTCACACAATAGTAATTACGCATGAAGAATAAAAGGTGTTTAAATACAAGGAAAAAACAACTTACGGGTAATCACCATAAGTTGTTTTCTATCTGAGGTTAAATTTTAGAAGAACATCGACAAACTGCTTAAGAT
>JAEZBR010000023.1 GCA_023426935.1 Bacillota bacterium | reverse complement strand
TTTACTGGCTCAGGCTTTGAAAAGTTTAAGTGATTAACTTCTTTTTTCAAATGTTTATAAAACGACGATCTTGAGTATGGCTTATTCACAAGAAATTCTATCATCGTTTTATTCCGGTTATCATATTCTTTAATCTCTGTTTCCCAATCCACTGAATGTTTATTTACTGTCATAGAGTATAGTTCTCCTTAACAGTTATCCTAGCCTTTAATTATCTTTTCTCGTAGATGGGCAACGCTTGACGCTTACTATCATTTTAGATGCAAGTAGGCAAATGCTGATTAGAACTATCCGATGGTATTGCGATTGTTATTATCAGTATTAGACAAATAAACAAGTTACAGAGCTTTTTCATATATCCCCCATTAATTACATTTTAATATTTGTAATTAAATAGGCAAGAAAAAGAGGTTTCCTAAATCAACGGAAATAAACTGTTTTATCATGTAATTTTCAACTCTTATTGGAAACTAGTTCAATTTATCCTTCATTTATAAGGACTTTATAAAACTGATTTGCGATTTTATACATATGATATTTTTCAGTATACTCTATTATTTTGATAAAATAGGCTTTATCTTCATTTACAACTAGATTTTGTAAACCATTATATCTATCTATCAAGATTTTTATAATCGATCTATCATTGATTTCAATTAAATCAATTATGGTTTTTAATTGTTCATGTATAACCATATCATCCATCGGTTCTAACAAACCCTTATTAGCATAATTTAGCGCTTTTTGATAATCATTCAGGCAATAGTAACTCCAGGCTACATAGAAGTAACTTGTTGGTGTAAAGCGCTTTATACCATTATTTGCTAATAAGATACGAATGGCTGTTTTATATTCACTGTTGTTAATTAGACACCAAGATAAATTTCTTAATGTTTTATCCTTATACTGTTCCAATCCAGATACACTAAGCAATGAGTATTCAATTTCTTTTGCTTTTTCATAATTCTTTAATCTTAAGTATAAAATAGCGCTGTGACTCTGAGAATAGTAATTTCTAATTATATTGTTTTCCTCAGCGAACATTTCCAATGCCTTGTTATTTGCTAAAAAAGAATCAATTGTTTGGTTTAGATAATATAGAGTTTTACTTTGATGATAATAAACCATACTAGTAACATTGGGAAAATTACCTTGTGAAATAGCATCTCTGTAATATAATTCTGCTTTTTTAAAACTCATCCGATCTTCTTCATAAACTCCCTTACAATCATACAATACTTGTAGCTCTCGATTGTTAAACGGAATCATCTTACTTAACTTATCAAGATAGTTATCTAGATCTTTTAAAAGACCCTTTTCATCACCCATCATATTTATACATTGATACATAAAAAGACAATATTTAATAAGTTCCGGAGAGTATAAATATTTCTCTTTTTCCGCAACCAACTTTTCAAATGTTTTCTTTGCTTCTTTCTTATTGCAGAATACCATATCATGATGAAAACGCTCTAAATCGTCATCCATCTTATTTAATTTGTTTACATTAATAATTAGCTCATGATGTAAAGCCTTGTATATTCTTAATAGAACTTCGACATTCGGACAAATAGTCAATGATTCGATTTTACTTAGATAACTCTTTGTTACTTTAGATAGTGTCGCTAAAGATTCTTGTTTAACATTCTGGGTAATGCACAGATGTTTTATGTTTTTAGAAAAATAGTCTAGGTATCTTTGTTCCATGTTTCCTCCGATTCATTAATTTCTTATAATTGAGAATTGTTACTTGCAGACCTATCTAACGATAATAATGACCAAACGAATAATCTACTAATAGTTCTGACTCAATGATTCCGGTCAATAATTCATCCTTAGCGACATAAGATTTTATTCTATCTTATTATTGATTAGGATACGTTATTTATAGATACTATACCCCTAGGGGTCCGATATATCAAGAATGTACATAAAAACAGGATCCTTAACGAATCCTGTTGGAAATACTACTTATTTAACGGATCTTCCGGATGTGATTCTTTCCAGAGTTTATCAGCGGTTACTGCCCACTTTTCCGCAACTGGTTTTGTCTTGGCGGTTAAGTCATCGACATCTTCCGGACTGGTACAATCGGTACTCTTGGCCCCAGACTCATGAACCATTCCGGCTAGCTTCTCCGGATTATCCAATAATGGACATGGTCTTAAATGGTTATGATTGAATGGCTGACCATCATGATAAGCCATGAATAACGGATTCTTATAAGCCTCTAACAAGGTTCCGGTATGAATATTGGTATCGGAGTAATGGATGAAAGCACATGGTTCAATATCACCATTCGCGTTGATGTGTAAGTAGTTACGACCACCGGCAATACAACCCTTAACATATTCACCATCATTCCAGAAATCCAAAGTGAAGATCGGCTTAGTATTCCGATATTCCCGGATCTTATGATACATATACTCACGTTGTTCCGCAGTACACATTAATTCCGGTACGGCATCCTTGCCAATTGGCATATAGGTAAAGAACCAAGCAAACTTCGCACCCTTGGCAATCATATCGTCAAAGTATTCTTCAGAACCGATTACTTTATAATTGGCGGAAGTATAGCAGCAGGAGATTCCGAACGGTAACTTTTTAGCTTTTAATAAAGCCATCGCTTTTAATACTGCCTGATAAATTCCTTTACCTCTGCGCGAATCCGTCGCATCCTCAAATCCTTCGATACTGATTGCCGGAATGAAATTCTTGACTCTTAACATATCGTTCGCGAACTGTTCATCGATTAGGGTTGAATTAGTGAAGGATAAGAACTGACAATCAGGATGTCTTTCACATAAGGTGATCAGATCTTTCTTTCTTACTAACGGTTCGCCACCGGAATAGATATACATATAAGTACCCATTGCGGTTCCCTGTTTAATAATACTGTCTAAAGTCTCGATATCCATCGATAATTTATTGCCATAATCAGCTGCCCAGCAACCGATACAATGTAAGTTACAAGCACTGGTAGGATCCATCAGAATCGCCCAAGGGATGTTACAATTATTCTCCTCTCGAACTTTCTTCTGCGTTTGGCCGCCAAGAATGGTCGCATTGATAATGAAGTTTTCCATTAACTTGCGTCTAACACCATCATCGATATCGGTCCATAGACTTTTGACCAATTGGTTCCAGTTGTTGTTCGGATCCGCTAATGCTTTACGGATTGCCGTTGTCTGCCCCTTGACTGTTCCTTTGGTATCAAATCTTTCAACCCAATCCAAAATCTTCGGAATGTTGGTATCCGGATCTTTATCCAAATAAGATAAGACCATCTTCAATGATGTCGCTTCTACTCCCTGTTTAAATCCTGCCATAATTGCCTCCTTAGGTTATCGCAACTGATGTATTCTTCAGTAGCAGGTAAATTAACGTTTCAATTCGATGACTTTTTCCCAACTGTAATCCGGATTCCCGAAATGTCCGTAACATGCGGTATCCTGATAGATTGGACGTCTTAGATCTAATTCATCGATCATATTCTTAACGGAGAAATCGAAATTCTTATTGATAATATTCAATATTTCAGCTTTGGAAATCTTTTCGGTCCCGAACGTTTCGAGGGATAAAGAAATAGGCTGAGGAATTCCAATCGCGTAAGCTAATTCGATCTCACAGCGATCGGCTAACTTATTTGCGACGACATTCTTCGCAACATATCGAGCATAGTAAGCGGCGCTGCGATCGACTTTGGAAGGATCTTTACTGGAGAAACATCCTCCACCGACTCGGCCATATCCGCCATAAGTATCCGAAACAATTTTTCTGCCGGTCGTGCCGGAATCCCCGAAGGAACCACCGACGATGAAACTGCCCGAGGGATTGATGAAAATCTTAGTTTTATCATCCATCAACTTAGCTTCGATATTTGGCTTGATCAATTGATTCATGATCAATTCATGAATCTCATCCTGGCTGACTTCTTTCTTATGCATGGTCGAAACGATAATCGTATCGATCCGCTGAACTTTCCCCTGATCATCATATTCGACGGAGACCTGCGTTTTACCATCCGGTCCTAAGCGGGAATCGCTTTTCTGTAGCGCTCCTAATTTTCGGGAAAGCAAGCAAGCATAATAGAACGCCGCCGGCATATATTCTTTCGTTTCGTTACACGCATAGCCGAACATAATTCCTTGGTCACCTGCGCCAATCTGACCATCGCTCTTCCTTACGGCGTTATTAATCTCGGCCGACTGATTCTTAACGTGCAATTCAACTTGATATTCTTCGGGATAACCAATCTCCTTAATAACTTTCTTAGCGATTTTTGCGTAATCGATATTAGCCTTTGTTCCGGCTTCCCCATACACGAAGATTAAATCATCCTTAATGGTGACTTCGACCGCCATATGGCTTTCGGGATCCTGCCTTAAAGCTTCATCCACAAACGCATCGGAAATCTGGTCACATATTTTATCGGGATGTCCCGCGGTAACACTCTCTGATGTAAAGATCATAATTGTTTAGTCCTCCTGACAAGCAATTAAAATTGCTATCTAGTTTCATTTTAGTACTAGTACTTTATTTGTTAATAGACATATTCCAAGTTTTGTAAAAGATCAATTTAAGAAATCCAACATACTGCGCTGCATTACTTCTGACATATACAGATAACATTGTTCACTGGATATCCTCTGGGGGTAAAATAACCAGCTATAGATTGCATAAGTCATTGATTGAGCAAAGAAGGTCGCAATCATTTTATTATTAATCTTATTAGGTGAATCATCTTCCTTGCGATTGTTCTTCAGCATTCTTAAGAACAGTTCGCATAAATTATTGCGCATTAAACCTTCGAAATTATTCTGCCCTTCAATCTTATACGCAATTTTATAGAAGTCCCATTTTGAATCGATTTCCTTGATTATCGCTTTAGTCAGATCCAATAATTTTCCTTGATCGGCTAAGGTTTCATTAGGAATGATCAGATCGTTTTTGATCAGATAATCTAGAGTGTCATATTTATCGATAAAGTAATTATAGAAAGTTACTCTGACGACCCCGACTTCGTTACAGATATCTTTGATTCGGATCAACTCAAAAGGTCTAGACATCATTAAATGTCTTAAACTCTCCGCAATCAGATTGCGGGTGTTGTTATCGGAATATTCTTTCCAGCCCATAAGATACCCCCGTTATGATCATAAGACAAATTTAAACCCAAAATAAATTCCGAATCCTATCATCAAGAATCCCCCAATAATCGAAGCCCATTTTCCGTAATAGCCTTTTTGATAACCGACCTCAAAACCGACCAAGGCACTGCAGAAATTAATCAAAGTTCCGACTAATAAGGAGAGAGAAAAATTGAAAGAAACTAAGCCAAAACATAGACCGATAAATAAAGTGTCGACATTAGTCAATAATGCAAGATTGAAATAATGTCTAAGCGTGAACGATTCATCGAGACGTTCTTCAAATACTTTCTCGCGTCGTCCTTTCCAAATAAACCAAATCCCGATCCCTAAAACGATATTAGCGGTAATAAAGATTGAAAAGCGATTGATTACCGGATAATTGAATAATCGCGAAATCCCATAGCCCAAAGTAATCGCCGTCAAGGAAATCAAGCAACAAACCAAAGGATATAACAATCGTTGTGATAAACTAAGTTTCTTACAAGTTGCCCCTTTTCGCATCAGCAGTAACATGCTATCTATTGAAGCGATAAAGTAGATAACTATGACATGAATCAAATTCATCGTATTCCTCCCAAAATTTCTTAATTCTAGTATAGATTAGTTTTCTAGTGGATTAAATTGACAAAAACAAGGGTTTGTTGATAAAAACGACGGCAGAGTGTTACGCTCTGCCGTTTGTTTTATTACTTCTTATTCTTGGCTTTCTTGACTACTTTCTTAGCTTTTGCCTTAGTGGCCGTCTTTTTCGCAACCGTATCGACATCTCTGACTAGCTTCTTGTTACGAATCGCAGCTTGGGCTGCAGCTAATCTAGCGATTGGTACTCGGTATGGTGAGCAGGAAACATAATCTAGGCCGACCGTATCGACGAATTGAATCGATAACGGATCGCCACCATGTTCACCGCAGATTCCTAACTTCAAATCAGGTCTGGTCTTCCTTCCGGCTACTGCCGCCATTCTGATCAGCTGACCGACACCCTTTTGATCCAAATGCTGGAATGGGTCGAAGTCATAAATCTTACGATTGTAATAATACGGTAAGAAAGTACCGGCATCATCTCGGGAGAAACCGAAAGTCATCTGCGTTAGATCGTTGGTTCCGAAACTGAAGAATTCAGCCTCTTGAGCAATCTCACCGGCCGTAATCGCCGCCCGCGGGATTTCAATCATGGTTCCAACTTGATACTTCATCTTAACTTTCTTCTCAGCGATTAACTTATCGGCCGTTTCTACAACGATTCCTTTGACATAAGCTAATTCCTTAACTTCGCCAACTAACGGAATCATAATTTCCGGTTCGATATGCCAAGAAGGATGTTTCTTATTGACATTAATTGCCGCTTCGATTACGGCTTTCGTCTGCATTCTGGCGATTTCCGGGAAAGAGACAGCTAAACGGCAGCCACGATGTCCCATCATCGGATTGAATTCATGCAGACCCTGAATAATGCCTTCAAGTTTCTCTAACGGCATCTTCATGTCTTTCGCTAATTCTTTGATATCGTCCTCATCCTTCGGAACGAATTCATGTAATGGTGGATCTAGATAACGAATCGTTACCGGACGACCTTCCATGGCCTCATAGATTCCTTCAAAATCGGATCTCTGCATCGGCAATAACTTCTCCAACGCTTTTTCACGTTGTTCAACCGTATCGGAAACAATCATTTCACGGATTGCTCTAATCCGATCACCTTGGAAGAACATATGCTCAGTCCGAACTAAGCCGATTCCCTGAGCGCCAAACTTAACCGCTTGAGCCGCATCCTTCGGGGTATCCGCATTAGTCATAACTTTCAAACGACGAACTTCATCAGCCCATTTCATGAACTTTTCGAAGTTGCCGGAAATAGAAGCCGGAACCGTCTTGATAGCTTCACCATAAACATTACCGGTGGAACCGTCTAACGAAATCCAATCGCCTTCGTGATAAGTCTTGCCCGAAACGGTGAAAGACTTACCTTCGATTACGATACTGCCAGCGCCAGATACGCAGCAAGCCCCCATACCTCTGGCAACAACGGCTGCATGGGAAGTCATACCACCTCTAACCGTTAAGATACCCTGAGAAATATGCATTCCTTCGATATCTTCCGGTGAAGTTTCTAACCGTACCATGATAACTTTCTTGCCATCTTTAACCCAAGCAGTCGCATCTTCAGCGGAGAAGACAACTTGTCCGCAAGCTGCGCCTGGAGAAGCCGGTAACGCGGTCGTGATCGGCGTCGCAGCTTTTAACGCTGCCGGATCAAACTGCGGATGTAATAAGGAATTCAACTGATTAGGTTCGACCATCATAATGGCCTGTTCCTTGCTGATCATTCCTTCTTTAACCATATCAACCGCAACTTTTAACGCTGCTGTTGCTGTCCGTTTGGCGTTACGGGTCTGTAACATAAATAGCTTACCCTTTTCGACCGTAAACTCCATATCCTGCATATCCTTATAATGATTTTCCAATTTGCCACAGATGGTGACAAACTGTTTATAGGCAGATGGTGATTCTTGTTTCAATCTCGCGATTGGTTCCGGGGTTCTAACTCCGGCAACAACATCTTCGCCCTGAGCATTCATTAAGAACTCACCGAATAACTTCTTCTCGCCGGTCGCGGGATTACGGGTAAAGGCGACACCGGTTCCGGAATCGTCACCCATATTTCCGAAGACCATCATCTGAACCGTAACCGCCGTACCCCATTCACCTGGGATATCGTTCATCTTACGATAATAGATTGCTCTTTCGTTGTTCCAAGAACGGAAGACTGCTTTAACGGCTTCCAATAATTGGGTCTTAGGATCCGTCGGGAATTTGGCATGTTTGGTTTGTTCATAATATTCCTTGAACTTTACGACCATTTCCTTTAAATCATCAGCGGTGAATTCAGTATCTAGCTTGATACCTTTCTTCTCTTTCATTTCATCGATGATAACTTCGAAGTTCCGCTTCGGAACCTGCATTACAACATCGGAAAACATTTGAACGAAACGACGATAAGAATCGTAAGCGAAACGTTCATTGTTAGTAAGCTTTGCGAAGCCTTCGACGACTTCATCATTTAAGCCGAGGTTGAGGATAGTATCCATCATTCCCGGCATTGACGCTCTAGCTCCGGATCTTACGGAGACTAAAAGCGGATTGGAAACACTGCCTAATTTTTTTCCGGATTCTTTTTCTAACTTAGTTAAATACTTAAAAATCTCTTTTTCAATTTCTGGTGAAATCTTTTCACCGTCAGCGTAGTACTGGTTACAAGCTTCGGTCGTGATAGTAAAACCATACGGAACCGGCATGCCCAGATTTGCCATTTCTGCTAGTCCGGCACCTTTGCCACCCAGCAGTTCGCGCATTTTCCCGTTTCCTTCTGAAAACAGGTATACGTACTTCTTTGCCATGTTATCCTCCTTTTTGACAAGTCTAATTTTAACACTTAATAAACCAATGTAACAGTAAATAAAACAAAAAAAAGGGATTACCAACTCTAGGCAATCCGATAATAGGGAGGAAGAGATAATTGAAGTAGGTAAGGGACCGGCGACGAACCGTTTTTACTAGGGCTAGGCCTAGCTATACC
>JAEZBR010000035.1 GCA_023426935.1 Bacillota bacterium | reverse complement strand
GGATGCGGTACCTTTAAATAAATCATTCTGATATAAAGACCAGATAGCCATTAGACCACCTAAGGAATAACCGGCGGTGTAGATAGTATTAGTCAGATTTAGTTCTTTAGATAATTCAGGATAGAAATTAAGAAAAGAATCTAAGGTTTCTTGCGCTTTCCCTAAGAAAGGACGGTTTCGTTCTAAACCTTCAGATGGCCAGGGTGAATAATCTCTATTCCAATCTAAAGGTCCGTAACTTAATAAATAAGCCGGGGAAGTTAACTTATTCTGCCAGGCTTGTTGGAAAGATTGAACTAATTCATCATCCATTTCACCCCCGTCAAAAATAATAATCAAAGGTAAGGGGATATTTAATTTAGGGTCATAGATTTTAAATAACTTATCCTTGGTTATCTCTCTAATCATTTGTCTGGTTCCTTACGCCATTTGCGTAACGCGTCTAAGCGGGTCTTAACTTTCGCTTCCACTCCTTGATCGGAGGGTTCATAATAATGATTGTCCTTAATCGAATCGGGTAAACAACTCATCTTCGTGATATGGCCTTCATAGTCATGGGCATATTGGTAGTCTTTACCATAACCTAGTTCATCCATTAACTTTGTCGGAGCGTTGCGAATCTGTAAAGGTACCGGTTCGGCGACCATCTTCTGGGCATCTTCGGCCGCTTTGGCATAACCGACATATAAGGAGTTCGATTTAGGAGCTAAAGCTAAATAAACTGCCACATGGGCAAGATTGACACTGCATTCGGGTAGACCGATAAAATGTGCGGCTTGGTAACCGGCGACGGCGACTTTTAAGGCGTTGGAATCGGCAATCCCGATATCTTCACTGGCGAAGCGGATCATTCTTCTGGCGACATATAACGGATCTTCGCCGGCTTCTAACATTCTGGCGATCCAATAGACGGCCGCATCGGGATCTGAGTTTCGCATCGACTTATGCAAAGCGGAGATCAGATTATAGTGTTGTTCACCGGTACGGTCATATAATAAGGACTTCTTGGATGTACATTGTTCGACATCTTCTTTAGTAATCGTGACCGTATTATCTTTAGTATCACCATTCAATACCGCCATTTCTAAAGTGTTTAAGGCGGTGCGGGCATCGCCATTGGCGAAGACGGCAATCGCACTTAATAATTCTTCGGAGATGTCGATTTTTTGACTTCCAAAACCCTTAGGTGATTTTAAGGCATTATTCAGGACTTCTTTAATATCGTCGACTGATAATTCTTTGAGGACGAATACTTTACATCTAGATAATAAGGCGGAGTTGACTTGGAAAGAAGGATTCTCGGTCGTAGCTCCGATTAAAATGATCGAGCCTTTTTCGACGAAGGGTAAGAAGGCATCCTGCTGGGCTTTATTGAACCGATGGATTTCATCGATAAAAAGAACGGTCTTGATTCCCAAACTGCGAGCCTGTTCGGCTTGAGTCATGACTTCTTTTATCTCTTTTATCCCGCTGGTTACGGCGGAATAAGTTACGAATTTCGCATGCGTTTTCGTCGCAATGATACTGGCTAAGGTTGTTTTTCCAACTCCGGGAGGGCCCCAAAAAATCATCGAAGAGATCTCATCGTTCTCAATCAATTTTCGTAAGATCTTTCCCGGCCCCAGTAAATGTTTCTGTCCGGCAAATTCTTCAAGATTAGTCGGTCTTAAACGGGAAGCTAAAGGTGCCGTTAGATCGCGGTCATCCATCAATGATCTGGTTTGCGTCATGAAGGTCTTCCTTTCGCAGTAATTCTAACACATTCCCTGATAGTATTCTTAAGCGAAAAGAATTATACTTTTCATAGAAGAAAACATCATAAAGGAGGCTAATATGGCTAAGAGAACCCCATTGTATAATCGGCATCTTTCTTTGCAGGGAAAAATGGTAGACTTTGCGGGCTATGAATTACCGGTACAGTATTCCTCCATCATTAAGGAACATCTGGCAGTCAGGGAACAGGCTGGTGTATTCGATGTTTCACACATGGGTGAATTTATGTTGGAGGGTGCCAGAGTTATCGAATTTATGGATCATTTATTACCTAATAAATATTATGATCTGGCGGACAAACATGTCCGTTATTCCCCGATGTTAAATAATGACGGGGGAATCGTCGATGACTTATTAGTTTATAAGTTCAACGACCATAAAGTAATGTTGGTCGTCAATGCGGCTAATAAGGAAAAAGATTGGAACTGGATTACTAAGAATATCTATCCGGATATTAGGATTGAAGATTTCAGCGATTCATGTGCCCAGCTTGCGTTACAGGGACCTAAATCAAAAGAAATTATCAGTAAGTTAATTCCGGAAAGTGAATTACCGCAAAAATATTACACTTTCAATTATCCGATTACCTTAAAAGGGGAGAAATGTTTATTTTCTTATACCGGTTATACCGGGGAAGATGGTTATGAAATTTATATGCCTAATGAGATAGCCGAATATGTCTTGGATCAACTGCTTTCTTTAGGCAAGGATGAAGGTATCTTACCTTGCGGGTTAGGTTGTCGGGATACTTTAAGATTAGAAGCGGCGATGCCGTTATATGGGAATGAAATGAATGATGAAATCTCACCGTTAGAGGCGGGTCTTAAACATTTCATTCACTTAGAAAAAGAAAATTTTATCGGTAAGGAAGGATTAATCAAGAAAGGTGAACCGAAGTTAAAACGCATCGGGATTAAAGCAATCGACCGGGGGATCTTAAGAGAACAAGACCCCATCTATCTTAATAACCGGAAGATTGGCGAAACGACCAGTGGTTCTTACTTACCTTATCTAAAAGGTTCGTATGCGCTTTGTTTGGTTAACGATCTCAACTTAGAGGTTGGTGATCAGGTAGAGTGTGAAGTCAGAGGAAAACGTTTAAATTGTGAAGTAGTAAAACTACCGTTCTATACCAAGAAAAAAGGAGAAAAATAAAATGAAGATCGATCAGAATGTTAAGTATGCCAAGACACATGAATGGGTTAAGTATTTAGATGAGAAGACCGCTTTGGTAGGCTTAAGCGATTACGCACAAGAACAGCTGGGGGATATCGTGTTTGTTTCCGTCAATGAAGGTAATCAAACTAAGGGCGAAGCGATGGGTGATGTTGAATCAGTCAAAGCTGTTTCCGATCTCTATAGTCCTTTAACCGGTAAAGTAGTGGAAATAAATCCTGAGGTGGTCGATCATCCGGAGAAAATCAATGAGGATCCTTATGGAACTTGGATCGCAAAGATTGAAGGTATTACCGACAGTGAAGAATTATTAAGCCCCAGCGATTACGAGAAGATCGCTAAGTAAATGAATTACGTGGTCAATGATAAATCTTCCGAGCAGAAGATGCTGGAAGATCTAGGACTAAAGAAACTCGAAGATCTATATCGGGATATTCCTCAAGGGGCACGTTATGAGAAAGACTTACAGATACCCAAGGGTAAAAGTGAAAGTGAAGTCTTAAAAGAACTAAAGGAACTTGCGGATAAGAATATTACTTATTCAAGTATCTTTAGAGGTGCGGGAAGTTATGCCCACCTAATTCCCAGTGTCGTTAAGTCTTTATCTTCCTTACCGGGTTATGTGACTTCTTATACCCCATATCAAGCGGAAATATCGCAAGGTTGGTTACAGGCGATGTTTGAATACCAGACCTTGATTTGTGATTTAACCGGGATGGAAGTCGCGAATGCGACCGATTATGACGGTGGGACGGCAGCGGCTGAAAGTTTGAGAATGGTCATCGATCAAAAACGCACGACGATCTTAGTTGCGGGTTCGATTAATCCGGAAACCTATGAAGTATTAAGAACTTATTCGTTCGGTGAAAATCTAACATTAAAAGAAATTCCTTTAAATGACGGAAAGATTGATTTAGATAAACTAACTGCTTTAATCGATGAAAATGTCGCTGGCGTATATCTGGAACAACCAAACTATTATGGCTTATTGGAAGAAGTAGAAACGGTCAAAGAGATCGTTCACCAACATAAAATTAAATTGATTGTCGGTGCGGATCCGTTGAGTTTAGGAATTTTAAAATCCCCTAGGGAATTGGGGGTGGATATCGCGGTCGGAGAGTTACATCCGCTAGGAATCGAACTGTCTTTTGGTGGCCCTTATGGTGGATATATGGCAACCACGAAAGAATTAATGCGGAAGTTGCCGGGAAGGATCGTAGGCCAGACCCAAGATCGTCATGGCAATACCAGTTATGTTTTAACTTTACAAGCACGCGAACAACATATCCGGCGGGAGAAAGCTTCCAGCTCGATCTGTTCCAACGAAGCGATCTGTGCTTTGAAAGCGGCGATCTATCTCGCAGCCGTTGGGAAACAAGGATTAAAAGATATCGCCCAACGCTGTTTATCCCTTGCGCATTTTACGGCCGATAAGATCTCACATATTGGCGGATATAAATTAAAATACTCCGGGGAATATTTCGATGAATTTGTGGTCGAAACGCCGGTTGAGGTAAGTAAGATTAATGAGGCCTTGAAAGAAAAGAAAATCTTAGGGCCTTTGGAATTAAGTGAACATGAGATGTTAGTCTGTGTTACCGAAGCGAATAGTGAACAAGAGATTGCGACCTTGATCGAAGTCTTAACGGAGGTAAGCCGATGAAACTATTATTTGAACTAAGCTATCCCGGACATGGGATGGATTACTTACCGAAATGTGAAGTAAAGGATTATAAACTTGATGAAAAGTATTTAAGAAAGATTCCTTCACATTTACCGGAACTCTCTGAAGTGGAAGTGGTTAGACACTATACTAATTTAGAGAAAGAAACTTATGGAGTTAATAACGGATTCTATCCCTTAGGTTCCTGCACGATGAAGTATAATCCGGCGGCCTTGGAAGTTACCGCGAATTATGAAGGCTTCACCGAATTGCACCCCTTTGAGGCGGAAGAAGATGTCCAGGGAGCTTTGGAAGTATATGATCGTTTAGGAAACTATTTAAAAGAGATTACCGGAATGGACAATCTGAGTTTCTTACCGGCAGCCGGAGCCCATGGTGAATTTACCGGAATGTTAATGATTAAGAAATACTTCGAATTAAAGAAAGATTCCAAACGTACTAAGATTATTATTCCGGATTCCGCCCATGGAACTAATCCGGCTAGTGCGGCGATGTGTGGCTATGAAGTTATTACCTTGCCAAGTAAAGACGGATATGTTGACTTGGCTGAACTAAGTAAGTTAATGGACGATACGGTGGCGGGATTAATGTTAACTAACCCCAACACCCTAGGATTGTATGATCCCGGGATTTTAGAAATCACCAAGATCGTTCATCAACATGGCGGACTAGTCTATTATGACGGGGCGAATTTAAATGCGATCATGGGTTATTCTCGGCCGGGTGATATGGGCTTCGATCTCTGCCATCTGAATCTGCATAAAACCTTCGGAACGCCTCATGGCGGTGGCGGACCGGGGGCGGGAGTTATTGCGTCCAAGGAATTCTTGGCACCTTACTTGCCTAATCCCTTAGTTGAAAAGTTAGACGGAGAATATACCTTCGTTTTTTCAAAGCATTCAATCGGAAAAGTAAAACGCTTCTTCGGTAATTTCTTAGTGGTTGTTAAAGCTTTAACCTATGTTGAATTACTAGGGGCCGAAGGACTTAAAGATGCCAGTGGAAACGCGGTACTCAACGCGAATTATCTGATGCGTAAACTTGAGCCTGAGTTCCATTGTGCTTACGATCATACCTGCATGCATGAATTCGTGCTTGATTTAAGTAAACTAAAAGAAGAAAAAGATATCAGTGCTTTGGATGTGGCAAAGGGCTTGATCGATTATGGCGTTCATCCGCCTACGATGTATTTCCCCATGATCGTGCATGAAGCGTTAATGATTGAACCAACCGAAACCGAAGGTAAAGAAACGCTCGATAACTTCAGTAAGGATCTGAAAGAAATTATTAAGAAAGATGCGGGAGAATTACATACGGCACCCAATACGACTAAGTATTCTCGCTTAGATGAAGTAATGGCCGCGCGACATCCCGTTTTGGCTTATGAGTTTAAGGCTTAGATTCTATCAAAGTAACGATACGGATCCCTATCGTAATTTAGCTAGGGAACTATATCTCTATGAGACGTGTCAATCTGACGAAGTAATCTTTTATCTTTGGCAAAACGAACCGACGGTAGTAATCGGCAAGAATCAGAGTGCCAATGCCCAATGCGAACTAAAAAAGATGGCGAATGATCAGGTGAATTTGGCTAGAAGAATCACCGGCGGCGGGGCGGTATATCACGACTTAGGAAATTTAAATTTTACTTTTATCGCACCCAACAACTTATATGACCAAGCTAAACAAACCAGCGTCATTATCGAGGCTTTAAAATTGGCAGGTATTCAAGCTGAAGTAAGTGGAAGAAATGATTTAGAAACGAACGGACGTAAATTCAGCGGGAATGCCTACTACCATGGCAAAGATATTTCTTTTCAACATGGAACCCTATTACTAAATTCCGATTTAAACAAACTCGCTTCATACTTGAAAATAAATAAGGAAAAGATTGAGAAACACGGTGTCAATAGTGTCGTAAGCCGGGTTATCAATCTTAATCAACTTAGACCGGAATTAGCTCTCCAAGAATTAGAAAATAATTTAGTGCTTGCTTTTAAACAGATTTATCAAGGGGACTGTCAAAAGAAAGAATTCCCGGAAGAAGCTTTAAAGAAAGCCGCGATATATAAAAACCCGGAATGGTTATTTCGCAAAGAATGCGAACATAACTTCGAACTTAAGGGGAACTATAACTGGGGGAATATTCTGATTCAGTTACAAGTTGAGAAACAATTGATCGCGAGTGCGACGATCTATTCCGATGCGTTGGATCCGGAAGCGTTCAATAAGCTTGAAGCTCAATTAATTCGTAAACCATTACCGCTTAACTTAAAACAGCTCGAATTCTATATACCGATTTTATACCGTAAAGACGTGATTGAACTATTAG
Organism: Bacillota bacterium; assembly: GCA_023426935.1. Taxonomy (GTDB): domain Bacteria; phylum Bacillota_I; class Bacilli_A; order Erysipelotrichales; family Erysipelotrichaceae; genus RUG11872. Next base: position 8,306 of record JAEZBR010000035.1, on the reverse strand, counting down.
GGAGGATCTAATTATGGAAAAGTATGATCTGATTATTATCGGGGCCGGACCGGGAGGTTATGTCGCCGCAATCAAAGCTAAAGAATATCAGAAAAGAGTTTTGTTAGTGGAAAGAGACAAGATTGGGGGAACCTGTTTAAACCGCGGGTGTATTCCGACCAAAGAATTAATTTATAGTTCCCAGTTATATCACGATAGCAAAGTCAAATCTTCTCAATATGGAATTACGGCAACCGCTGAATGTGATTCGGTAAAGATGAATCAACGAAAAAATGAAACGGTCGATAAACTAAGAAACGGAATTGAAAAATTATTAGTTGAAAAGAAGGTTGAATTAGTTAAAGGAAATGCGAAAGCAATCGACGCGCATACGGTCGAAGTTAATGGTGAAGAATATATAACGGAAAAACTATTGATCGCGACCGGCTCGGCACCATTCTTACCGAAGATAACCGGGATTAATTCCCCCTATGTCAATACTAGTGACGATCTATTGAATCGGGATAATTTCGACTTCGACTCCTTAACAATCATCGGTGGGGGAGTTATCGGGGTAGAATTTGCAGGTATCTTCTTAAACTTAGGGAAGAAGGTGACGATCATCGAAGCCTTAGATCGTTTACTGCCTACCAGCGATTCCGAGCTATCCCGAGGATTAAAACTTAACTTAACTAAACTTGGCGCCAAGATCTATCTCAACGAACCGGTCAAAGAGATAAGGGACAATATCGTCATTACCGATAAACAAGAAATCAAGAGTGATCTTATTCTTTGTTGTATCGGCCGCAGAAGTGTGAATGAACTAGGTGCTCAGCTTGAGTTAATGACTGAACATGGTTGTATTAAGGTTAACGATAAATTCGAGACGAGCCTTAAGGATGTGTATGCCTTAGGGGATTGTGTCGGCAAGATTCAGTTAGCGCATTATGCCTCAGCCTGTGCAACCGCTCTAATCGATTCTTGGTACGGAACCGACGAAAATGATTTAGTTAATGTTCCTAATTGTATCTATACCGATCCGGAGATTGCTTATGTCGGAAAGAATGAAGAACAGTTAAAGGAAGAACAGGTAGCTTATAAGGTTGGTAAGTATCCGATGGGCGGAAATGCGAAGACCTTAATTGAATCTTCCGGCTATGGCTTTATTAAAGTTATTTCTAATCTTGATGGGCAGATTTTAGGTGCCAGTATCCTTAGCGAAAGAGCTTCCGACATGATAAATATCTTTACTTTGGCAATCAGTAAAAAAATGACAATCAAGGATCTTGAAAGTATTATTTATCCTCATCCTACCTTTGGGGAAGGGATTAAGGAAGCAATAGAAGATACCGATAAGAAAGCAATCCATCTAATCTATCGTTAACGGGTAATCTTTACGAAACGAGCTTTAATAAGATTACTTAATTCTTGAGGATTAATTTTAATTTGTAAGCCGACTTTACCGCCGGAGACGAAAATGTAGTCTTTTTCTTGCGCGCTAAGATCGATGATGGTGGGAAATTGTTTCTTCATCCCAACCGGAGAACAGCCACCGTGAATATAACCGGTCAATGGAAGTAATTGTTTCTGCGGGATCATCTCTAAACTTTTCTCGTTTACTTCTTTAGCAGCGACTTTAAGATCTAATTCCGCATCGGAAGGTAAACAGAAGACATAATAATTATGCCCATTCGCGGTAACTAAGGTTTTATAGACCATACTTAAAGGTTGATTCAGATAATTGGCAACAGAGATCGCATCTAAAGGAATATCGTTAGGATATTCTTTTTCTTCGTAATTTATCTTCGCTTTATCTAAGATACGCATCGCGTTAGTTTTGTTCATGAGAATATTTTACTATATCTAAGAGTTTCTTGACGCAAATTATTCCAATGTGGTATTGTGAAGAAAAGGTAATTAGGGGAACCCAAAATATGGTCAAATCAAACAAACTAATTAAGTTACTTTGTCTAACTCTTATCTTAACCTTATGTGTATCTTGTCAAAGTAAAAAAGAAGAGAAGGTTAATATCGTTGAAAGCTCGACAAAGACGATGGAGTATGCGACTTTCAGTAATGAGAATGTTTCTTTCAAATATCCTAAGGGTTGGAAAGTTGAATTAAACGAAACAACCAATTATGGAATCCGGGTCTATAATCCGGATAATGAAATGTATGGTTTCTATTCTTTCTTTGCGATCGGAGCGATGAATAAGAGTCAGGAAGCGAAAAAATTCTATCAGAACTATTCTTATGCCTGGAGTAATGGCTTTGAAAAATTCCCAGTGCTCAATCCTATAAATGTCACTAACTTCTATAAGTTATGGACGGCAATCACCGGCAATATGAAAGCTATCAACGATAGCGGATATGCTTCCTTTAACTTCCCGTATTTCTTTAATTTCAGCGAAGTGGAAACTTATTCTTATCAATCGCTAATCGGCGCATCCGCTCCTAGTCAGGTAACCGAAGGGATCGTCAGAGCGACCTTCACCGACTCCCGAGAACAGAATATCGGGGAAGGATTATTCTCGGCTTCGATCATTAATCTACAACCTAACGATGATTACTTTCCGCTAATTTCCTACAATGACATGGGAATTACCGCCCCTGAATTTGACTTAGTTAACTGGGAAGGCATTCTCTTAGATTGTGTCAATTCGATTAAATTTACGGACAGTTATATCAATACGACCAACGCGGTCTTACGAAGCCAAGGCGAATCGATCCTAGATCGAAACAATGAGATAAGTCAGGCATTCTCTGCCTATTCCAGTGCCTGGAGTAACCGGCAGGCTACTTACGATACGGCTAGACAGAAATACAGTGATGCGACTTTAGGCTATGAAAGAGTATACGATACGGCCACCAACGAGGTCTATAAGGCATATAACGGCTTTTTGGAAGAATATAAAGGTTCTCAATACCAAGCCGTCACCGATCCGATGTATAACGAGGCGGTTTCCGGGTATATCGAAAAATAAGCCTGAATTATAGTTTGTATTGGTTTTAGGTATTTGCTATAATGAACTCGCATTCACGAAAGGAAGTTGGATCAATGTTAGACATTATCTTGATCATCGTATCAGTCCTGATCATTATACTCACTTTGTTACAAGGCGGTAAATCTGAGGGTATGTCTGGAGCCTTCACCGGCGGTAATTCCTTAAACTTATTCACTAATGTTAAGGAACGAGGCCCGGAGAAAGTGCTGTCTTATGTAACCTTGGGTTTGGGAATCGTCTTCTTCATCATCGTTATACTTGAGAACATTTTGTAACAAACTAAATAAAAGGTCAGATGACCTTTTTATTTCCCTTGAGTAGATTGGAGCTATGATGAAAGAAAAAATATTAGAATTACTTAAAGAAAAGGATCTGTCGATCTTAGAAATAGAGAAGAAACTGAAGGTTAAAGGCCAGAGCGCTTTTGCTTCGTTAATGAAGACATTAAACCAGTTGGAAGATGAAAAAAAGATCGAATTTACTCAGGAAAACCGTTATCGGTTACTGAATAATGACCAATATACGCAAACGGGTATTCTCAGCGTCAATCGGGCTGGGAACGGGTTTATTGATGGTGCAAGTGAAAGTACTTTTATCGGTTACGAAGATCTGAACGGAGCTTTGGATGGGGATGAGGTCGCAATTAAGCTGACTGATTCGCAGCCAGGACATTTAAAAGGAATCGTGACGAAGATTATTAAGCATTCCCATACCCAGGTTGTCGGAAATGTTTCCTTAAAGGATGATCGTCTCGTTTTTATCCCGGACGATAAAATTATTTCCCCGGAAATCAAGATTACTAATTTCAAAGACTTCCCGAAAATTGCGGGTAGTAAAGCAATCGCGACGATCACGGATTTTCACTATCCGTTTCAGGGTAAGATTAAACAGCTGATTGGGCCGGTAAGTAAACCGGGGGTCGATGTTGAAGGAATCCTAAGCCAGCATAATATCTTCGCGAAGTTCCCAGAGGCGGTAACGAAGGAATGTTCCCTATTGCCTAAGGAAGTAACCAAGGAAGAATTAGTCGGTCGTAAAGATCTAAGTTCTTATTCTTTCGTGACGATCGATGGTGACGATGCGAAAGATTTCGACGATGCAGTCTATTTGGAAAAGCAGAATGAGAATTATTTATTAAGTGTTTCGATTGCGGATGTCTCCCATTATGTTAAGGAGAATAGTCCACTAGATAAGGAAGCGTATAATCGAGGGACATCAGTTTATGTAGTTGATCGAGTCGTGCCGATGTTACCTAACGCTTTATCGGAGAATTTATGTTCGTTAATGCCTAATCAGATTCGTTTGACCCAGACCTGTGAGATGCGGGTTAATAATGAAGGAAAGGTCACCAGTTATAAGATCTATCCTTCCTATATCCGTTCTCATTATCGGTTAACTTATAATGAAGTAAATGCGGTCTTAAATAAGGATAACGCCACCTTACATCATTATCGGGATATCGTAGAGATGTTAGAAGGCATGGCGGAACTATCAGCTTTAATCCGGCAACAGCGTTACGATGCCGGGACGATTGATTTTGAGACGACCGAATCCGAGATTAAGGTAAATAAGAAGGGTGAAGTTATCAGTATCGAACCTAGAGTCCGAGATAAAGCGGAGAAGCTGATCGAAGACTTCATGATCCTAGCGAATAATTGTGTTGCCCGAGAGATGGATTCGAAACAGTATCCGAGTATCTACCGAGTTCATGATCGGCCAAGCTTAAAGAAACTGACGGAATTTAAAGATTTGTGTACGAATCTACACTATCCTTTCAAAGTCGACTACGATACCGTTACTTCAACGCAGTTCCAGCAATTATTATCTCAAGTCAAGGACCAACCGGAATATGCGGTTCTTTCTAGAATCATGTTAAGAACGATGGCGAAGGCGAAGTATGAACCGGAATGTAAACCGCACTTCGGCTTAGCGTTGGATAAGTATCTGCACTTTACTTCCCCGATTCGGCGTTATCCGGATCTGATCGTTTCTAGGATGTTGAGAAAATATCTCTATGAGAAGGATAACAGTTCGAAGGATCTCGAGAACGATTTTGCGGCGATGAAACAGATTTCGGTACATGCGTCCGATCGCGAACGAAACGCCAACGATGCCGAGTATGCAGTCGATGCGTTAAAAATGGCTCAGTATATGGAGAATCATTTAGGCGATATTTATGAAGGCATTATTACTTCGGTTACCGGATTCGGGTTATTTGTTTCCTTACCTAATACGGTCGAAGGTCTAGTAAAGATGGCGGCTTTGAGCGATGATTATTATGTCTATGATCAGACTAATTACACTCTGATCGGGCAACATCGTCACCGGATTTTTACCATTGGCCAGGAAGTTCAGGTTCAATGTGTTTCCGCCAGTCCCAGTGAACATTCGGTCGGTTTTATTATCTTAGGGTTGAAGGATGACCATCGGAATAAGAAATCGCATCGTCCCTCAAAAAGACCGTTAAAGTCTAATAATTTTAAGTCTAAAACAACGACTAGAAAGCGAGTGGTAAAACATGGAAAAAACCAGCGAAAAACTAATTTCCGAAAATCGTAAAGCTCGCCATGAATATTTCTTGGAAAGCTTCTATGAAGCCGGAATCGAATTGACCGGGACTGAGATTAAATCGATCCGTAAAGGTCAGGTTCAGTTCAAGGATGCCTATATCGATATCGATAAAGGGGAAGCTTGGATCTTAGGGATGCATATTTCGCCTTACGATCACGGGAATTTATTCAATCATGATGAGACTAGAGATCGGAAGTTATTGTTACATAAGGATGAGATTCGTAAATTAGACGAGAAGGTCAAGATAAAGGGTTATACCTTAGTCCCTACCAAGATGTATCTGAAGAATGGCAGAGCGAAGTTAGAGATCGCTTTAGCGAGAGGCAAAGAATTACACGATAAGCGGGAAACCGAAAAATTAAGAGACGCGAAACGCGAGATTGAAAAGGCTGAAAAGAACCACTAGGAGGTCACATGGTTATTATTGAAATGTTGGATGGGAATAAGATCGAAATTGAATTGGTTGAGAAGAATGCACCGAAAACGGTCGCGAACTTTGAGAAGTTAGTTAAGGAAGGATTCTATGACGGTTTAACTTTCCATCGGATCATTCCGGGCTTCATGATTCAGGGCGGCGACCCTCAGGGAACTGGCATGGGTGGTGCCAAAGATAATATCGTCGGCGAGTTTAAACTAAACGGAGTCGAGAATAATTTGAAACATACTAGAGGTGTGATCTCCATGGCCCGTAGTCAGGATCCCAATTCCGCCTCCAGTCAGTTCTTCATCATGCATGCGGATGCTCCGCATTTGGATGGAAGTTATGCGGCGTTTGGTAAAGTAGTATCCGGGATGGAAGAAGTCGATCGAATCGCGAATGTAAAGACCGGGATGAACGATAAACCGTTACAACCGGTAGTGATTAAAAAGATGTATCTGATCTAGTAAACAAAGAGGGCGAAAGCCCTTTTTATATTTCCTTAGTTCTTAAAGTAATATCTAATTACCTAAGTTATACCGATAAAAGATTCTATTCGAGCTTGTATTGTTATTTCCGCCAGGGCTTAGTGAGTATTAGATAATAAAAAAATAGATGTCCTAGCGAATTCGAGCTATTGTTGATCGGCTAATTGTATAAACATGTAAATAGCGGCATAAACAGTAGGAAAAAATATTTCTTATACAATTTTAAGATTTTTACCATAGTTATTTGGCGTTTAACGTGACAATTATGATTAAAACAGCTAAAACTGTAACGTTAACTTGCCGTTAGCTGATAGGCTTTGTATAATTAAGTAGAAAGTGGTGGTTAACCATGAAACTATATAAACGAGAAAAATATTTGAGTAAGATTAGGCCTTTCTATGATGCAACAGACATAATTAAAGTCATTACTGGTATCCGAAGATGCGGTAAATCAAGTTTAATGGAAATAATTGCTGAAGAAATTATTGAAAAAGGAGTACCGAAGGAGAATATTATTTTCCTTGATCTGGACAAGCGAGGATTCCGTAATGTAAAAACGGCAAAGCAATTAGAAGCTGTTATATTAGAAGCCGGAAGAGCCAAGGGATTGAAATACTTGTTTATCGATGAAGTACAGAATGTAGAAGGGTTTGAAGAAGTACTTAATGGTTTTCGTAACGATAATGCTTATTCAATTTTTATTACAGGTTCTAATTCATATTTATTAAGCGGTGAACTAGTAACAAAGCTTACTGGAAGATATTTAGAATTTGAAATATTCACACTAAGCTTTGACGAATATGAAGGTATTAAGAAATTTTATCATAAGCCAACTGATTCTAATCTTGTTGTTGAACTTAATAAATATATTCTTGAAAGTGGTTTCCCACGCGCAATTCAAATAGATGAAATATCGGCGAAAAGAACATATGTTGAAGAAATAGTCAGAGAAATATTTGATAAGGACATCAAACGAAAAGTCAAGATAAGGGATAAGAGAACTTTTGAAATTGTCCAAAATTATATAATCAATAACTTTGGAGCAACGATGAGTATTAACAATATCTGTGAAGGATTAATTAAAAATGGTGTTTCAGTTTCTAGATCTACAATTAGTAGGTATATTCGCATTTTACTTGATGCTAAAGTGTTATATGAGTGTGATCGTTTTGATATGAAGTCGAAACGTTCACTAGTGAATGAGAAGAAATATTACTTAGCGGATTTAGGAATATATTATGCTATGAACACTGATAATAGGATCAATTATGGGCCGAATTTAGAAAACATCGTATATATATATGCTAAAAGCTTTGACTATAAAGTAAGTGTAGGAAGAATCGGTAAGCTTGAGTGTGATTTTATCCTTAGGAACAATAATAATGATTATTCATATCTTCAGGTAGCATATACAATTGCGTTGAATAAGGAAACGGAAGATAGGGAATATCGTCCTTTAGAAATGATCAGAGATAACTACGAAAAGTACGTTGTGACTACAGATTTTATCTTACAGAAAAGAAATGGAATTCATCATGTAAACTTGATGGAATTCATGGTCAATCAAAAGCAGTTTTAGGAAATCCGAATTTAGCCTCTGAAAACTCCGACGGGTTTAGTCCACTAATTCCGGAGAAGCAGAGCCATCGTTTCCGGATTTTGTATACCACGATTTCCGCATAATAAGCCACCCGCCATTTAATAAGAACGGGTGGCTGTTTCTTTGCCTTATTTTGCCCTCATTGATTTTCCTTGTAATACTATTCTGAACGAATTAGAAGTTAATCGATCAATTATCGCTTCGCCTATTCCGGTTGCTCCCATCTTTCGGTACCACTCACCATC
>JAEZBR010000029.1 GCA_023426935.1 Bacillota bacterium | reverse complement strand
CCCTCAAGGATATTATCTTAATACGGAACCTTTGAGTTTTGAAATCAGCAATTCCGACCCTTTGACCGTGGAATTCTTTGACTATCCCTTGACTGGAAGAGTTCTATTGCATAAGAGCGAAAAGTCGAAACAAAAAGCGGTGATCAATGTTTCTCAAGCCCACTACCAGCTGATCGATAACCAAGGTTATATTAAGGGTGACGGATATACCGACGAGGCCGGAAATTTGGTGTTTGACAATCTTTCTTTAGGTGAATATACCCTATTTGAGGTCTCGGCTCCGGAAGGATATCAGATCGATCCCACAAAATATCCGGTCAGTATCGTGGCGGGGAATGAGAATGTTACGATTGAGAAAAAAGTTGAAGTACAGGACGAGAAAATTCCTTTAATCATCAATGTTAACAAAAAGTTGGAAACTTCATTATTTATTCCAGGTAATGAGGCACTAGAAAAAATAAGAGTCGGTCTATATGCCGATCAGGATTTTACCGATTATCCCCTTGACAGTTTGATTGAAGAATTCTCTTTCGACCAGAATGGTCACTTAGAAGTTACCCTACCTTTCCCCGGAAAGTTTTACTTCAAAGAAATTGAAACTCACCCGGGATATCAATTATCACCAGAGAAATATTCTTTCGAAGCGACCTATCAATTGATTGCACCGAAAACAATTACGATTGAGAATAAACTCAAACGATATAAATTTGAAATTATGAAAAAAGATTCCAAAACAAATAATCCATTGAGCGAAGCCGAATTTACTTTGTATCAGGATAAAGAAGGTAAAGTGGTTTTGAATAAACAAGTCAGCAATACTTCCGGAAAAGTATCCTTCGAGAATTTAGAAGCCGGGGTCTATTATTTAAAAGAAACTAAAGCTCCGGATAATTACCGACCGGATAATACTTTAGTTAAAATTGAAGTAACGTCAGATTCCCAACTTAATTATTTAGTGCGTACTAATACGTATAATGTAAAGACCGGCGATAAAACCAATCCCTCATGGTTCTTGCTAGGTCTAGTACCTTTATCCTTAGTCTTCGTTTTTAGGCACAAAATGCGGTGATTCGGGATCATATTGTTGATGAATACCGGAAGCATCCACATAAGATATTACCGTTTCCAAATTAACTTTTTGTGCACTGTTAAAGATATTCGCTTTCAAATAGGGATTTGTTTTACTTTCCTTTGCGATAAACTTCTTGACCGCTAAACGTTTTGAACTTTCTTCCATACCTTCCTTTTCCGATAAAGTACAGGCACAGTGAATAAATTCAAATCCCTGTTTTTGCCAGAAATTCTGAATATCTTTTTCTTCGATTAGATATAACGGTCGAATCAAGGACATGCCTTTAAAATTCTTACTTTGAATCTTCGGTAGCATCGTTCGATATTTACCGGCATACATTAGATTCATTAAAATCGTTTCAATAACATCGTCATAGTGATGCCCTAGGACAATCTTATTACAACCTAAGGTTTCGGCTGCATGATATAGATTTCCTCGGCGCATCCTGGCACAGAGATAACAAGGTCTTTCTTTTAAGGTTTCTACATAACGAAAGATCGTAGCCGAAAAGAACTCTAACTTAAGATCTAACCGCTCAGCATTCTTTTTAATCAAAGCGATTGTCTTTTCGTCATAACCGGGGTTCAAACAAAGATACTTTAGTTCAAACGGGATTGGTCCGTGCCGTTGTAATTCCCGCAATAAAATTGCCGCCAGAAAAGAATCTTTCCCCCCGGAAATACAAACCGCAACTTTATCGTTTTCCTGAATTAAGGCATAATCTCTGATTGCTTTAGTACATGGTGACCAAAGTCTTTTACGATAAGTTGTAATCAAACGATGACTGATTTCTTCACTCATGAGGATCTTTGGAAATAACCATATTTATATTGGAAGTTCCGCTCCATTTCTCGTATCTTAATAGTTTTCCCTTGTTTCGGTTTTTGACCATGTCGATTAAGAGATACACCCAAGAACAACACCAGACTAGTATCAGAATAATGCCTAAGCCCCCACTTAAATCAGTCATGAAGAGTGCCAATGGCATTCCTTCAATCAGCCATAGGAACAGTATCGAATATCTTAGCAATAATCTTAGAAAAGAAGGATTTGAAGAATCAGCCGTATTCACTAATTTAATCTTAACGATGCGTTTACCTAAAGTGGATCCTTTAAGTATGTAAACCATAACGGTCACAAACAATAGATTTACCAAGGGAATAAGCCAGATATATTTATCATTGATATTTAGAAAGATAAGAATGACTCCGTTTATGCTTAAGAGGAAAATACCGTCGAAACATAATGCGACAATTCGCTGTAAATAGGTGACGGTCTGTCCCCGATCATAAGCCACAACATCCAAGCGTTGACGGCTAGGAATTAGTTTGCGGAATAAGGCCTCTAAATGCCACCCGAGAAAACCTCCCAAAGTGTTGTTAATTAAATCATTGACATCGAACAGGCGGTAAGAACGCGGATAAATCCAATAGAGTCCGGTCAACTGGGTCAACTCAAAGAATAGCGATAATAGGAAAGAAAAAACAACGGTTTTTTTCCAACTGTAGCCGAAGTAATAACGTAGAAATATTCCGAAAGGAACGATTAATAGAATGTTGAATAACGGCTCTAATATTATGAAATTACTAAACGAGCTTAACCAGGTCGAAGGATCGAGCAAGGAAAAATTCGTCTTAGTCACAAACTCACCGATAAATTTAAACGGAATCAGATTATAGGTAGCGCCGGTATAGGTCGCTACTTCTTCAACTGAAGGTAAGGGAAGAATTACTAAAAAATAGGCACATAATAGATAAAAGATAAATAAGTAAATCGCCAGAATTCTTAAAAACGGAATCGATCCATATTTGCGATACTGATGAACCATGAAAGGTAAAGTAAATAAACCCGCTATCGCGGGGAATAACGCAACTGCCGAAAGAAGTGGTGAAGCATAACGACTTAACATTCCGATCCTCCTTGCAAGGTATATAATAACACTAGAGGCTAGTATTTCGCATTACTGAAAGGAATTAACATGATAACTAAACTAGGAAAAAAGCAGTGGTTGACAATTATTTTATTCGGATTGATTGGACAGATTGCGTGGTCGATTGAGAATATGGAATTCAATTTATTCTTATTCAATTATATCGGCGGTTCAACGACCGACATCGCTAACATGGTCGCTTACAGTGCCATCTTTGCGACTCTGACCACGTTAGTAATGGGAACTGTTTCCGATCGAGTCGGACATCGGAAAATGTTTCTTTGCTTGGGCTATGTTTTCTGGGGAATTTCTACTTTGTCTTTTGCGTTTATCTCCCGCGATAACATTTCTAAACTTACCGGAGTAAATCTTAGCCAGGTCTTACCTTTAACCGTCTTTGCGGTTATCTTTATGGACTGCGTAATGACTTTCTTCGGTTCCACAGCAAATGACGCTTCATTTAATTCATGGGTAACCGAATCAACCGATCATACTAACCGCACCAGGGTCGAAGGTGTCTTGAATACTTTCCCCTTGTTGTCGATGTTATTAGTTGCCGGCGCCAGCGGAATTATCATCGAAAAGACCGGATGGCCGTTATTCTTTGTCATCATGGGAATCGGCGTCTCGATTTGCGGCTTGTTAGGTTTATTCTTCGTCCAGGATACTAAGATTGCCAAGCCCGAACATCAGGAAAGTTTCTTCGCAACTCTAGTTTATGGTTTTAAACCTAAAGTAATCAAAGAAAATAAAATGTTCTACCTTACTTTAGCCGGGCTCTGTGTTTTTAATATTGCGACTCAGATCTTTATGCCTTATTTATTGATTTACTTAGAAAAGACTTTGAACTTTTCGACTTTGACTTACAGCATCGTCATGGCTATCGTAATTCTTTTAGCCTCCTTAGCTTCGATTTTCTTAGGCCGTCTGATTGATAAGTTAGGAAGAAAGCTAATGGGTTATCTGTCTATCGCTCTCTTCGCTATCTGTCTTGTCATTCTTACCTTTGTTCATTCCGTTATCGGTTTTGCGATTGTTGGGACGCTCATGATGATCGGCTTCGTGACGATCAGTATCATTTTGATGGCTTCGACACGGGATTACACCCCTAAAGAACATGTCGGAATGTTTCAAGGAATCCGCCTACTAGCCTATGTCTTGATTCCGATGGTAATTGGTCCTAATATTGGTTCCTTTATTACGAATAATTCGAATGCCGGAACTTATATCAACAGTTATAACGAAGTTGTTAACTTACCGGTTTGTTGGATCTTCTTAGCGGCCGGAATCTGTGCTTTGTTCATTTATATTCCTTTCCGGCAAATATTTAAGTTGAATCGTCAAGGAAACTAAAGATATTCATTGTATGATTAAAGAAAGAAACGGAGGAATCAATAATTATGTCTAAGCTTACGAGTGATTTTGCAAGAATAATTGAAGAAAAGGTCGAAACGGCAGCAAAACAAGAGAGTGAGCATATCGATACAGCAGCGAAAATGTTCAACGATTGTGTCGAAGCCGGCCACAAGATTTATTTCTTCGGTACCGGACATTCTTACATGACCGGGCAGGAAGTCTTCGGCAGAGCCGGCGGTTATGCCGGATTCGTACCAATCTTGGAAAATGAATTATCAATGAATCATATTATCAAGAGTACCTACATCGAAAGAATCCCGGAATATGCAACCGTGATCATGGGTCTCTATGATTTTCAAAAGGACGATGTCGTGGTCATGACTTCTAATTCCGGACGCAATGGTCTCGTCGTTGAAATGGCACTTAAATTTAAAGAGAAAGGTTTGAAAATCATTGCGATTACCGCGATGAATAATCAAGCCAAAATCAAGAGTCGCCATGCCAGTGGCAAGAAACTCTGCAATCTTGCGGATCTATGTTTAAATAACGAATCTGATTATGGTGATGTTTCCCTGACCCACAGTGACGGAACCCAAACCGGACCGACTTCGACGATCATGGATTGTTTCCTGATTGATGCCGTGGTTTCAAACTTCGTCGATCTTCAGATTAAGGAACATGGTTCCGCCCCGGTCTTCATCTCTTCCAATGTGGATGCCGGCGACAAGCATAACATCGAATTATTCAAGAAATAAATATCCACCAGCTTAGCTGGTGGTTTTTCATATGCGCCTATAAGGCTCTAATACTGGCCGCGCCCTAACAGGCGCTTTTATACGGCTC
>JAEZBR010000074.1 GCA_023426935.1 Bacillota bacterium | reverse complement strand
AAAAGGTCTCCTAACAAGACTATTTTACCAAAAACGGCTCCAGGTTAGATTCCCCGAGCCGTTTTTATATAAAAAGGGCTGTAAACTAAGCCCTCGATATTCTCTTAGGTTTCTTTACAGCCCCTTTCATTTGTTATTTAACTGAACCGAACAAATCATTCAATGCTTCGGACATTGTCGGATGCGTATAGATTGCATCCCTTAATACGGTATATGGCAACTTTGCATCCATAGCGATCTTTACTAAGTTTATCACTTCATGCGAATCGACCATATAGAGATGGGCTCCGAGAATTAGGTTTGTATCTGCGTCGATGATTGCTTTCAGTAAACCATTCTGTTGCTTAAGAATCTTGGCCTTGGGAATTGCCATCGCCGGTAATTTTGCGATTTTTACTTTATATCCCGCTTTGATGGCTTCGGGTTCACTCATTCCGACTCGGGATAACGGTGGATCGATGAAGACAGAATATGGAACATAGCCTCGATTCTGATTAGTACGCTTACCATCACTAAATAATTGCGCTTGAACAATCCGATAATCATCTAAAGAAATATAAGTGAATTGTAAGCCGCCGGCTACATCACCCATTGCCCAGATATTTTCAACCGAAGTTTTCAACTTCTCATCTACTTCAATTGCTCCTCTAGGAGTTAGTTTTATTCCGGCTTTTTCGACATTGAGATCTTGAACATTCGGTCTTCTTCCGGTCGCAATCAATAACGCATTAGCTTCAATTGAGGTCAAACCATCTTTATTCTCAATATTAAGCTTAATGCCATCTTCCGTATTTATTACTTCTAAAGTCTTGGTGGACTTGAGTACTTTAATATTTCTATTCAATAAATCTTTCAGAACTGCTTCACTGATCTCCGGATCTTCACGGGGAATGAAATCTTCACTATCCTGAATAATCGTTACTTCACTGCCGAAGTTTGCATAGAATGACGCGAACTCCAAACCGATATAACCGCCACCTAGAATGATTAGTTTCTTCGGAAGTTTATCTAAGTCTAACATTCCTTCACTGGTATAAGCATGTGAAGCATCTTTTAAACCCGGAATCGGGGGAATAAATGGTCGAGATCCAGTGTTGATAAAGATTCTTTCGGCTTCCAATTCATCCTTACTGCCATCCTGATGAAGAACTTCAACTTGTTTCTCGCCGATAAATGATGCTTTTCCTAGCATTACTTCCGCTCCGGAATTGACGACCTTCTCGTAATTCTTGCTTCTTAAAGCGGCAGTTAAAACCCGTTTATTATTAACTGCTTCTAAATATGTGTGCGCTTTTTCTGCGAAATCTCCAGCTTCGTTTTTGGCTAGACGCCCGGCATATTCCATCGCCTTTGAAGGAATGCAAGCTACATTGATGCAGGTTCCGCCATACATCATTTCCGATTCTTCGACTAATACAACTTCTTCGCCATGATTGGCTAAATTTCCCGCGAGGGTCTTTCCGGCTTTACCAAAGCCAATAATCAGGTTCTTAACTTTTCTCATTTTATGGTTCCTTTCGTTCCACCTTGATGGTTAGATAACTTCTTTTCCAAATCGGCAATCGTAATGCTCTTCAGATACCGATAACACTCCTGATCCATCCGAGAATAGATATCTTCAAGAAGTGCACCCATACCGGAAGCGATCACACATTCTTTATGGGGATCGCCGCTTTCCCAACGCGTCTTGACAAAATCGACTTGTAACGCTTCGGCAAGCTTAGCTAAATCGATTCTGTCGGCAGAAATCGCTAATGCGAATCCACCATCTTTACTGCCTTCTTTAGTTACAATAATTCCGGTACCGACTAATTTAGCCATAACTCTTCGCACTCTGGAAGCGTTGGTACAGATATTATCGGCTAATGCCTTACTGGTCAAAGGCTCCTTCTTATGTTGAAGAAATACTAAGGCATGGACCGCGACATTGTAATCAGAGTTCATAGATGTCCTTCCTACTGTTATCTTATCCGTAACAGTTACATTGATATCATAACATCCCGCAGATCTTTGTCAACTAACATGCTTGGCTAGTGTATACTTAAATCATGATTCATTTAGAAAAGATAACGACCGAAAATGTTTGGGCCGTAACCAAATTGAAGGTCAGTCCTAATCAAGAAAATTTCGTCGCCCCTAATATGGTCAGCTTAGCGGAAGCTTATGCGGTAACATCTTCGGGATATGCGATTTTCCCTTTGGCGATTTACCACGATGCAAATTTAGTCGGTTTCACGATGATAACCTATGGGAAATATGAGAAAGACGATCTCGATATCGCCACAAACAATTATGGTATCTGCCGTTTAATGATTGCTCAGGAATACCAACATCGAGGTTATGGCAGATCCGCTATGGAAAAAATCTTGGAGTTTATTCAAACTTTTCCGGCCGGAAAAGCGGACTATTGTTTCCTATCATCTGAACCCGGCAATACCTTAGCTCGGCAATTCTATGCGTCTTTTAGTTTTGAGGATACCAATCTAACTGACCATGGAGAATTAGTCATGACTAAGAAACTTGAATCTAAGGTTACCGAAGTCGTCGCTGCTTTAATTGTTAAGGAAGGAAAATTCCTGATTGGAAAAAGACCTGACTATAAATCGCGAGGCGGATTATATGAATTCATCGGGGGAAAGGTTGAACCTAACGAAACTAAAGAACACGCCTTAATCAGAGAATGTGAAGAAGAGATTGGCATAAAACTTCAGGTTAACGGTGTTTTCTGCCAGGTAACTCATAAGTATCCGGATATGCTGGTTGAGTTAACTTTACTTAAGGCAAAAATTGTTTCCGGCAACTTAACAATGAAGGAACATTCCGATCTAAGATGGATACTTCCTTCTGAAATTCCCAATTACAAATTCTGTCCGGCGGACAAAGATATCTTGGCATTACTACAAAAAAAGGAGGCTCTATTATGATTGGTTTTATTGCGGCAGCTTTGACTACAATCTCATTTATTCCCCAAGCTTATAAGGTAATCAAAACAAAGGATACTACCGGCATTTCCCTAGGCATGTATATTTTGTTTGTCTTAGGTGTCCTACTATGGTTAATTCACGGGATCCAGGTTCAAGACTGGCCTTTGATTCTCTCCAACTCGATAACGTTCGTTCTTTCTTCGATTATTCTGGCTTTCAAAATTAAATACAAATAAATTTTTTATACCCCTGCTTGTTGTTTAAGCGTATAATGACCTTACTAGCTTACTATAGATAAGGAGGCCCTTCATGGATAAGAATATTTTGATCGCACATGGCATCAACTATGATAAAGGTCTGAATCGCTTTATGGATGATAAAGAACTATATGATTCGACACTCCTTCTTTTTATCGATGATAAAACGATGAAGCAAGCCGATAAAGCCCTTAAAAACGAAGATTATTCCGCTCTTTTTGAAGCTTTGAATGCTTTTAAAGGTCTAACCGGTAATTTAGATATCACCGATTGTTATATCTTGTCGGGTGACCTTGTCGAATTATTAAGACCTCAAAAAGAGATTAACAAAGTATTATTGAATTCCCGTTACCAAGAACTCAAGGATGCCTACAATAAAGCCATTGAAGGTATCAAACTCGCGGATAAATAATGGATCAACAGAAGATCCGAAAAGAACTTAAAGCCCTAGTCGATCCTGATTATCGGCTTTTTGAATTGCCTCTGATTCCTAATGTCGATCCAAAGCACATTTTAGGCATCCGCACTCCGGTATTTAAAAAATATGCCAAAGATTTCGTGAAAAGACCTGATGCATCTGAATATTTTAAATATCTGCCTCATTACTATATCGAAGAAAATAACTTGCACGGAGCGATCATTTCTTCTCTTTCCGATTACGACCAAGTGATTCAACGGTTGGATGAATTTCTACCCTATGTAGATAATTGGGCAACCTGTGATTGCCCGATTGCAGCTAAGGTCTTCAGGAAAAATCTTTCAAAATTACGTTTAGATTGTTATCGCTGGATTAAGAGTAAAGATGTCTATACAATCCGTTTCGGAGTTGGTAACCTGATGCGTTTTTATTTGGACGATGAGTTTTTACCTGAAGATTTTAAGATGATCTTAAAAATAAAAAACGATGACTACTATGTCCGAATGATGATAGCCTGGTATTTTGCGACCGGCTTAGCGAAACAATATCCCGCAACAATTAAGATAATCGAAAACAAACAATTACCGGTGTGGATCCATAATAAGACGATTCAGAAAGCCGTTGAGAGTTATCGCGTTTCAGATGAACATAAAGAATATCTAAAGACTTTGAAAATTAAGTAATTGACATTGAGTATCCAAGTGTTATAATTTTGTTTGTTCTATTTAGAACATTTGGAGGTTTATGAACTCGTCAATTCAATTAGTCGTTTTTATCCATAACATTCAGAAAAGCTACGCTGCATATATTCGTGCCGTCCCTTCGGATTACGATTTAACTACCTTGCAAAAGGAATTATTGGTTCTGCTCTATAATAATCCGTCGTTAGATAAGGCTGGAGACTTAACCAATATCGGAGATTATTCCAAAGGGAATGTTTCCGAAGCGTTAAATAATCTAGCCGACCAAAAATTGATTATCAAACAAAACGATGAAAATGATGCCAGGATAATTCATCTTAAACTAACTTCCAAAGCTACGCCTTTAATATCTAAGTTACAAAAAGCGCGAAACGCCTTTCTTAAACAATTCTTTTCGGGTTTTACTTCTGCCGAGATTGATACATATAAAGATTTTACCACCCGAATCATTAACAATATCAAGCAGGTGAACTATGAATCAAAATAAAGAGTTTTTAGGTACTCAACCAATCGGAAAGCTATTACTGCATCTCGCGATTCCAACTGTAGTCGCACAATTGATTAACATGTTATACAACGTAGTGGATCGAATCTATATCGGTAATATGCCCGGAATCGGATCCTTAGCCTTAACCGGCGTTGGAGTCTGTCTTCCCTTAATCATGATTATTTCTGCCTTTTCCGCATTAATTGGCTATGGCGGTGCCCCTTTAGCGTCGATTAGTTTAGGTCGCAAAGAACCCGAGAAAGCCAAAAAAATTCTGAATAATTCTTTCCGCTTCCTAATCGTGATTGCGCTGACTTTAACGGTAATCCTTTTATTCTCCAACCGTTTCTTACTATATACTTTCGGAGCCAGTGAACAAACCATCGGCTACGCTTTGGACTATATGAATATCTATAGTATCGGAACAATCTTTGTCGAAGTAACCCTCGGAATGAATGCCTTCATAACCGCCCAAGGGTTCACCAAAGCCGGGATGTATTCGGTATTGATCGGTGCTGTCACAAATATCGTTCTCGACCCGATTTTAATCTACGGGTTAAACATGGGAGTAAAAGGTGCGGCGATTGCGACGATTGCTTCCCAAGCCTTGTCCTGCATCTATGTTATTAGTTTCCTCCATAGTAAACGCAGTAATATTCATTTAGAATTAAAACCGGCTAAGATTTCTTTTGCGATTTTAAAACCCTGTTTAATACTAGGTGTCTCTGGGTTTGTAATGCAGGCTAGCGAGAGTATCATTACAATCTGTTTTAACTCTTCCTTACAAGCATATGGTGGAGATTTAGCGGTAGGCGCCATGACCATTCTTAGTACGGTAATGCAATTTGCCTTATTGCCCTTGAATGGCCTTGGTCAAGGTGCCCAACCGATTATTAGTTACAATTACGGTGCCGGTAATAAGCAGCGGGTGATTTCCGCCTTTAAATTATTATTAAAAATCTCATTAACCTATTCGCTTACCCTTTGGGCTTTAATTGAAATTTTCCCTAGTATCTTTGTGCGAATCTTTACCAATAATGAAGAACTGCTTATCTTTGCAACTAAAATGATCAGAATATATGTTGGCGGCCTTGGCTTATTTGGAGCTCAAGTTGCTTGTCAGATGGGTTTCACTTCCATTGGCGACGCAAAGGCCTCAATTATTGCGGCTGTAATGCGGAAGTTTATTCTGTTGATTCCACTTATCTATCTGATTCCCCTATTAGTTCCCAACAAAACTATGGGTGTTTATCTAGCCGAACCGGTTGCGGATATTATTGCCGTAATTTTCACCGTAACTTTATTCTATTTCCACTTTAAAGCCGCATTAAATAAAATGGAACCGGCACATAGCTGAAATTAAGCTATAATATTTTTGGAGGTGCTTTATGTTATCTTTCCAAAATGATTATTCTGAAGGAGCCGCACCGGAAATAATTGAGGCTTTATCTGCAACAAATCTAGATTCCCAACCTGGTTACGGCGGTGATCAATATTGTCTTCAGGCTCAAAACAAAATTAAAGAAGTTATGAGCAACCCCAATGCCGATATCTTCTTTTTAACCGGCGGGACGCAAACTAATGCGATTGTCATTGATGCTTTTCTACAAAAATATCAAGCCGTTATTTCCGCTGATTCCGGTCATATCAATATTCATGAAGCCGGCGCAATCGAAGCGGGCGGACATAAAGTTATCGCTTTGAAAGCAAATAACGGTAAATTAGAACCGAACACTTTAAAAGAATACCTACTGGCGTTTTACCAAGACGAGAACCACCCGCATATGGCCCAGCCAGGAATGGTTTATATTTCCCAGCCAACAGAACTTGGAACTTTATATTCGAAATCCGAATTACAACAACTCCATAAGATTACATGCGAATATCACTTACCGTTATATGTAGACGGTGCTCGCTTAGGATATAGTTTACGTGCACCCCAAAACGATATAAGCCTGCAAGATCTGAATGAACTAACGGATGCTTTCTATATCGGTGGGACCAAAGTCGGAGCCTTATGTGGTGAAGCCGTAGTCTTCACTAATCATAATCAACCGGATAATTTCCTGACCTTAGTCAAACAACATGGCGGTCTACTCGCTAAGGGAAGATTACTGGGAATTCAATTCTTAACTTTATTCACCGATGACCTCTATTTTCGTTTAAGTGATAATGCCATCAAGATGGCGATGATTATTAAAGAAGAATTGAAAAAGAAAGGCTATCGTTTCTTCATTGATTCACCGACTAATCAACAATTTATTATTATCGATAATAAACAATACCAGGACTTGAAAGAGAAGATTCGTTTAAGTTACTGGGAAAAATTCGATAACGAACACACGGTCGTTCGCATCTGTACCAGTTGGGCTACGACTGTTAAAAATGTCGAAGAACTTTTGAGGATCCTTTAATGTTAAAAAGCGGTCTCTATGAAAAAATTCTTACTGAGAGTTTAGCCAAAGAAATCAAGGAATCAATCAGTAAAAAACCCGAGTTAATTCCTTTAGATAAAACAAAGGCCGCTGATGTCTTGTCTCAATATGTTCAACAGACCGTAAAGAAAGCGCTTATCGAATTAGAAGATGGCGATAATCTAGATAGGCAATTAGATCTGACAAATAAGGTTCTAAGAATTATCAATGACGATAACTCAATTATGAAACCGGCGAAGGAATTAATCGCAGTTTTAGATACGACCCATCAGACTAACGATCGAACTATACTCCCACGGCCAGAAACTTCTTTGGCGACCAGTTCGCTTTTCACCGGTGCCATTCATGAACCACAATTATATTCTGAATTGAAAAAAGAAATTCTTTCATCTGACAAAATCGAAATGTTGGTATCGTTTGTAAAGTGGAGTGGATTACGTTTGATATATGATGAATTAGTTACATTTACCTCACAAGGCGGTAATTTAAGAATCATCACAACTTCTTACATGGGGGCCACTGATAGTAAAGCCGTCTCTGAACTAGTAAAGCTCAACAACACCGAAATTAAAATATCTTACGATACTAAACGGACTAGATTACACGCCAAGGCCTATCTCTTTTATCGGAATACCGGTTTCAATGTTGCTTATATTGGTTCCAGTAATCTTTCTAACGTCGCGATATCTTCGGGATTGGAATGGAACTTAAAAATTACCGCTCAGGATCAGCCAGATACGATGGAAAAGATTGCGGCTACTTTTGAAAGTTATTGGCAATCTCCGGAATTTGAGATCTATACTCCTGCCGATAAGGCGAAATTAGAGCAAGCCTTAAAACAACAACGAAACAGTGATTCTAAAGCAATAAACTACCAATTCGATATTGCCCCCTATCCTTACCAAGAAGAAATCTTAGACCAATTACAAGCCAGACGTTTAGTTCAGAACCAATATCGTAATCTGATTGTCGCAGCAACCGGGACCGGTAAAACCTGTATTGCGGCTTTTGACTATCAACGCTTTTGTAAGGAAGCAAAAGGTCTTCATCGCTTATTATTCATTGCCCATCGTCAAGAGATTCTCGAACAAAGTCTGGCATGCTTCCGCGGGGTTTTAAAAGATCCAAATTTCGGTAACATTTATGTCGGAAACTATGAAGAGCCAGCCGATATTTCCCATTTATTTTTATCGATTCAAACCTTCAATTCCCAACAATGGACGTTAAAAACCAGCAAAGATTATTACGACTATATAATCGTTGATGAATTTCACCATGCCGCAGCACCTAGTTATAACCATTTACTTTCTTACTACACGCCAAAGATCTTATTAGGGCTTACCGCCACCCCCGAAAGACTCGACGGTAAAAATATCACTGATTATTTCGGTGGAGAAATCGCTGCCGAAATTAGATTGCCACAAGCAATCGATCGCAAATTACTTTCACCATTCCAGTATTTCGTAGTTTCCGACAGTGTCGATCTTTCTAAAGTAAAATGGGTCAGAGGCCGTTATGATAAACAAGCTCTTGCTGATTTATATTTAAACCAAACCAATAGTTCACGAGTTGAAATGATTATTCAGGCTTTGAATAAATATTTAAGCGACTTAAATGACGCAAAAGGATTAGGATTCTGCGTCTCAATCAATCATGCTAATTATATGGCCCAAGCTTTCAATAATTACGGGATCGCTTCGATGTCTTTAAATGCCGATAGCAATGAAGCTCAACGGGAACAAGCCAAAGAAAAACTAGAAAAAGGTGAAGTAAAGTTTATCTTTGTGGTCGATCTCTATAACGAAGGTGTCGATATTCCTTGTATCAATACAATTCTCTTCTTACGACCTACTGATAGTTTAACCGTCTTCTTGCAACAATTAGGCCGAGGCTTGCGTCTATTCGAAGGTAAAGAATGTCTGACCGTATTAGACTTTGTCGGTCAAGCAAATCAGAGTTACGATTTCAATTCTAAATTTTCCGCCTTGATGGAAATAAGTCATCGCTCCTTAACTTCTCAGATCAATTCCGATTTCCCTGATCTGCCTAAAGGCTGTTACCTAAAGATGGAACAGCGGGCGAAAGAAGTTATTCTCAATAATTTAAAGAGTTCATTCACGACTTCCAAAGGAATGATCTCATTGATAGGTACCTTCGAAAATGACTCCGGTTTAACACTTAATCTAAGCAATTTCTTAGATTATCATCATCTAAAACCTAACGATCTTTATCATTTCAAATCACTCAGTCGTTTATGTGCTTTAGCAAAGGTCAAAGAAGACTTTTGGGATGAGGATGAGGTCTTATTGACCAAAGCCTTCCGAAAGATTTCCGTTATTGATTCTCAACGCTGGTTAAAATTTATACTTAACTTGTTTACTAATCTAGATAGAATTGATTATTCTACTTTATCCCTCAAAGAAAAAAGATATATCACGATGTTGCAATACACTATTTGGAATAAAAATTGGGATGAGTGCGATTTTAATGATGCGTTAGAAGGCTTCCGAAAGATAAAAAACAATCTGGTACTATATTCTGAATTATTAGAATTACTAAACTACGATCTTAAGCATATCGACTTCATTGATCGTCCGTTAGATTTAGAAAATTCTCCTTTGGATTTATACTGCAACTATTCAAGAGATCAGATCCTTACCGCTTTTGACTATTATGCGACTAACTCGATGCGAGAAGGCGTTTTATATCTTAAGAAGCAGGATCTTGATATTTTCTTCATAACTTTAAATAAATCCGAAAAAGATTATTCTTTGACCACTAGGTACCAAGATTATTCAATCAATTCTCATTTATTCCACTGGCAGTCCCAAAGCACGACTTCCCAATATTCACCTACCGCAAAAAGATATCTGGATAAGGAATCGAAAACGCATAACACGTTACTATTCGTCAGAGAATATAAGAAAGATAACGACAATGTCGCCCCTTACACTTTACTAGGAAAAGCGTACGCTCAAAAAGCGGAGGGATCCAATCCGGTGAATATAATCTATCGTTTGAATGATCCGATTCCGGCTAAATATCTAAAGACAACTAATCAGTTACTAGTTAACTAGACCTTCAAGACTTTGATTGCGTCTTCAATCTTCTTTTCGTACGCACTCTTGGCATAATTATCGACTTCAAACTTATTTCGCGCTTCATGGGTTACACAACCGGCACCATTAATACAACCGCCGACGCAAGCCATTCCTTCAATAAAATTCGCGTCAAGATGGCCTTTGGATGCTTGTAGTAAAGCTAACTTGCATTCTTCTAAGCCCGAACATGGTTTCGCTTTCACTTCGAAAGTACTGCCTTGTTCTTTCAAAGCTTCTTTGACGGCTTCGGAAACCCCACCGCTTCTCGCAAAGATTCGGCCATAGAATGAAGCGTTATCTAAAAGATCTTCGGGTAATTCCGCAATCTCTAAATCCTTACTGTCAAACAAAGCCTGCAGTTCTTCGAAAGTTAAGACCGTATCGATATAAGGACGTACTTTCTCTTGCTGGAACTCCATCTTCTTAGCGGTACAAGGTCCGACAAAGATGACTTTGGAAGAAGGATCATTTTGTTTAATATACTGAGAAATCATTCCGGCGGGGGAAAGATTGGTGGAAATCTTGTCGACTAATTCCGGATAATTCTTCTTAATGAAATCGACAAAAGCCGGGCAGCAGGAACTGGTCACGAAACCCTTTTCCGCTAATTCCCGTGATTCTTTATCCGCAACCATATCAGCGCCTAATGCGGCTTCCACAACATCTTGGAAACCTAGTTTCTTCATTCCGGTAATTACTTGACCTAGTTTCGCATATCTAAACTGGCTAGAGATTGAGGGGGCAATGACTGCATATACTTTATAGTTCTGGCCCTGGTTTGAGCCTTTGATCAGTTTAATCGCATCTAGGATAAATGATTTATCGTTAATCGCTCCGAACGGACACATGTACACGCACGCTCCGCAAGAAACACATTTATCGTTATTAATTTGCGCTGCTTTATTCTCATCCATACTGATTGCCTGAACCTTGCAGGCTTTTTCACAAGGACGCTTATGATCCAAAATGGCACTATAGGGGCATACTTTAGCGCACATACCACAATTGATACATTTAGTTTTATCGATCTTGGCAACATAGCCCTCGCCAATCGTGATGGCACCTTTGGGACAAACATCTTGGCAGCGATGGGCTAAACATCCTCGACAGTCTGAGGATACTTCATAACCTGACGCAGAACATTCATCGCAAGCGATTGAAAGGACTTCAATCACGTTCGGATTATTCTTATCGCCACCCATCGCCAGTTTGATTCGTTCATTGACAATCGCCCGTTCCTTATAGATACAGCACCGCATCGTTGGCTTAGGACCAGGGACGATGATCTTAGGAATCTCGGTGATCATTTCGGTCAGATTGTCATTCCATGCAGCTCTGGCTACTTCTCGTAAAACCTTATACTTCAGATGTTGAACTTTGGTATCGAATACGCGCATAATTGCCTCCTTAGAAATAAGTTACTACTACTTGTTTTCCCATTTTTGTTAAACAATCCGCCAATTCCTTGACTAATTCCATCTTATGTTCAAAATTCAACGGACTGTCTTTATCTTGCTGTCCGGGATTAACCGCTTTTCCGGCATAAATCGTAATGTCCGAAGCTTCACCTACTAACATTTGCGTTATCAAACTCGCTCCGTCCTTTTGTTCATTCCAGATCTCAAAATCTTTATTATTCTGTAAATAATCTTCCAGATACTTTACGACCTGAGCTAAAGTAATGACTCCCTCCGTAACTAAATCCACCCCTGCAAGTGAAGCCGTAGGGGGAATATTTGGATCGGAATAATCGACTTTTACTTCCAGTTTCTCACCCAAGTATTCCGCCACAATCTTGCTGGTGGTTCCGCCGGCAACGATGTGTTTCCCACCGTGTCCGAAGAATAAGTTTAACATTCTTTGGCAATCATCGCGATCATCAGGCGGTCCGACCAGTAAATTAACCGCTTGTCTAGGACAGATCCGAACGACTAACGCGGTCGCATCGTCACCTGGTTTAGTTTCATACAATTCCTTAACTTTCTCAATCAGGATTGTAGCCAAAGATTTTGCGGAATAATTCGCGAGAGTTATCGGTCCCAAAAAACTGATGATATCGTCTCTTTGCCAACCAAAATTATAGCTTACTCCGCTGCCGGCATAAGGTACTCCATCAGAAGTTACCAGAAGTATATCGTTTTCCTGAAGCTCGATTTCACTGCGGTAAATATCTTTACCACCGATCTTCATCTTTAATCTTGGCAGCTCTTGACTCTCACCCTGACGGAAGAGAATCAATTGCGGATTATCGAACTCAATCACTTTAGCCGTCTTATTATCCTTTAACAGAATAACCGAGAAGGTCGAGTAAGCAACACCGCTAGTCTTGTTGACTGGTAAAGTACAGGCTAAAGTTTGAATACATTCTTCTAGCGAGATGCCCTGAGCCAACATGGTTGAAAGTAATTTTGAAGTTAAAGTAGCTAATATATTCGCCCGAACTCCCGAACCCAAGCCATCCGCTAAAACGATTACTTTTTCAGAATCGTTCCCGGCAATCTCAACTTTATCACCACATAATTCTTCGCCGTAATGATTGACTGATAGATAACCAATATCTGCCCAATACTCATTCATGGTGAATAGATTCTTTCAGCTTAGTTAAGGCAATCTTCGTTTCGGCGGTCGTTTCTCCTAACAAGGCCGCTATATCCTGCGCCACGCGCATCTGTTTGGCTACCACTTCGTCGGCGGTCTTGATCGTTTCCTTATCACTTTGCGCTTTCTCTTGTTCCTGCTGGTGTTGCTGGGTCTGATCCCTGAAGATTCCGACTAAAACGCGGAATTCCGGATCGTAAGTTATCGTCTCACTGACATAACGGTCATAAGGGGCTAAATACTTTGCCTTCTCCACGATTGGCTGTCCGTTATCTCGGGCTTTGATAAAGTCTTCTTCAGCCATTACTCTTTCTACCGGTTCACCGATAATATCCGCTTCGTCCCGAATATTCAGAATCCGACACGCAATCTTATTAATCTGTTGAACTTCGAGATGCTGGTTGAGAACCATAATTCCGTTAGGCGTATTGTTCAACAAGGTATCGGAGAATCTTTCCGCCTTATCCCGCATTAAAGGTAAACACATCGAAACTTCGGCTTTTCCCTGGAAAATCGCGACCGCTTTTTCTTTGCAGGTATTATATCCGCAAGAACCGCAGTTTAATTCATCCTGAGGCTTATTCTTACCCATCAGATGCATTACTTCTAAAAGCTGCTCCTCGGTCGGTTGACCTAGATCCTGAGGGATTGCTTTTCTTTCCTCTTCAATCTCGGAAGGTACATATTGTTTTACTTTAAAGTCATTGGTTCCGGCATATTGATTAACGGAAATATAGTCTCTAATTAAAGAAGGATGATACTTTTCCATAACCGGTCCCCGAACACAGCTGCCTTGGCAAGCTGACATCTCAATGAAACAATGGTGAATCTTACCGGCTTCTAAATCATGCAACGCCGCAATACAGTTCTGTGTTCCATCAACGGTAATATAAGTGTATCCAGGCGTGTTATGATCCATCGAACGGATAATACCGCCAGCAACGGGGAATAAGCGAGCTTTCCCGCCCGGGGTTACATCCTGGATCTGATCTAAACTTATCTGGCTATCTTTTAACCAAACGGACAGTTCTTCGAAAGTCAGTACTCCGTCAACTAATCCGTTAGTCTCATACGCTTCTTCTTTCTTTGCAACACAAGGTCCGATAAAGACAGTCAACGCCTCTTTATCACGACGTTTGATATCCTGGCAATGTGCTTCCATCGGCGTTAAAACCGGAGCCAGATATTCTAACATCTTGGGATAATGTTTCCGAATCAGCAGGTTGACCGCCGCACAGCAAGACGAAATCAACACATCTTTTTCACTGGTGTTTAATAACCGATCATATTCTTTTTTAACGATTGTCGCCCCAATCGCAGTCTCTTCCACTTCCGCAAAGCCCAATTGTTTCAAAGCTTTCCGCATCCCTTCGATTCCGACATTGGGATAATTTGCGATAAAACTAGGTGCTAAAGAAACTACGACTCTTTTACCGGTTTGGATCAAAGCCTTAACAACTTCTACCCCCGAAACAATCTCCTTGGCATCCTGCGGACAGACCACAAAACATTCCCCGCAAAGAATACATTCATTGGTCACAATGTGGGCTTGTTCGCCAGAAAAACGGATCGCCTGCACCGGACAATGACGGATACATTTATAACAGTTACGGCAATTAGCCTTTTTTAGCCTGAGAAACTCCATCTTATTTCTCCAGAACGTCGACAACCTTGGTCTTGAAGAATTCTGCGAAATGTTCCGGAGTAATTCCGGGATAAATCTGGTCATCGACTTTGACACAAACGCCCTGCGGGTTGCAATTACCCATACAGAAAGACCCGCTCAATTCTATTTTTTCGTTATAACCATGTTCGTTGATGGCTGCTTGCAGCTTATCAATTATCTCTTTAGACCCTTTAATATGACATGAGCTGCCGATACAAACTTGAATGTTCATGGTGCTTACCTACCTCGTTATTATTTTAACATATTCGTCGATTTCTTTAACAACCTAGGCTCTGATTTTTAGAGTGGCAATAATGCCAGGTTTTTGTTACAATTTAGCCAATGAAAAAGACTCATAAAAAGCGGAAAAAATCCGGTGTCAAAGCTAAATCGCCAGCTTCGAAAAAGAAAGTTACCGCGAAAAAGCGGAAAACAACCGCCAAACGTAAAGTCCCGGCTAAAAAACCGGTGAAAAAAAAGGTTGTCAAGAAACCTGAACAACCTAAACTACTTACTTATGAACAACCGCTTTTACTGGAGAATAAGTTACCGGTAGAGAAACCGAAACATAAGATACCTTTCGATAAATATCTGCGTTACTTTTTAATTTTACTAATTGTAATTTCCAGCATTATAATCGTTGCCTTAAATTATCCCCAGAAACAACCTAAAACAACCGAGGAAAATGGTTTTACGTTTAATGAACAGATTATTGCGTTTAAAAAATTTAAGTTAGAGGTACCGGAACAATCTATCTATTATCGTGCGTTAGATGTTAAAGGATATTGGACCAACTGGTTTTCCGGCGGTGAATATTTGACTACCAGGAATAACCAAGACATTCGTTTAATCCAAGTCGAGACCGAAAATGATTTATTCCTGCAAAGAAACAAAAAAACCATTTTCGATGATGACTATAAACTGACTCTAGAATTACCGGATCTTATTACCCAAAAAGAAGGCTTAGTAATTCTCTGGCCTAATGAATATGCTTCGAATTCAACCGGATATTATCATCTAAGTAACGACGATACTTTCTTTAGCGGCACAATCGTTTCTTATCTAGCCGGCGCCTATTCAATTAATCAGGTTTATCTGAATATCGATGACGATACGACACACGATCTTTATTATCGCTGTAAACTGGCGAGTAACGGTCTATTAGGTTGGACAACCGAAAATGGTATTATGGGCTGTGCCTCCTATTCTAACAAGATTCAACTAATACAACTGGCCTTCCGAAACCATCAGGAAACGCCTCTTTATGAATTATCCCAAGCTTATTTAAATGAACCGACATTCTATAAACCGGTTTATTACTACCAAAAAGACGGACGTTGGTCAATGAAAACTTATAATGGTTATACGATGTTTGGCTATGGCTGCGGGCCAACCTGCATCGCGATGGCTGCCAGTGGCATTCTCGGCCGCAGAATTTACCCCGGGGAAGTCGCGGATTGGTTATACTATAACACCGATGAGTTCTGTTCCTATGTTTATGGCTGTTCCGGCTTAGGAATTGAATATGCCGCCCAGCATTATGGAATTAACTATCGAGGTTTATCCAGCAAGGAAGAAATCATTCAATCGTTATCTCAAGGGCAGATTGTCATCGCTTCGATTTATGCTTGGACAACCCATGGAACAATAATGTCTCATGTTGTTGTGTTATCGGGGTGCAATTCGGGGTATACTAATGTATATGATCCGAATTATCCCGGCATTACTTCTCAAAGCATCGACTCCTTATGGACAGATCGAAGCTTTGAGCCGGAGGACATAGTAGGGGGATACGTATTCTATGCGTACTACTAAGATTTATGAGCAGGGGAAATTATAAAAGAAGAAGAAAAAAAGAACCCCGAGTCAATCAGCTAAAATCAACCTTACCAATTACTTCTAAACCGTCGGTTGAAGTTTTAACTTCGCCTAATAAGAAACCAAAGTTAAAATATTTTCATTCTTTGACTAAGTTAGGTTTATCACTTTTATTATTGGTTATCATGTTGACGATTGGTTGCTCGCGTTCGAACAGTTTCGCGATTCCTTATACTCCGGTTAAAGCGAACGTTTCCCAATATACGATTAATGACCTTAAAATATCTTTAGATTCCACGCTAGATTCTCAATATAATTTGGTCTATCGCTGCAGCGGAGAAAACGGATATTCCCGTTTGATTACTGATCCAACTAATCAGAGCGACAAAGTCAAAAACATACGCAGTATACAAATATATATTCTTCCCAATTCTTCATTTTCGATTAATAGCTTAGATTTCAAACAATTATATGCCCGTTTAAAACAACTTGATCTTAATTCTTCCTTAACTTCGCAAAATGTTTTAGTTGATGTCTTATCCAGTCCGATTAACTTAGGTACCATTAATTTCAGTTTCGATCTCAATGGTCATTCGCAAGACGGTTCTTTGGTTATTACCAGTGCCGGAGTTCATAATATTACCCAACTGTATTTAGGAATCAACGACAATGATTATCGTTTCAATTATCGAACCGAACTGAGTAATTACGGTTGGTTGGGTTGGAGTGATAATTACCAACTTGCCGGAGGCTATCCGCATAATTACAAGCTAAATACGATTCAAATCGTTCTACGCAAAGCAGAACAAAAACCTTTGACTAACGACAAACCCTCTTATTTAGAACAGCCATTATATTTAAAACCCGTTTACTATTCCCAAAAGGACTATCGCTGGGGCGGTAAGGTTTATGGTAGAAATTCGATGTCCATGGCAGGATGCGGCCCGACTTCGATCGCAATGTGTTTAACCTCGATTCTTAATGAAAATATCTATCCGGATGAATTTGCCAGTTGGTTATATCGAAATACCAACGAGTATGAAAGAATCTCTTATGGCTGTTCCTGCAAAGGAATTTATCTAGCCGCAAACCATTACGGCGTAAATGCGGATGGGATCGATAGTTTAGATGCCTTAAGGGAAGCCTTATCTGACGGTAAACTAATTACCGGAGGTGTTAACTTTATTGGGATCTATGGTTTCGATACACATATGGTTACTTTTTACGGCAATAATAACGGGTATACTACCGTCTACGATCCGGTTTATGGAATCTATACGGAAAGTATCCGTTACCTCTGGAATAATCGCAGCCGTAACTATTATGACCGGCGCGGAGGCTATGTTTTCTACGCATTATATTGAGGTTAAACATTGACATAACGACCCTAAAACAAGTAGAATTAACGCAAGCTTACGGAGGTATTTCACATGAATGCTCGTTTACTAAAAAACATCGGAGTCTTACACATTATCTATGCCGCAATCGCCATCTTCTATTTAATCGGCGGTGGTGCTTTGTTCATGGTCTTGAAAGGAATCCATACCGGATCCTTTAATTTCTTATCGCTTATCTGGTTAGTTATTTCTTTAGGTTGGATCGTCTCAGAGATGTGGTTGGGTATCGCTTCCTGCAAAAATTACGCTAAAGCTGATAAATATGTATCTTTAGTTAAATTAGCTTGGATTACGGTCGGCACCAGTTTTGTCGAAATTATTCTATCGGTTGTCTTTGCTAAATTTAATGCAACCCATGTCTTCTTAACCTTAGTCATTGCGACCGGGTGCGGTTATCTAGACATCTATATTATTCAACATCTAGTCGGAAAGAAGTTCCTGAAAGTAAAATAAAACGGGGCAACCCGTTTTTTTTAAACCGCATTTAGATCCTTATGTTTGAAGAAGTGATAAGTTAGAAGAGTACAAACGATGATTATCAATACCGTCATAATCAGGTAAGAAATCGAGAATATTCCTTTACTTAATTCCGAAGCCCTGAAATATTTCAACGGGGTTAAGCATCTTACGATTTCGAATTCTTTATCTAAATCAAACATTACCGCTAAACCGTATCCAATCAATAAAAAAATATATGAGAGTTGGATCGCCAATTGACTCTTTTTAATTATGGTCGCTAACAAGATCGTAATGCTAAAGTACAACATACTGACTAAGTAGATTGCTAAAGCGAAGATAAACATTTTTTCATTTAAGCTATTCTCGATTCCATATAATAAAGGAGCCAAGTATGAAAAAAGTAGATTCAACAAGGAAATGATCGTCAGGAAAAGCACTGCAGATAATAGTTTCATTGTCAGAATATAACTTCGCGAAACGGGTTTAGTGTAAAGAAATTCATAAGTCTTATCAATGTTTTCCCGAAGAACGGCATTGCTTCCCAGTTGGATTGCGTAACAACATAAGGCGACTAAGATATAGAATTCCAAGATCCCGTAGAAACCGGCAAAGGTCGAGATGTTTCCTTCCGCCATTCCTAACATCGCCAATACCGGTTTAGGAAAGATTTCGATTATAGTTTGCAGGGAATTATCTGCCGTACCTTGAACGCCTAAGAATTTAACCATACCGCCAAAAATCAGAAAGCCGATCCCTAGGATCCAAAATATAAATGGTTTAAAATTCAGTCTTATTTCTCTCTTAAAAATATTCATTGTTAACCCCCTAATCCTTAATATCGTTTCTAACAAACTTGTAATAACTTAAACCCAGCAACAAGATAAAAGTTCCTATCGCCATGATCACACTGCCAGTATCGTAATGACCATTCATAATAATCGCATTCGGAGAGAAGTAATTCAGCGGTGCAAAATACTTAAAGATATCTTTTTCCGTTAAAGAATAAACTGCCGATAAAAGAAACGCGAACAATCCGACACTGGTCCCCATTCCCGCGCTGGAACGAATCCACTTTAAATAAATTGCCAAAAAGATTGCCAAAGCCATAAACCAAAGCTGCGTGAAGAAGAGACCCAATGAATTTTGAATCAATGAATTGTTTACTTCGCCGACATACTTAGATATGGAATAGTAGAACAAGAGTAAATAAGGAATATTTAAGATCACTAACGATACTAAGGAAGCCAATAACTTCTGCGTAAAGACCTTGCTTCTTTTAAGTGGTTTACTAAATAAAAAATCCTGACATTTATTCTGTTTTTCCCTCGCAAAAATACTTAAAGTATTCGTCGTACTCATGATACTGGCGAAGATACTTAAATAAAGGAAAGTCATGGAAGTATAGCTAGGGAAGCTAAAAATATCGTCCAAATTAAAACCGAACGCCTTTAAAAACTCCGGCGGGAAACCATTGATTAGTTCCTGCATTGTTACTTTACTATCCAAGAATACCGGATAGAAGCCTTCAATCAACAGCCATTGTAAAGCGACGATGACAACCGTCCAAATCAAGACTGAAAGTAATTGTTTCTTCAGTTCGAATTTAAAGATCTGCATACTAATCCTTATCGTAATAGTGAAGGAAGACTTCTTCAAGGGTTGGTTCACTGATCTCCAGATTCATCAATTTCAGTTCGTTTAATTTCTTTACTAAATTATTTAAATCCCCCTGATACAAGAAACTTACCTCGTTTCCTTTTTCCTGATAATCAGTGATACCGGCAAGTTCCTTATTGAACCTACCTTCATTAATAATCAGAGCGACCTTCTTGACCTGGTTGTGTTTTAACTCTTCCATCTTCTGAATCTTAACGATACTGCCGTCTTTAATGATAGCGACCCGATCACATAAACGCTGAACTTCACTTAAGATATGCGATGAAAAGAAGATGGTTGCCCCATTTTTATTTTCTTCGCGAATTAAATCAAAGAAGGCTTTCTGCATTAAAGGATCTAGGCCACTGGTTGGTTCATCGAGAATTATCAATTCCGGACGATGCAGTAAACCTTGAATAATTCCGACTTTCTTTTTATTGCCTAAACTCATATTTTCAATCTTTTGATTAAGATTGACATCTAAAATCTGTGCCAATTCTTTAATGCGTGGTGAACAGTCCTGAGAATAAAAAGAAGCCGAGTAGTTTAATAATTCTTTAGCACTCATTCGATCATAATAAAATACTTCACTGGGAAGATATCCTACCCGTTTTAAAATTGCGGTATTATCCTTTTCCGTATCTAACCCAAAGATTGTTGCGCTGCCGCTGGTCTTATGGATTAAAGCTAATAAAGTTCGAATCGTTGTTGACTTTCCGGAACCGTTTGGCCCGACAAAACCAAATATTTCACCCGCCTGTACCTGTAAAGATAGGTTCTCGATTCCTTTGGTTTTTCCATAATATTTGGTCAACTTTTCGGTATTGATTACATCCATCCTCAATCACCCTTTATTATTTTATAATTTATTTTTTTAGGGCGTCAATAAAAAACTTGGATTGTTATTATTAATCCAAGTTAAGTTACGAATAATTATTCCGAATCTTTAGTTAATGACAGATAAACCGAACCATCAGAATAGGTTAGACTGACATAGTATCCTTTATCGTCAGCCCCATAACAACCACGCTCATTTTCTGCGGTTGATTGGGTAAAATCGGTTGGGAATTCTGTTTTCAGTTTGTTAATGTAGGCATCAATATCGGTTTGGGAAACATTCTCCAACGCAATCCCTACATATCCTTCGCTTTCGACCAACGATACGATTTCACCCTTCAAGGTCGGGATTCGTTTTCCCAATTCACTTTCCGGCCAATTAGTCCCACCATAAACAATCTTACCGCCTTCCTCCGTTTCGATAGTAACCTTTTCACCTTCAATATCGACATCGGTTCCGGTTTGTTTCTCAATGATCTCTTCAGCCATTTTTTCTGAAGCCGATTTCCCACATCCGGTTACTAGAACACAAATAAATATTACTCCGATTATGCTCCTCACTAATTTCTGATTCATAAAGATATCCTCCTTTATGGTCAGTGTAATAAACAAGGTCGCTTGAAAGTATTCATTAGTTCTAATGAGGCGAAGAAAATCGCTGATATAATTCAGAACGGGAGTTGATATTAAGCTTTCGGTAAACGGAAGTATAGTAGGTATTAACTGTCGGATATCCCAGTTTTAAGATTCCGGAAATTTGTCTTAAAGTATAGCCCTGCAACAAAAGGGCACAGACCTCTTTTTCCCGTGGTGAAAAATCATAGCCTTCTAATAAAGTCGATTTGGCCGCATTAATCTCTTTTAATCCGGCATCATCAATCCAATCGGCTCCGTAATGCAAAGTTGCCAAAAATGGAGACAAAGCGAGAATTACGATAACGATAATTCCGGTAACTAAGATTGCCCACATTACCATCGATTCTTGGTATCCGGTTATCGCATTTCCGATAATTACCCCGGAAACGCCGCTTAAAGCTCCGATCAATAAAATTGAAAGCCTCAGATAAAGCATGCTCTGATATTTTTTACTAATCACGCCTAGTAAATAATACATATTAATCATGCCAAAGCTGGTGCTGATGCCGAACATTAGACCGAACAATATGGGCGAATATAGGCTGTCACTTAAGAGATTATTGATTAATAAGGATACGGCTAAAGTCGCAAACGCTAAGTTCCAGATTATACTCGTACTTTGCGCGAAATAACGGTAGATCAGATAGTAAACAATACTCCCTATGATAATCCCTATCGCATAGTAAAGATAAGTTAATTCCGAATTACTGTTGCCGACTAAATCAAGTAGTCCGGTACCTACTCCTTTGCCAAATATTGCAAAAAGACAACTAAAACTTAATATTAACCAAGCCCCAGTGGGAACTTTCTTATTGGGGGGTATAACCTCTATTTCGTGATATAAAGCATTCTTCTTAAACCACCATAGAAAACTTAAACTAATAATCAATAAGGCAAACGCTAAAATAACTTCCGCTAAAACTTCTCCGGTTTTAGAAAGAATCCTTAGCAACAATAATAGAACTCCAATCATAAAATTACTTCCGACGACAGCATAGAATTTTTCGGTATTATTCAGAACAAAAACAAAAGGAATTATAATACTGGCATTCACTAAACCTAGTCCGGTTGAAGTAACCAATGCCATGATTATTTTTAAGGGCATTGACGATATCAGATAGAAACCAAAAAAGCCGCAAACAACCAGAATCGAACCTATTCGCGCACTTATTACATACCATTGTTTTCTAAGAACCAACACAAAGATGGCTGAAGAAATCAAATTCGTTGCATGCATTATCGAACGCATGGAAGTATTCAATACGGAATTACTTCCGGGAATCGCCGTCCAAAATGTCGCAAAAACAATCACCCAGGCATAATAAAGAACCCAAATTAAAATGTAAGGATAATTCTGCCGTCTTAACCATTGACGGTTAGAAACATTCTCGCCATTGTTTTTCTTTCTGCTCATATATCCCCCATAAATCTATTAAACAGTTAAGCCTCATCTGGCAGATATAATGGTTTCTCCTGCCATAATGAATCGACTGATTTATTCTCTAAATTGTAACACCGCTTGAATAAAGCCATGTCGTTTATTCTGACTAAGGTTTCATTCTTCGTGGTGATTTTGGCGTTAGGTAATAATATCTCCAACTTCTCTAGCTTAGGCACCTTTAATTTAATATTCAGCGCTAATGAGCTGGCATGTGCTAACATTCTTGCGAGGGCTTCCCCATCATCGTACATTATCTCCGTAATCCTTAATTCGCTGCCTTCCAGATAACCGACATAATAACCATGTAATTGTTCGCGGTGATAGTAACTGAATAAATGTCCCCGCTCGTAAGTCAATTGCTTTTCTAAACTTTCGAAGTGCTTTTTTCCAGGCACAAAATAGCCCTGAAAATTACTCATGAAGCGATAATAAAGCTTCGTCAAAGCTTCCTTATCGGTCATCTCGACCACATTCAAATGTCCGTATTTGGGAAATTCTTTTCCCTTAAATTCATACTGCTTAATATCA
Organism: Bacillota bacterium; assembly: GCA_023426935.1. GTDB lineage: Bacteria > Bacillota_I > Bacilli_A > Erysipelotrichales > Erysipelotrichaceae > RUG11872. The sequence goes on along the minus strand of JAEZBR010000074.1, from coordinate 21,547 downwards.
TAGGTCGGAATAAATCCGAACGGTTCATATAACCCCTGATCATATTCCTGAATCAAGGTCACTAGAACCCTACGATCCGCATATTCCAAAGCTGCCTTCATCAATTCTTTCATATAACCTTTATGCCGATAATTCGGTAAGGTTGCCACGCCGACGATAAAATAGGTCCCGATCCGTTTATTTCCTAAGCTTAGAATGTGCGGTCTTAAATCCAGAATGGACACAATTTTTTCTCCGATCGTATAGATCCAGGTGTTCTCAGGAACAAACTCGTTCTGGAAATAATAATCAGTATATCCGTCATCGTCATTGGCAAAACAGATCTTCCAGATCTGATATATTTCTTTCTTGTCTTTACTTACCGCTTTACGAATCATTTTTTGATCTCCAACCGATATTTTTTAATCATGAAACAAGGGGCTAATGCTTCCTTGGCATGTCTTAAACTTTCTAAGCCCATATCGTCTTCCCGGTTAAGATAAGGTAAATCTTTAAAGTGTCTTTCAATAAATTCCTTGAGAATTGCCTGATAAGCACCCCGAACATTCGGATCCGCTTTTTCAATATTCGACTGTCCCATTCTGATGGAAGTGCGCGAACCAATCTCAAAGGCAACGATCTTTCCATCAATTCGAATTAAACCACCCTTACAGGGAAGAACCTCCCAAAGTCTAAATACTTCGTTGATACCTTTTTTCTCTTCCTTCAAAAATTCATCCGGATCATCAAGCCGCCAATTTGCCAAGAATTCTTTGACTTCCGGAATATTATCTTTCGTAATATCCTCATAGACCCAATGACCTTCATTCTCTTTATAGAACGCATTAAGGTGATTTCTTTTCTTCTGTAATTTCTTACCGGCAAAGGTTCGCATTTTTTCGGTCTCATAGACATAATCGAACCCGTCACGATCTTCGATCATTTCTAACTCGGGAATCGCTTTAAGCGCTCTTAAGGCATTCTGTTCGGTATAACAGGACATCATGAAAGGCGTATTTGTACTCCGGAAACATTCTTCGGTTTTGACTACCGCTTCTTCGAAATATCCCGGTTCACACAGTGGCATATACATGAACCATTTATTTAAGTGTTTGCCGATTAAGGACAGATAATGTTCCTGCGGATTAATCCATAACGGAAAATAATCCCGCCACATGATCAGGTTAACTAAGTTATGATTACTTTCTTCATACTGAGCCAAATCCAAATATTTCTTCAGTAAGGGAATGTCTTCATCCTTCAATTCATGATAATTGTGACAGGGACAACAGGAAGGGTCGTTAGTGGACATTGGTTTTTTCCTTCTCTGGGACTACTTCTTTTTCAGTATATTCCACATCGATCACATCTTTGGAAGCATCCTTTTCCTGCTGTACGCGCTGTTGATCAAAATAAGCTTCGGGATCTTTATCCATTTCCTTTTTTATTTTATTTGCTCGATATAACACGACCCCGATCCAGATCGCGAGAAAAACCACCAGGATAACTACAACCCAAAGAATCGGGCGCCAAAAAATACAGATAACAGCCACAAATGCGATTGCCGTAATAATCTTTAGTAAACTCGATCCTAAATTACTCATCGGAAACCTACCTTTCGTAGTTTTATTATAGCGTAACGGTCAACTTATTGTTGAGCTAATGAACTAAGTTTACTTAGACGATGTTTCATTCCAGACTTACTGAGTGAATATCCAGTCTTGGCATAATATTTATCGGCTAATTCATTTAGGGAAGCTTCGGGATATTCCAACCTTAGTTCCGCCACATCCCTTAACTTGGGGTCTAGTTTCTCTAAGCGGTTATTCTTCTTTAATTTTTCAATATCGTCTAATTGTTTTTCCCCGGCTACGATACTCTTGACCACATTCGCCGTCTCACAGTTTTCTAAGCGGGTTACACTATTGTAGTAATCTCTTCTTATCTTAATATCCGCATAAGCGAACGCCGCATCTTGGGCACCGATATGTGCCAAGAAATCATTGATCAGATCCGCGGATTTAAGATAAACCACATATTGATTCCTACGCTTAATCATCTTAGCCGGCATATTGAGTTGTTTCATAATTGAAACAATGTAACTGGCTAAGGATTTATCATTCCCCGCAACTTCCAGATGATAGTCCGGTTTTTTAGGATCGTTGACACTGCCCGCCGCCAAGAAACAGCCTGCCAAATAGGCTTGAGCCATTTCCGTCTTCTTTGTTAAAGAACGTTTAGGATGATTCAATAATCCTTCTTCCGTCCAGATTCCTAAATCATTCAAAATTACTTTTGTTTTATCTAAGACCTTGATCACATAGATATGATTCTTCCGAAGTTTTACTTTCTGGATCATCGCTAATTCCGTCTTGACCTGATAGAAATCTTTTAACAGACTCAGGATCATGCGTGCCAGCTCCGAATTCTCGGTTCTAATAATCATACTGAGCCCTTGGGAATTTATCTGGATTGTACTGAGAAACTGTAATAAAGCCGCTAAGGTTGCCTTATATTCTCCTTCGGTACGTTCCTGACGAATAACTTCGCCTTTTACTTTAGCTGCGAACGAAATCATTTACTTAATTCCTGCTCAAAGATTTTGCTTAACTTTATCGCATCGTGTCTAACCTGTCCGTTCTCAAAGTTAAGTAAGGATCTTCGTTTTAAAACATAAGGATGTTTCTTCATACTGACCTTGACCGGGTAAGCATCTTCTTTACGATAACGGGCCAAGATCTTTTCCGGAATCTTATCGCATGCATAATAGACCGTATCGACCGGCACTACATCTAAGATCGCATTCACATGATCCTCAACACTATAATCTTCCGTCTCCCCTGATTGGGTCATTGAGTTACAGAAATAAATCTTCTTGGCGGAAGAATTCTTGATTGCTCTTTGAATATCTTTAATGATTAGGTTAGGTAAAATACTGGTATATAAAGATCCAATTCCATAAATAATATAGTCAGCTTCTTTGATTGCCTTTAACGAAGCTTTAGTCGCTTTCACATTGTGATCATAGTAAACTTTGGTTATTTTATTACGTACCCGGGGAATATTAGATTCCCCTTTAACAATCGTTCCATCCTCCATAACCGCATATAATGAGATTACTTCGGTAGTACTAGGAACGATATCGCCGTGGACATTCAAAACGTGTGATACTTGGGTAACGGCCTTCATGAAACTGCCGGTCTGTTGGGTTAAGGCGGTCAAAATAATATTTCCTAAATTATGCCCTCCTAAACTATTGGGTTCATCATCGTCGTCCGCGAAGCGATAATCCATCAATTGCCTTAATAGGTTTTCTTCGTCAGCCAGAGCAATCATTACCCCTCTAATATCTCCCATCGCCGGTATATGAAATTCTTTCCTTAGTCTGCCGGTCGAACCTCCGTCATCCGCAACCGTCACAATCGCCGTCAGATTAATGTCATCGCATAGTTTAAGGCCTCTTAAAACGGCCGCCTGTCCATGACCGCCCCCCATAACCACCACATTTTTCTTTCTCATTTTCTTTTACCTTCATCACGCAATTCTTTAAAACAATGATACTTATCCACATAGTGCTTATAAAGATAATTAGCGACGGAAACCGAACGATGTTGACCGCCGGTACAGCCAATCGCCACGATCAGATGATTCCGCCCTTCTTTCGCATATAATCTGAATACTTCATCTAAATAACTTACTAACCGTTTTAAATAGGTTTTTGAACGTTGATTATCGATAACATACCGATATACCGGCTCATCATTACCGGTTTGATTCCTAAGTTCCGGTACCCAATAAGGATTCGGTAAAGGACGGACATCGAGAATAAAATCCGCATCCTGCGGAATACCGAATTTATAACCGAACGCTTCGAATGTTATTGAAAAATCATTCTTGATATTTAAAGTATATTCTTGGTCTAAACGTTTCTTCAGATCCTGGTAAGTAAGATTATCGGTGTTCAGATATACTGCCGTATCGTCTTGAGCCAATTTCTCATACATGACTCTTTCTTTTTTGATTGCGCTAGCTAAGGTCTTCGCCTGACCGGATGCAATCAAAGGATGTAAATGCCTAGTGAATTTATATCTAGTAAGAATCTGCTTCTCTCCAGCCACTAAAAAGAGTACTTCATACGGTATCTTTTGCGATTTCAGCTGTTCAATAATCTTGGGAAATTCATCCAGGGTGGTCGATAAAGCCAACTCGGAATATCTTTCCCGATTCTTGTCTTTTAAAATTTCGATTAAAGGTTTAACTAATTCAGCCGGAAACTGGTCGATACAATGATAGCCAAGATCTTCCAAGATACTCATTGCGGTTGACTTACCGGCCCCGGACATTCCGGTGACCATTATTAATCTAGTTACCATCTTCATCACCTCGCTATAATCTTACCACGGACTTGGGTGTATCACCAAGATAAACCCTTCCCCTTTCTTCCGCGGTTAATAAGAAGTATTATTATTAACATGAAACGAAAAGAACTGATTCCGCAGTTATTCCTAGTCTTCCTGAAGATCGGAGCCTTCACCTTCGGCGGAGGTTACGCGATGATTCCTTTAATCAAGGAAGAAATTGTCACCAAAAAACATTGGATCACCGATGACGATATTTTAGACATCGTCGCCATCGCCGAATCTACCCCCGGCCCGATTGCGGTTAACTCGGCAACTTTTGTCGGTTACCATGTCGCCGGTTTCTGGGGTGCTTTCTTCTCGACGTTAGGTGTAATAATGCCTTCTTTTATCATCATCTATTTTCTATCGTTTATTATCGAACAATTTAAACATTTACCGGTCGTGATGTATGCCTTCAGCGGAATTAGGATTGGGGTTTTAGTTTTAATACTCAAGGCCTTATTGACGATGTATACCCAATGTCCTAAAAGTTTAATTTCCTATATAATCATGGCTTTAGCCTTTATTTTGGTCAGTTTCTTAAAAATCGATGTCCTTTATGTTATTGCGTTATGTGCTTTAGTCGGTTTAATTTCATCGCTTATAATCAGAAAGAAGGAAGCATAAATGATTCTCCTCGAACTATTTATCACTTTCTTAAAGATTGGTACCTTCACCTTCGGAGGCGGTTACGCAATGTTGCCCCTAATCGAAGAAGAAGTGATCAGACATAATTGGATGAGTTTAACCGAATTAGTCGATTTTATTGCGGTCTCGGAAGGGACTCCCGGTCCTTTTGCGATCAATGTCGCCACTTATATCGGTACGACCGTTGGCGGTTTACCCGGAGCCTTATGTGCTACAATCGGAGTCGTGATCCCTTCGTTTGTGATTATCCTATTAGTTGCCCAAGTTATTTCAAAATTTAAAAAGAGCGCAATCGTTTCGGGAATCATGAGTGGTTTAAAACCTGCCGTGGTCGGTCTAATCGCAACTTCATTGCTCTCCGTTTCTTCGACCGCCTTATTCCCTGAAGGGTTTTCCTATGCTTATTTAACTTCTTTACCTTTTATCGGCTCCATAATCATACTAATTATCTGCCTTTTCTTGAGTGTTAAAAAGATTCACCCTATTATTATCATTATTATCTCCGCCGTCTTAGGAATTTGTGCTGGTTATCTAGGAATCTAGATTGTATCACTCGAGTATAACAATTTGTTTGAAATCGTCTATAGTTATGATAGAGTAATTACAGGAGGATTTAATATGCTTCTAAGTTTAAAGAATGTCTCGAAGTTTTATTATTCCAAAGGCGTTGTCACATCCGGTTTTTCGAAAGTCTCCTTGCAACTTGATCGGGGAGAATTCGTCGCAATCACCGGTGAATCCGGCTCCGGAAAATCAACTTTACTGAATGTAATTTCCGGCTTGGATACTTACGAAGAAGGTGAGATGTCGATCAACGGTATTCTTACCAGTGCATATACCGAAAAAGAATTTGAACAATATCGTAAACAATATATCGCGAATGTTTTCCAGAGTTTTAATTTAGTCAGCAGCTATACCGTTTATCAGAACGTCGCTTTGATTCTGATGATCAATGGTGAAAAGAACAAAGAGATCAAGAAGAAAGTCTTAACCGCTTTAAAACAAGTCGGTCTCTATGATTATCGTCATACCAAAGCATCTAAATTATCCGGCGGTCAAAAACAGCGGGTTGCGATTGCCAGAGCTTTAGTCAAAGATACCCCAATCATCGTCGCCGATGAGCCTACCGGCAACCTTGACGTCAAAGCGGCCGAAGAAACGATGAAGCTATTCAGTGATATTTCCAAAGACAAATTAGTCATCATCGTTACGCATAACTATGAACAGGTCGAGCCTTATGTTACTAGAAAAATCAGAATGTCAGATGGTCGGATCGTCGAAAATGAAGTTTTAAAACCAACCGAAAAGATTACAACTCCCGAACAGAATAAAGATCATAAATCATTAAGTATTTTTAATCAGATTCGTTTAGGATTAAGAAATACTTTCAATTTGATTCCGAAGTTTATCTTACTTATGATCGTGTTTTTATTCATGACGGTCTCCACCTTAGGAATGTATTCTTCCTTCCGCAAGCAACAATATGATTCTCAAAATAACGGTTATAACTATTTATTCCGAGATGCTTCCGATGCGCGTTTAATTATCAAGAAACAAGATAATTCTCCCATCACGGATGATGATTTTACGGCAATCAAAGCTTTGGGAAACATCGACCATATCGTAAACAACGATGTGCTAATCGATACGGACTTTATGTTAACGGATAATGAAACCACAAGTTTTAACGGTTCTTGTCATTCGATCGATCTACTGAACGCCAATATCGTTCTCGGCAGTAAACCCGCCAACGATAATGAAGTTTTAATTAACTGTGCCAAGGATGATTATCTCTATAAACATCCGGAAGAAGCTTTAAATAAAGAGCTTAAACTCTTTAACAATAACGGCCTTGCCCAGGATAACATTTCTTACAAGATCGTGGGAATTGCGAATACCTACCAAAGAACCGGCAATCAATCTCAATATGAGTTCTACTTAACCCCGACAGTTCTTTCCTCCCTACAGAAATATGTCTGTATTTCTACCAGTAAGATTGAGACTTATTTCCAATCAACCTATTTTACTTCCAATCCCTACAGTGCCATGTTCGTTACTACCAACGGAAACGTTCCGGTTGGTCAGGCTTACCTTTCAGAAGCCTATAGTTATCTATGTAAAGATGGCAAATGCGGTGGTATTGGTTTGAATATTTCTTCCACCAGCCAATATTACACGACCAACATATCCTTAAGTGTCGGTAAGACCTATAACGAAAAGAACATTACTTCCCTTCTAGGTTTAAGCAAAGAAGAAACCAACCAAGGTTACTTATATGTCAACCCAGCAGACTACAACAACTTATTCACCGATGCCAGTTATCAAGCCAGTGTCTATGTCAAGAATGTAAAAACTTATAAAGACACGATGTCTCAATTGACTGACTTAGGTTATAAAGTTCTCCATGTCAAAGATACTTTAATCAACTACAGTGATTTCAATATCTTCGGTACGATGTTTACGACCACTTTAGTCTTCTTGGTTATTGCGGCCCTCTTCTTTATCTCTTACTTCATCATTCGTTTAATCTTCCGTTCCCGAAATGTATATTTCGCGACAATCCGAATGTTGGGGGCAACGAAGAATAATGCGAAGTCCTTATTATATTTAGAATTATTTACTGATTTGAATATTTCTTACTTACTGACTCTCGTCTTAGTTTATCTAATCAAGAACGATTATGTCCTAGCCAGTTGGAAAGCAAATATCGCTTATCTTCAGGGCATTGATTATCTGATCCTATATCTCTTACTATTCGTCATGTGTTTAATGATCGGCAAGCGGTACGCCCGCCAACTATTCAAAGCATCCGCCATTTCCGTCTATAAGGAGCGTGATTAACATGATCAAAGTCCAACATGTCCAAAAATATTTCAACCGACATCGTTCCAATGAAATCCATGTCATTAATGACACTTCGATTGAATTAGGAAATACCGGTCTAGTTGCAATCTTAGGTAATTCCGGCTCCGGAAAAACGACGTTATTGAATGCTATCGGTGGTTTGGATAAAGTCAACAGAGGAAAGATCTATATCAATGATCAAAAGATCACCCGTTTTCGAACGGGAAAGATTGATGAGATCCGGGATCTTAACATCGGTTATATCTTCCAGAATTATTACCTGATTGATAATCTGACGGTATATGAGAACGTCGCGATTGCCTTAAAGATGATCGGAATCAAGAATAAAGAAGAGATCAGACAAAGAGTCGAATTCATTCTGGATACTTTAGGTATTCTTCGCTTCAAGAATCGTCCGGCGGAAATGTTATCGGGAGGAGAAAGACAAAGAGTCGGTATTGCCAGAGCCTTAGTCAAAAACCCCAAGATTATTATTGCCGATGAACCAACCGGAAACCTCGACAGTCGTAACTCCTTGGAAATCATGCACATCCTAAAAGCAATTTCCAAAACTAGATTAGTCATCTTAGTTACGCATGAACAAGATCTCGCAAAGTTCTTCGCGGAAAGAATCTTAGAATTAGTCGATGGAAAGATTGTCAAAGATTATCCTAACGAACATAACGATGAATTAGATTATCGGATCGAGAACCGCATCTACCTTAAAGATTTACCGAATCAGGATTTCTTATTCGGGGAAAATATGTCGGTCTTCTATTTCGGTGATAATCCAGAACCAATCAAAGTTATCATGGCCTATAAGAATGGCAATCTCTTCATCAAGACCAACACCAAAGTTGAAGTCGTCGATGATCAATCCGGAATGGAATTAATTAATGGTCACTACGAGAAACTCAGTCAGAGTGAAGTCGACAATTACGAATTCGCTTATCAAGCAATTCCCGAAGCGAAACATCCCCACTATAAAGCGCTATACAATCCTTTCAATTCTTTATGGAAAGGATTCCAACGAGTATTTAATTACAGTGCCTTAAAGAAATTCTTGTTAGCCGGATTCGTTTTATCCAGTATGTTTATCGTCTATGCCACCAGCAACATTGCCGGTGTCATGAAAGTCGAAGACAAGAAGTTTATTACCAAGAATAAGAACTATGTCTCTATCGCTACGGCGGGAGGATCAGTATCTAAATTTCTTGAATTAGAAACGACCGCTAAAGATAACGGAATCGAATATGTAATTCCCGGCGATTCCAAAGTTTGTTTCGGGATGAATCTGAACAGTTATTATCAGACGGCGAATATGTCAATCCAGATCTGCGGTTCCTTAACCGCATCCGACACTTTAAAAGAAGATGATCTTATTTTAGGAAAATTACCGATGAATAATAACGAGATCGTCGTCGATAGTTCAATCCTGACTGATCAAAGTGCGAAATTAGCCGGCTATCTTAATTATGGTGATTACCTAGGACAGACGGTAACGATTCCGAATATGCCTAACTTCAAAATCGTCGGAATCGTCTCCTTAGTTTCCCCTTCAATCTATGCCCCAAGAGAAGCCATGATGAATATCATCGCGAATGCCAATCAATCATATGATGGAGGGGGATTTTATCGCACTAATACGGCTACGGACTCTTCTACCAATTATGTTAAAGTCCTCGATTATAATTTAATCGCCGATAAAGTTACCTTGCAGGATAAATCCCGCTGGCCAAGCAATGATTACGAATGTATTATCAATGTTTCGGAAAAAGAGAATTACAAGATTGGTAAACAAGTCGATCTGAGTGTTAACGGAATTAAACTTACCGTCGTCGGTTATTACTACAGCCCACGAAATCTTACCACTTATTTAGTTTCCCCCAATACCGTTAAGTATCAGGTAATCGAACATTCCCAAAGTGCGATGGCTTATACTTACGATCGTCCGAGTACCGTTAGTTATCTTAATACGCTAGGTATGAATGCGACGGATATCTATCAAAGTGATCGGCAGGCTTATATCGCCAATAACCAGGAAAGTGTTAAATCAAGCTTAGTTTTAGCCGGAATAATACTGTTGGTCTCACTGGTAGAAATCTTCTTAATGATGCGTTCTTCCTTCTTATCCAGAGTAAAGGAAGTTGGAACCTTGCGAGCGATTGGTATGAAAAAAGGCGATATCTACCGGATGTTCTACGGTGAAGTGTTCGCCATCAGTTTCATTACTTCAATCATTGGTGTAGGCTTTATGTCCTCTATGATCTCGCAGATGTTAAAGACCTCTTTCTTCCAACAGTCATATGTTCTTAATTGGCAAGTCATCGGGATCAGTTTCTTAATTATCTTCGTCTTCAATTCATTAGTCGGTCTACTACCGGTATATACTACTTTACGCAAGACGCCGGCCGCAATTCTTTCGCGGATCGATGTCGATTAGTTATCATAAAAAAGCTGTAAAGAAACCTGTTAATTTGCAACAGGTTGAATACAGCCTTTTCTTTTGTTTGAGAAAAATAAATACTGAAAAATGGAAGCAGATAGTTTTATGTAATTGAAAATATCAACCTATATAAATGCCTTGGAAAAACGGAATTTATCATGGTTAAACAAAATGACAAGCAGACCATGGGTTCGGTCGATGATAATTCTGATAGAACCAAGAAAGTAAGAAAATTTTAGAATCTAAATAAAAAAGGGCTGTAATTAAGCCCTCGATATTCTCTAAGGTTTCTTTACAGCCTCTTTAATTCTGTTTACTCAACTACTGAGAAAGCGTCTTTACCACTCCGGCAAACCGGGCATTTGAAATCATCTGGGAGATCTTCCCATTTGGTTCCCGCTGCGATACCTCTTTCCGGCATCCCTTCAGCTTCATCATAAATCCAACCGCATACATCACATTGATACTTTTTCATTATTAGTGGTTCTCCTTTAACCATAAACCATGCTTATTGCAATAAGCATAAGCCGCAACGACATCGTCGCCCTCTTCAATCGCAAATACCGTCTCTGGTTTATCACCAGGTTTTAAGATATGTCTCTGATTCCCTGCTTTGGTCTCTAAAGCGATCCATTCGATATAATGATCCTCTGCCATCGGATGAGCTACTTCCCCGACCTTGACGACAACTTTATTTCCGTTTACTTCAATTACCGGAACGTGCTTTTCGCTAGCTCCGTCAGAAGTATTGGGAACTAATAGCTGCATTGGTTCACCACAACACTGAACTTTAACTCCGGAATTTACTAAATATGCGATAACATTGCCACAATGGTTACATCTATAGAATTCCATTTACTGGCCTCCTTTTTCTTTATAATATCACACCACAAAATCAAGTCAAAGAATATACCCGATTTTTTTATTCTTTTTAATCAGCTGTTAATTTTAATTCTATTAATTCTGCTATATTTCCGATAACCATTAAGTCGCTTCCTTAATTCATTTAGACTTTTCCTCGGTAAATTAAGTCTATATATTTATCCCTATAAAATTCTTTCAATTGATGAAGAATTACAAAATTAGAGTTTTCATTTCCTGATTCATACCATTTAAGTAGGATATAATTTTTCCGGATTAAACTTAATATTCACCTGATGATGTGGTAGTCTTATTTAGGAAAGAAGGTAACTATGTATAACGCAAACAACACTCGCTATGAAACGATGGAATATGTCAAAGCCGGTAATAGCGGTTTAAAGCTTCCTAGAGTTTCGTTAGGTCTCTGGCATAACTTCGGGACGAATGATAATTATGATAATATGAAACAGTTACTATTTACCGCTTTTGATCAAGGCATCACCTACTTCGATCTAGCGGATAATTATGGTCCTTTACCGGGAAGTGCCGAAACTAATTTTGGCAAGATCTTAAATTCGGACTTGAAGGCTTATCGTGATCAGATGATCATCGCGACTAAGGCCGGTTATGATATGTGGGAAGGTCCTTACGGAAATTGGGGAAGTCGTAAACATTTAATGGCCGGGATTGATCAGAGCTTAACCCGCTTAGGTTTAAACTATGTCGATATTTTCTATCACCATCGTCCTGATCCGGATACTCCTTTGGTAGAAACCTTGGATGCTCTATGCGATATCGTTAAACAGGGGAAAGCTTTATACATCGGTCTTTCAAAATATAATGCGCAAGACACCGAATATGCGGTTAATTATCTTAGTCAACACGGAGTCAAAGTCGTAGTGAATCAGTTCCGTTATAATATATTCGATCGACATTGTGAAACCGAAGAATTGTTAGAAACTTTAAAGAAGATCGGTATCGGTTCAGTTTGTTTCTCACCTTTAGCACAAGGATTATTAACCGATCGTTATTTAATGGGAATCCCGAATGACTCCCGGGCACATCTGAATCATTTTTTGAAAGAAGATTCAATCACTCCGGAATTAGTGAATAAGCTGAAACAGCTAAATGAACTTGCGAGTCAAAGAGGTCAATCATTAGCGGCGATGGCTTTGGCCTGGGTGTTAAAAGACAATATAACCACGGTTTTGATTGGAGCCAGCCATTCGGAACAAATAGTCGATAATTTGAAAGTATTATCTTCTCCTAAGTTTACTCCGGAACAGTTAGAAAAAATCGATCAGATTTTGGGGGGTAAATAATGTTAAAGACTAACTATCATACCCATACTTTCCGTTGCGGTCATGCGATTGGAACGGATGAAGAATATGTTCAGAAAGCCATCAAGGGCGGACTAAAAACTTTAGGTTTCTCCGATCATACACCTTATAAAATTCCTTATGATCGGGAAAGAATGCGTTATGAACAATACGATGATTATAAGAATTCAATCCTTTATTTAAAGCAGAAATACGCTGATCAAATAAAAATCTATCTAGGGTTGGAAGTAGAATACTATCCAAGTGAATGGGAAGACCTTTCTAGGTATCGAAAGGAATTAGATTACTGTATCATGGGTCAGCATTATTTAAGTTTCCAAGGAAATAATTCTTATCAGGTTTCTGATTCAGATACTTTATTTAAATATGTCGAAGTTTTGGAAAAAGGCGCGGCGAGTAATCTAGCGGATTATATCGCTCATCCGGATGTTATTCTTTATGGTTGGCAGAATATCAACGATTCTTCTTTACCTTTGGCAGCCGAAAAGATTGCAGACATTTCTCTGAAATATGATTTACCATTAGAACTTAATTGCGGTGGAGTTAAACGAGGTATGAAAGATTATGCGTCCGGTCAAAGATATCCTTATCCGACCCGCGTATTCTTTGAACAATTCGCGAAGAAACATTGTCCGATTATCATCGGTTTAGATGTTCATGATCCGGATCTCTTCTTAACGGATAGAGATCTTAACAACGCAATGAAGGCCGTTGAAGGATTAGATTTGAATATCCTTTACTATTATGATTTAGCCGCGCAAGCAACCAAGCGTAAGAAGTTATTTCTTCAAGGTTGACAAGCATTTTTAAGCGCATATAATGGCATTGTATCAAATCCGATAAGTGAGACTCACATAAGGATATGGGTTGTTGCCGCGAAGTAATGGAGACATTACCAGATGGTATGAACAGGTTATATCGAACTAAGGTATAACATAAAACAACTTCACCGCCTTATGAAGCCAAAGCTCAGGCGGCCATTCAGGTTTTTCCCCGATGTCCGTACTGACATCGGTTTTTTTATGAAAGAGGTGATGGCCATGGGCGACCACAGTAGTGATTATCACATAGAAGTCTTATTATTGGCGGCACCCAAGGTCTAGATATTTTTGGGTGCCTTAGGAGGTATCCAAATGGAAATCAAGCATAAAGAAGTTAATTTAAACAAACGTTTATTGACCGCCGCACAAACCGAGGTCGCTGATCTTTATCCTTTAATCAATTCGCATCCAGACGGGCTTAATGAACAAGAGGTTGAAGATAATCAGAAAGAATACGGGCTGAATATTGTAACCAAAGGTAAGAAAGTACCTTTAGTCAAACGCCTTTTCGAGGCTTTTATCAGTCCTTTTACGATTATTCTGTTAGTGCTTTCGCTTATCAGTTTCTTTACCGACTATCTCTGGGCCGCCAATGGTTCCAAAGATTTAACTACCGTGATTATAATTTTGGTCATGGTCGGATTATCCGGAACTTTAAGGTTCGTTCAGGAAACGAAAAGTGGAATCGCTGTAGCCAAATTAACCAATATGATTCGGACCACTGCAGGAGTCATTCGGCAAGGACAACATGTCAAGGAAATTCCCATCTCCGAATTAGTTGTCGGTGATTTAGTCTCCTTATCTGCCGGGGATATGGTACCGGCCGACATCCGTTTTGTTCAAGTCAAGGATCTATTCATTGCCCAATCCGCTTTGACCGGAGAAAGTACCCCGGTTGAAAAAGTGATTGCGACTTTTAATAATTCGCAAGCCGTGACTGATTATCCTAATTTAGGCTTCATGGGAACCAATGTGGTCTCCGGTTCGGGCCTTGGCTTAGTAATCAATACCGGGAATAATACCTTACTAGGTGAGATGGCGAAATCTTTAAATACACCTAATGCGCCAACAGCTTTCGAAAAAGGGGTAAATGCCGTCTCCTGGGTTTTAATCCGCTTCATGCTAGTAATGGTGCCGATTGTTTTTTTAATCAACGGGCTGACTAAAGGAGATTGGTTACAGGCGGCTTTATTTGCCGTCTCTGTCGCCGTCGGTCTAACTCCGGGTATGTTACCGATGGTTGTCACGACGTGTTTAGCTAAAGGGGCAGTGGCGATGTCCAAAGAAAAGGTAATTATTAAGAATCTCAACGCGATTCAAAACTTAGGCTCGATGGATATTCTCTGTACCGATAAAACCGGAACTTTGACTAAAGATAAAGTTGAGTTGGAATATCACTGGAATATTGAGGGGAAAGAGGACGATCGGGTTCTAAGACATGCTTATTTAAACAGTTACTATCAAACCGGATTGAGAAACTTAATGGACGTCGCGATTATCGATAAGACCAATGACTTAATCGATGGAAACAGTGAATTAGCCTTCTTGAGTAAATATCGCAAAATCGATGAGATCCCGTTTGATTTTCAACGCCGAAGAATGTCCGTTGTGGTCGCCGATCCCGATGGCAAGACCCAAATCATTACCAAGGGAGCAATCGAGGAAATGTTGGAAGTCTGTTCCTTAGTTGAATATGAAGGTAAGGTTGTTAGTTTAAGCGAAAAGATGCGTAACATCGTCTTACAGCGGGCCGACCAGTTGAATGAATCCGGAATGCGAGTCCTCGGATTAGCCCATAAGACCTTCAAGACGAATGCACCCGGAGTGTTTGCGGTAAGCGATGAAAGCGAGATGGTACTGATTGGTTATCTGGCCTTCTTAGATCCGCCAAAAGAAACGACCGCTTCCGCTATAAAAGCACTAAAAGATTCCGGTATTGAAGTCAAGATTCTCACCGGTGATAATGAAAAAGTTACTAAATTCATTTGCCAGCAAGTCGGTCTGGATTCTTCCTTGGTTATCTTAGGAAAAGACCTTGAAAATTTGAATGACGACGACCTTAAGAAAGCAGCTAGTAAGAATGTAATCTTTGCGAAGTTATCGCCACTAGCGAAAGCCAAAATCGTTAAAGCATTGAAAGATCAGGGTCATACCGTTGGTTATATGGGAGATGGGATAAACGATGCCCCGGCTATGAAACAAGCCGATGTCGCGATTTCGGTTGACAGTGGAGTCGATATTGCGAAGGAATCCGCCACCACGATTCTATTGGAAAAAGATCTGATGGTGTTAGAAAAAGGGGTTATCGAAGGTCGGAAGACTTACGCCAATATGATCAAGTATATCAAGATGACAGTCTCCAGCAACTTCGGAAATATGTTATCCGTCTTATGTGCTTCTGCGTTCTTGCCCTTCTTACCGATGGCTTCGTTACATCTTTTAATCTTAAATTTAATTTATGATGTTTCCTGTACCGCAATCCCTTGGGACAATGTCGATCCGGAATACACGAAGGTTCCGGCAAAATGGGAAGCGAATACGATCGGAAAATTCATGTTGTTTATCGGACCGACCAGTTCTATCTTCGATATCATTACATATCTGGTTTTATTCTTCGTAATCTGTCCGTTAGTTCTCGGAAATAATTACTCCGCCTTAACCAGCATCGCCGATAAGACTTTATTTATCGCATTATTCCAAACGGGTTGGTTCTTAGAGTCCATGTGGTCTCAAACTTTAGTTATTCATATGATCCGGACCCCAAAAGTACCTTTCCTGCAGAGTAATGCTTCTCTGCCGGTTTATTTACTAAATATCTTCGGCATAACAATCCTAACGATCCTGCCTTTCACTTCGTTAGGCCAGGATGTCGGCTTGACTGTTTTGCCACCAATTTACTTTGTTTATCTGGTTTTAGTCGTCATCGCCTATATGGCTTTAGTTACAATCGTGAAGAAATTGTACATCCGCCATTATCATAGTTGGTTATAGGAAACCTTCATCTAGTCACAATTTGGTAACAATTATTGTTTATTCATTTGTCTCCTTCAGGTTAATATGGCATAATTACTCTAACAACTAGGGGGTTGCCATGAAAAAGACATTGATTATTCTCTTATTAGTTTTATCGCTTGGATGTATCGGAGGATGTGGAAAAAAAGATTCAGACACTTCAGCTGATGATGATACGGTAGAAGAAGTTTCGATGTATGGAAGTTTTAGCGGCGATACTTATTCCAATGATTATACCGGAATAACCTTCACCCTACCTAGCGGATGGTACGCTTTGAACAGCAGTCAGATTAGTGAATTATTGAAAAACGGATCCGCAACGATTTCCGAAGATATGGATATCGATGAAGACGACTTGAACGCCCAGATTTCGGAATCCGATTACTATGATTTCTATGTTTCCAACGCATCCGGCAGTGCTAAGTTCTGTTTAGATATCGTTGACCTAACTAAGAGTAATTCCGCGGATTTATCCGAACAAGAGTATCTGGAACAAATGGCTTCCGTTTTAGAAAGTCTGACCAGTGTTACCGTAAAATGCGAAGATCCGCAAGATTCTTCCTTACATGGAGAAGCATTGAAAGCCATGAATGTCTCTTTCTTAGATACTAGTGGTGCCGTTGTCGGCGTGGAAACCATCTTCGCGATTAAAAAGGAAACCTATATGTTTGTCTACATGGCTTCGGCTACTGACAATACCGGGGTCGAAGAAGTTCAATCAATTTTAAAACAGATTGGTTAAGCGATTATTAAAGAGGGCTTCGGCTCTCTTTTTAAGATCCAAACTAAAAGAGAGCGTTAACTCTCTTTTTTAAGTTTTATTATTTCTTTTTATGCGTAACTCTCAGAATAATAATGACTATTACTGCAAGTCCGCTGATTCCCAAAAACCAGACCCAATTGTTACTGTTTGAGGTATCTCCGGTATCTAGTGGATTCGCGATTGTTTCTTGCTTAGTAACTTTGCCACTCTTAGCACTGATTACTATGCCGGCATAGTTATCCTTGCCAGTGACTTTAACCGTGATCTCTTTAGCTAATTCATTCTCGGTCAAGGTATAAGTACTACCGGTCGCTCCGATAATATCTTGCCCATCGGCTTGCCATTGATAGTCAACCGTCGCTTTCGCAGGATCGAGTATTGCGGTTAAAACATCGCCGATCTTTGGTTTAGTAGTAGGTGTAATCGAAACAGAAGTTATCTTCTTTGCCACTACTATATCACTCTGAGCACTAGTTACGGTCGCGTTATATTCACCAGTTCCGGTCGCTTTCACCGAGATCTTCTTACCTATATCGTTGCTAGTAACCGTATAACCGGAACCGGTCGCGTTAGGTATATCCTTACCATCGGCTAACCATTGATAGTCGACCGTTGCGTCGGCAGGTGAAACCGTCGCGGTCAAGGTATCTCCGACCTCCGGTTTAGTCATATTTATCGTCACCTTAGTAAGGGCGATGGGATTGGCGGAAAGATTGTGATTAAGAGTCAAATCATTTACCGCAGTATTAGGCATCGTGAAACTGTATTTACCCAAGGAAGAAATTCCTGCGCCGGTTGTTACCCCTTCATTGATTGGTTGAGTTCCGGTGAAATTGATACTGGCAGAAGTCAAAGTAATCGTATGTGTCTTGCGAGCGGTTGCGGTTCCGGTCAAGGTTATTGTCAATTCGACGGGAACATTCGGTAGGATATTAGTCGCCGTATTCGTCTTGGTTACCGTGGCGGTAATCCCGTTTTCCGTAATTGCGTTAGGAAGCGTTACCGTATGCGCTAAGGTGTTAAGAATCGTATCCTTGATCTTAGCATGACCAGCCTTATTGGGATGGAAATCCAGATTCAAGGGATCTACCGTTGCGTTACATAAGGTTGCGGAATTAACATCATTGCTGAAAGCCGCACCGACATCGACAACCTGGTATTTAGTACCGGCTCCATTGTCGGCATTCTTAATTACGGTATAAGCATATCGATACAAGCCCCAAAATTGGTATACATCAACATATAGATCTGATGACTCTCAAAAGATTTATAGGGATTATATTGCGTGTTGATGAATAACAAGGCCTTGCTATTTTTTGAGTTAAGGTAATTTACGACCTTTCTCAAATTATTTTCATAGGTACTTAAAGCGGTGGTGAAAGCCGCGTTGGTAGAGAAATTATTAATCGTTAAAAAAGCTGCAATCATAACCGAGTCTTTACGGCTGTCGGACGCACTGGAAATAATCGTTGGTACTTCGGCTGCGGTTATCTGATTGGCAGGTTCCTTGCCGTTATTGTAAGTATTCGCGGCCGCAGTATAGAAAGCTGACATCAGATCATTCTCGCCAGCAGTGATTGAAATTATTTCAGCCGCTGCGATCTTCTCATCTAAGCTGGAGCTTTGAAGGGTCGTATACAAGCCTGCCATCGTATTTCCGTCAACTGCCTGATTGTCCAAATTCAGATTCTGATCGCTCGCAAGAAGCGACGCATACGCTTCGGTATCTTTGTGCTCTAATCCATATCCGGTCGAGATACTATCTCCGAGAACCAAATAATCGGCTTTAGTAGGATTAGTATATCCAAATGTCGGTTGGGTGAATATACCAACCAAAATAAATAACGCCAACAATAGATTAAGGTATTTCTTTTTCATCGTTTAACCTCTTAATTCATATCCTTAATTATTGTATCTGAATCACTTATGATATACAAACATTAAAAAAGCGAAACATTTCTGTTCCGCTTGCTTACTAATGTTTATTTCGATTGATCGCTTCAGCGGCGATGGCACCGTCATTGGCGGCGGTTACGACTTGGCGTAATTCTTTAGCCCGGACATCCCCAATCGCATAGATTCCTTCTAAATTCGTCTGCATCTCTTCATTCACAATCAGATAACCATAACTATCCTTCTCTAAATCCAGATGGGAAGTAAAACCGATTAACGGATCCGCTCCGATATAAGGGAAGATTCCGTCAATCTTAACGGTTATTTCCGTATTGTCGTCAACATCTTTGAGAACGATTCCGGTAACTTTATCTTCGCCGATAATCTTTACCGGAACTTTCTTCTTAATAACTTCAACCATTGGATATTTAAGTAATTCATCCTGGACGACTTGGGTGGCTCGGAAGACATCTCGTCGGATAACGACATATATTTTCTTGGCGAACTTAGTTAAGTAGATGGCTTCCGCTAAAGCTGAATTTCCCCCGCCGATAACCATAACGCTCAAACCTTTATAGAATGCTCCGTCACAAACAGCACAGAAAGATACCCCATGTCCGGTAAATTCTTTTTCTCCCGGAATATTCAGTTTTCTTTCTTCGGTTCCCGTCGCGATTATTACTTTATCCGCATAGATCTTTGAATCATCAGCTAAAGTTAGTTCTTTAGGATTACCATCCTTAATATCTACGACATCGCCATAGGAATACTCACAGCCGAACTGGGTCGACTGTTCAAACATCTTAGTTGCCAACTCACTGCCGGCAATCTGTAAAGCCCCAGGATAGTTATCGATTCGATCGGTATTCATCATTTTCCCGCCCGGAGCTCCCCGATCGATCATTACGGTTTTTAAACCTGCTCTGCTGGCATACAATGCTGCACTCATTCCGGCTGGTCCAGCCCCGATGATTGCTACCTCAAATTTGCGGTCCATGAATTATTTCCTTTCAGGATCTCATCCAACTCTGATAGTTTTGAGATCGTCGCATTAGGCTGCGCCGCTTTCAACTCTTTATTACGTTTTTCTTGGTCAGAATAACCTACCGAATAAACTCCGGCGCGCTTGGCAGCCTGAATATCGGTAACGCTGTCGCCGACATAAATAACTTCGTCATGCGATAGGCCTAGAGCCTTGCAGGCATTGAGAATCCCGTCTTTAGCCGGCTTAGGATGTTTACAATCTTCCAACCCGATAATAACATCGAACATCTTATCCATTCCCACATAACCTAATCCTTTAAGCACCGTATCTTTCTTCTTAGAAGATACAACACCTAGCTTGTAACCTTCACTCTTCCATTTCTCAATCGCTTCTTTGGCCCCAGGCATTGGTTGAACTTCTTTAAGTAATTCTTCGTTATAAGCCCGGTATTTTTCACAGGCTTCACTAACTTTATCCTGCGGTAAATACTTCGAGAAACTTTCTTCTAAGGTTGGTCCTAAGAAGCCGTCCAATTCATCCTGAGTTAATTCTTTATCCGGTATATATTCTTTTAGTGTTTTCTTGAAAGAATCCTGAATGGCTTTCTCGGAATCAATTAACGTTTCATCGTTATCAAATAATAAAATCGGCTTGACTGGTTTCTTAAATTTACGCCAGACTCCCAATAATCCTAATAGTCCAATTACCATGAAAATAATTGAGATTATCTGCGCCATCTTTAGTCCAAAAATCATCAGCGAATCGCTGCGGTCAGCTTCGATCCAGAACCGAATAGCGCCATACCATAAAAGGTAACAATAAGTCAGATCTCCGCGTTTGGGATGCGAATACTTGCGATAAAGGATAATCAGAATAAAGCCAATAACACATAGGATTGACTCATAGAGGAACATCGGTTCTTGATAAGAGCCATTGATGAACATTCTTTCTTTAATGAAATTCAAGAAAGTCGGCCAATGTTGGAAATAGGCTTCCGTTACCGGTTTACCGAATGCTTCCTGATTGATGAAATTACCCCAGCGTCCGATGGCCTGGGCAATCAAAACATAAGGTAAAACCCCGTCGGAAATTCTGAAGAAACTCAGTTTATGTTTTTTCGCGTATAAATAAGCGAAGATAATTCCGGCGATCAAACCGCCGTGAATCGCTAAGCCTCCATTCCAGATCTCAATTATCGTAATCGGATCCGCTAAATAACTCTGCAGATCGGAGAATAAGACATACCAGATTCTGGCCCCGATAACGCCGAATAAAAGACAGCCGATAAAAATATTATCCGCATCGTCCTGTTCATAGCCCATCTTTTTAAACTGTTGGCTCATTAAGTAATAAGCCGCAAAAGCCCCAATCAAAATTAAGATTGCATACCATTTAATCTCTAAGGTTCCAATCTGGATAAACGTTGAACTATCCGGGAAAAAAGTCATTTCTGTTGCTCCTCATCTTGTTTCTTCAAATAATTGTATACCCGCTGTTCAAATTCCTTTGGACAGTTAATACCTCGCTTCATTAAGATATGGTCGATAACCGCAGA
>JAEZBR010000058.1 GCA_023426935.1 Bacillota bacterium | reverse complement strand
CTCCATCTGATAATTAGCTCAAGACACACTTTCTGTGCCTTATCTTTAATTTATTAGTCGCTTAGATATATTCATTTCCTTTTCAGAATTGACGTATATTTCTGCACTGGTTTTCAAAGAACGATCGGCATTCGGTTTCCCAAACGCGCTTTATTATGATACCGTAGCCGTGGGTCAATGTCAACAACAAAATGAAAATATTTTTACTTTTTTTCACCTTTTGAAGAAAATGTTTGAAAACATCATTTATCCCTTTATTTATCAGGCTTTATTCTTTGCTGATTAACTAAAAAACCGGAAGGCTATTTCACTTTCCGGTTTATTATCATTAATTATTTTCAACTTTGAAGCGATGATAATCATGATCATTATCTTTAAGAATGATCCCATCGCTCAAGGTAATGATTCGATTCGCTTTACTCACTAATTCCAGATCATGAGTTACCATCACAATTGTCTGCTTGTCTTTGTGAACTAAATCGATCATTAAATTGAAAATACTATTACCGATCGGTTCATCCGCAAAGATCAGCTTCGGTTTGAACATTAACGCTCTGGCAATCGCCCAACGCTGTTGTTGGCCGCCGGAGATCTGATTGGGATAACGCTCAACGATCTCCTTGATCTTGATCCGCTCAAGTAAATATTCAAAGTAATCCTGATAAACCTTCGCATCGGCTTTAACATAAGTATCCTCGGCAACGATCGCATTAATAATGTTGTCGCTCCCCTTTTGCCAGAAGATGTCATATGAGAATAAAACCCCGGATAAAGTAAATTCATACTCTTGAATCTTACCGGTATTATTAAGGTCATCATTAGCAAGTAGATTGATTTTGATCGTCTGACCCGATTGGTAAGAATAACCTAAGCTATCTAGTAAAGAACTATTCAAAGCGATCTCATTTTCTTTTTGCGGGAAACTACCGCTTAGTAGTTTTAGATTCCTTAAGTCAAGATAACCTTGGTCCAAAGAACCTAACTCCCCTACTACGATCTTAGTATCGCCAATAAAATTGGAACTGACGATCTTCCCTAGTTGGGTTCCAACCCCTACTTCCAATTCACTATTAGTCTTTAACTGTTCAACGCGCTCTTTAGTCTCTTCATAATACGCAAATTGCCAACTACCATAGGTTTCTTTTTTCCGTTGAAGATCACCGACCGATGAAGAATAAGAATATAACGCGGAGCCCATAACGACAATTATGACCATAGTTAAAATAACTAACGTCAGCCAAGTTTGTTTTTTCCGTCCCCGCATTCCCTTAATCGCAAGTTTCAGCATTATGGCCTCCTCATTAGCTCAATAAGCTATGTTCTCGGAGCCCCAAGCAGTTCAACAATTCTTCGAACCGTATAGTAATAACTCCCATCACTGCGAACACAAATATACTTTTGAACTAGAATATATTTTTCGTTCTCAACTAATAATATGGATTGCCAACTGGTGTACAAGTAACACCCAAAGAACATTTTGAAATCTCATACTTTATTATGTCTATAGCAAAAACCGTATTCACTGGAAATAACAATAAAATAGCAATACAAAGAGTAACAATTATCGAAGCTTTTTTCATGGGCATTCGTCCCCTTTCAAATACAGAAACAAAATGAATACTTCGATTTAATTTCCCCTTGGTTTATACCTTCTGAATTTTCTCAAAGATTACAATCTTCCTGCTCATATAGTCAAAAAGCAAACACTCAGAAAGCACTCAAACGATATAGTTTAGGGTCTAGACGGATATAACTCGAGAAGTATAACTTGTCGGTTGAAGAATTAGAACAATCGTAGTTCTTGCAACCATCTTCATCTCTCGCACAGGTAAACAAAATATTTTTATCTATATTGACAAATATACTATAACCTTCATCATCAGAAATGTTTGAAATCAGATCCGTATCGGGGATGAGATAACTAAGTTTAGGATCGTCAATGATCTTTAATATCCCCAAGTATTTGACGCCGTCTTCATGAGCTAATTTACATTCATCGTTGCCTATTTCATCGCCAGCCGAATAATCACCGTCCGGATATAGATGTTTAGTATAATGGTATGTATCGTAATCTACATAAAGATTATGCTCGTAAACTATCCAGAAACCTTCACCAATTTGATCGTAACAAATTACATATTCATTTTGATATTTTATGAAAAGGTAATTGATAATATCCGGATTGACATAATAAGATACTCCGTCTAAGAGATCTAATAAAACATCGCCATCTTCCGTCAGATAATGACTGAAATCAGTAACGGTACTATAAGTGTCAACTAGTATTTCATCGACCATACAATGAAGCGTTCCCTTTTTAACAAAGCCTGCTGGTAAAGTTTCGATTGTCTTCGCATAAACATGCAGTTCCGTAGTATATGTTTCAGCATCGCCACCCAAATAAGTTTGAGCCGTCGAAGGAATAAATAGGTGTCCCCCATAGTAGATATACGGTTTTGACAAATTTTGGTCAAAAATTCTCTTTCTGCGTTCTAGTGCCTCTTTTGATGATCTAGCACACGAGGTCGTCAATGACGATATAAACAAAACAAGTACTAAAATAACATGGATGAATAGCTTATTCTGACTTTTGTACATTAGTTACACCACCTAATCCTAATTGTAAGTTACTAGATATGATTCGCAATAAAATGTTGTACTACATAACGAAGGCAAAGTAAATGTAATAGGCGAAACTGCGCTTACTGTTGAAGTATAAAATGCTCCACTTCCTAAAGGATCTAAGTAATAAACAGAAAAATAATTTGATCCCGCAGAATATCCATATATAGTTATCATATGGCCTAAATTTGGAGAAGCACGTCTCATGCCTAATAAAAGCGGATAATCATTGCATAGGTTAGACATAATGGTTATTTCACTTGGCGAGGATGTATAAGAAGCACTTGTGGATACACTATAGTAATTATTGAGAGATGCTCGGACTTCTCCCATTGATTTACTATAATCTGAATATCCAGCAATTTCCTCGGCAGAGTATGTTCCGTGAGTATGATACTTGATAACCGATGCCATACATGCCGCCCAACAAATTGCATTATAGCTACCCATGCCTTTCTTTAAATCAGAAGAATTAAACCCAGTAACTGTATGATAGCTAGGGTAAGATAAAGTATTACTAGAAAAATTAGCGGAGTATCTATTAGAGGTTATTACTGTTAATCTCTCTTTAGTAATATTCTCTGCAGTTTCTTCTAAATCATCATGGACATTACCAAAATACAACACTATCTTGTCACCAATAACCGCTGTCCCATCTTCATCAGATAAGATCATCACCGCAGAAGATTTCTCCAACACTTCTCTTAATTCACTTAAATTAGTTTCCTGATAAAAGTATTGTATTTTATGATTAAAATCATAAAATACCTGAATAGCGCCTATCATTTCACCATTATTAGAATAATAGACTGGAAATACTGTCTTTTCCGTATCGATGATCAATCCGTCATGCAAACTATAAATTTTGATTCCATTTCCAAAGCTCAACTCGTTTGCATACTTACCAATCTCAAAATTTTCTTTAAATGGTAATACACCTTCGTAAAGAAAACTGCTCAATTCACTCACATTAGGAGTAATAGCATTTTTACTTTCTTCATCAGCATATACAATTGAAAGAGATGATAAAGCAACAAGAATAGTCAATAATGAACTAATAAGTTTTTCCATAATTGCCTCCTTATTTAGCAAAAATACCAACCAGCATTATTAATCTTTATTCTTATCATCAGTTTTTTAACATTAAGACTAATTTACTCTCTTAATTGATATGTAAGCTTAAGATACTATTATCGGCTACCTTTCAATTGTTCAACTAGTTATTCTCGACTTATGTTTTTTATAGCAAGATAAATCTATAAAATCAGAATCATTTATTATACTTGTTAAAATCATTTAAACCAAAGCTTGAATTTACAATCCACGGTGCCCATCAATAATATACATTAGAAACATCTATGCGTTCTCATAATCACATTTCGTTATCATGTTCAACACTTCACTTTAACATCCATTTTTTCAATAATAATTTACCATTGATATTGAGCCAAAATAAATATCAGGATGGTTTCTCCAGAGGATATCTGGCATCCGAAATCACTGCTCCATATTTGAGTGCCTGGGCCTTAAAGTCATACTTATCGACACTTCCCTGATAACCATAGGCTA
>JAEZBR010000057.1 GCA_023426935.1 Bacillota bacterium | reverse complement strand
ATGGTCGTCTGATCGATATTCATGCCGACGGCGGAAGCCATCTTGGCAGAATCGATACTGACTAGATTATTCATATCGAAAGAATTATCCTGATTATTTTTTTCTTCGGTAAAAGTCCGATTGGTAAAAACATCGACATCGGTATTCGCCAACTGAGCTTTTACAATTTCCGAATCACTAGCTTTTGCCATTAGTTTGGAAGTCAAAGCGGAAGTATATCCGATTCCGCTAGTCAAAGTAGACATTTTCGTATCATCTGCGGGTTGAATAATTCCGACTACTTTCAATTCGATTCCCGAATCGACTAAATTCTTTAAATAAGTCTCATCATCCCGCATATCTTCGTAGATTTTGTATTCGGAATTGTACCGATAATAATCCGAAGAACAGACTACTTTATAGTTTAGTTTTAAAAGGTCATCGTAACTGTAAGTCTTCGTATCACTCGGAGTACTGACTTCATCACCCTTTAGAACGGATGCCAACATTGTTTTAAATTCTTCCTGATCTCTTAAACCTAAAGAATATTCGGTAAAATCGGTCAGATTACCGTTTCGGCTTAGAATTAACACGACTTCGTTATAAGCTTTAGGCCAGTTTCCAGCCACCATTGTGAATTGGGACTCCAATAATTCGGTCGAATCCGCCATCTCTTGGAATACCGAAGTCGCATAAACACTGCTGCCTAGGGAACTAGTCAAATCACTCGGATTGAGTTGTAAGACCCCGTTGGAAGTATCGGACGCATAGATCTGCGGGGTCACATTATAAACATACTGTAAGGCCGAGACATCTTTATCGACCATATCCTGATTTTCTTCAAGGTAAGTCTTGAACCTAGCCAGATCGTTGGTACCGATCTTGGCGAACATATCATTCAAGATTTTGGTTTCGGAAACGGAACCTTCGGTTTTTTCTTCATTTCCTTCTCTAGTCGCCGCCATCATCGAGACCATGCTCGAAAGATCCGCGGAAGAATTTCGGATGCTCAAAGGATAACTGGATAAGGTGTCGGTCTGAACCTGCTTGATATAACCATTCACACCGTTAGATAAGGATAGGATCAAGGCGATCCCAATGATTCCGATCGAACCGGCAAAAGAAGTTAAGAAGGTTCGGGCTTTCTTAGTCATAAGATTATTCAATGACAGATTCAGCGCCGTCAATAAACTCATCGTTGTATGCTTGATATTCTTGAGGGTTGAAGTTTTTTCTTCCTTAATTTCATACGGATTACTATCATCGATCAGTTTTCCATCTTCCAACCGAATAATTCTGGAGGCATATTCATTCGCCAAATCCGGATTATGCGTGACCATGACCACTAACCGTTCCCTAGAAACCTGCTTAAGGATTTTCATGATGGAATTACCGGTTAACGAATCCAAGGCACCGGTAGGTTCATCGGCTAAGATAACCGAAGGATCATTGACTAAAGCTCGGGCAATCGCCACTCGCTGCATCTGGCCGCCGGATAACGTATTAGGTTTCTTATTGATCTGATCATGTAAACCTACGGAATCTAAAGCCGCTATCGCCTTTTGTTTGCGTCTGGTTTTAGAAACTCCGGAGATGGTTAACGCTAATTCGACATTCGCAAGTACGGTCTGATGCGGTATCAAGTTATAGTTTTGAAACACAAAGCCGATGGTATGATTCCGATAGGTATCCCAATCTCGGTCGTTATAAGATTTAGTTGAACGTCCATCAATTAAAAGATCACCTTGGCTACAATGATCCAAGCCACCAATGATATTCAGTAAGGTTGTCTTACCGCCACCGCTAGGGCCTAGGATCGCCACAAATTCACTTTGACGGAAATTAACCGTAATTCCCTTCAAAGCTTCAACTTTAGCCGCGCCTTCATAAACTTTATGAATGTTTTTTAATTCAATCACGCCACTTCTCCTTATCTGCCCCAGTTATAAACGCCATTATTTTACTCTCGATTTATCGCTTTAGCCAACGACAAAGCGACGGAAAAGTAGTCCGCGAATTCATTCTTCCCGACATTTCCCAAAATCCGAATATCCCAAGCTGACGCATCTAAATTATCGGCACTGTAAATAAACGGATAGAATTCGTAATTTCGAAAATCACACATTGCCTGCACCGCGGCAACTTCCATCTCGACACAGATACAGCCTTCCGCTTTTCTTTTCTTAACTAAGTCCTTAGTTTCCCGGTAGATCGCATCCGTGGTCCAGGTTTTCCCAAGCACATGTTCGATATGATGCTTAGTGAAAAGCTGCGAAATAAACTTCGCATTTTTAATTTCAATTTCATTTTCCGCTTTGGCATAGTGATAGCTGGTACCTTCATCACGGATTGCGCAATCCGGTACGATAATCTTACCCGCTACCAAGTTAGTATCCAAAACCCCACAGCTGCCGAACAGAATAAACTTTTTCGTCTTGACGATATGCCCTAATTCTTCCAAGAAACAGACCGTCGTTGCGGCTCCCGGAATCGTCTTAAAAACGCCGATTCCCGGATAATCTTTTAATACATAAATCGGCTGCTGTCCCGAAACACTTCGGCAGACATCATCCAAGGGTTCAATTAAACCATTTTCTTTTAAATAATCGATTACTTTATACGAGAAAGTAATGATCATCGTTTCTAGCGTTATCTTTGCTTGTTCGTAGACCATCGAAGGTAAAATCACTTCCTCGCTAGAGGGGTCGAAAGTATTTTGAATCATAGTTCTCCTTATTTGATCTGTTTGATCTGTTGGTACAGTAAAGTTATTCTTTCTTCTTTGAAAGTTTCTTCATCATCTTTGTGTAAATGTCCTAAGTACCAATGTTTATAGTCGATGCTATTCTTTAGTTCTTCCAAATAAGTATCCAACGGAATTTCTCCGCGTCCGTCTTCGAATGAAAAACCATCACCGCCAAAGATTCCTTTCATTACCGAAAGCGGAGCGGCATGGGTAATAATACAATCGACTTTATTCTGATGCTTCTTTAAATTGTCTAAGCCCAGATTGTATTCGGTAGAGTTCGGCAATTCCTGCGGCCACCAACTGACATGTTCTCTGCGCCATTTCCGATCAATTGAGATCCCGCCGCCAAACGCGAAAATCGTGGTACCGTCGAGATCATAGTAACTTCCCCGGGTTAGGTGGAAACAATTCTCCCCGATCTTTTGGATTAGTCCGCCCTTCCATGGCGTAACCGGATATTGTTCGATCAAATCGAAGTTTTCATGATTGCCATCCACCCATAATAAAGTATAGGGTAATTCGGAAACGATTTTTAATACCTTCTGATTATCCGCCATATCCGGATAAAACAACACGCCACAATCACCCGCGACGATTAGATAATCATCCCTGGTCAATTCATTAGCCTGCGTAAAACTATCCGGTAAAATATGATAGATATCGATAAGACCATGCGTATCGCCGGTGACGAAGATCTTACTCATAATGAGCCACCTGATAAATCGTCTGATGGATCATTTCCTTTCCCTTTAACAAGATTGGTTTATCATACTTCTCATAATTGATCGCATTGGGAACATATTGGGTTTCTAAACAGACAGCGGAATGTTTCGGGAATATTCCCCCTTCTTTACCCAAAGAGTTACCTTCCAAAAAATTCGCACTGTATAACTGTAAGCCCGGCAGATCGGTCGAAACGATTAATTCAAGCCCATTTCCTTTTAATCTTGCAGCTTCTCTTAAACCCGTCCCGGAAATAATAAAGTGATGATCATAACCCTGACCGTTTTTTAACTGCGGATTTTCTTTATTCAAATCCTTTCCGATCTTTTTATACTTTCTAAAATCGAAGGGGGTATCTTTAACCTCCGATGTCGTTTCCTCCGCTAAACCATTCTCATCGACATCGGCAATCTGTTCACTGTTAATTTTCAGTTCTTGATCAAGAACGGATAAACTTCTAGGCCCTGCAAGATTAAAGTAAGCGTGATTAGTCAACGAAAGTAAAGTATCCTGATCACTAATTCCTGACCAGGTAAAGATCAGTTTATCATTTATTAATTCATACTTCGCTTTCACTTCAACTTTACCGGGGAATCCTTCATCGCCATCTGGCGATTCCAAAGTAAAGATTAACGCCGTTTCCTTTATTTCCGGCACCCAGATCTTCGAGGCGAAACCAACTAAACCGCCATGTAAAGTATTGCCCCGATCATTAGTCATTAAATGATAAGTTTTATCGTTTAATTTGAAACTTCCTTTTCCGATGCGGTTGCAAACTCTGCCTACCGTAGCTCCCATATAGGGACAGGTCTTTAAATAACCATCAACACTGTTATATCCCAATACGATATCGATCCCCGTCTTCTTATCGATCAAAGAAACTAAAGTAGCACCGTAATCACTCATCGTGATTCGATAGTAATCATTCTCCAAAGAATATAAATGGGTAAGTTTCCCCCGCGGGGTTTTTCCAAAGATCCGTTCGCCCATCTTAGAACTCCTTAGGTCCAAAACCGATGGAGACATCATAGAAACTCGGTTTATAACCGATTTCTTTCTCATACGCGGTTTCGACTTCACGCTTGAAATTTTCGACTGCTTCTTTCTTGACTAGATTTACGGTACAGCCCCCAAAACCGGCACCGGTCATTCTTGAACCGATGACTCCTTCAACTCTTCTAGCCGCATTTACTAACGCATCCAATTCCTTTCCGGTAACCTCATAATCCTTATCTAAAGAATCATGACTTTGATTCATTAATTGTCCAAAGGTTACTAGATCGTTATTTCTTAAAGCCGTAACCGCTTTAATCGTTCTTTGATTCTCACTCACGGCATGTCTGGCCCGGCGGTAATTAACTTCATTCTTAATCGCCGAACCGTATTTTTCAAAGCCGGCATCGTCTAAATCGCCTAACGAAGAGATTTTGACGACTTTCTGTAAATCTGCTAAAGCACTCTCACATTCAGCCCGTCTTTCGTTATATTTTGAATCATGTAAACCTCTGGGACGATTCGTATTCACGATTACCAAGCTTTCATCCTTGAGAATAACCGGAACATAATCGAATTTTAAATTAGAGGTATCTAAGAAGATTGCGTGATCTTCTTTTCCCATTGCGATCACGAACTGATCCATGATTCCGCAATTGACCCCAATGTATTTATTCTCCGCATACTGACCATATAAGGCTAGATCCTGATTCGTAACCGGAATCGAGAATATTTCTTTGAGAATATATCCCATCAATACTTCTAAAGAAGCTGAACTTGAAAGTCCGGAACTGACCGGAATATTGCCGCAGACCACGATATCTAACCCCTGAGGAATCGGATGACCCTTTTGGCCAAAAGTCCAAACAACCCCAGCGGGATAATTCGTCCAACTCTTGGTCTTATCATAACCGGTCATCTCTTCTAAAGAACTCGTCACAATCTCTCTTTTCGGAAAGTTTAACGAATAGAAATTAAATTTCGTATCGTTGCGTTTCCTGGCAATGGCATAAGTTCCGATGGTCAAAGCACAAGGAAAGACATGACCTCCGTTATAATCCGTATGTTCGCCAATCAGATTAACTCTGCCTGGCGCAAAGAAGATTCTGGCATCCGTATCATCCTTAAATAATTCTTTAAAAGTACTTCTTAATTCTTTGATTATTTCTTTTTCGTTCATGATCTTACCTCACCGAAAATATTATACTACATTAATTATCACCCGTGGTATGATAGAAACACGAGGTGAAGAAATGAACAAAAAAAGCGTTAAGCCTACAATCTTAGTTACCGGCGGAGCCGGATTTATTGGTTCCCATACGGCCGTAGCCTTACTTCAGAATGATTATAAAGTCGTTATTGTCGATAATTACTATAACTCAAAAACCTTCGCTATTAAGGCGATTAAGAAAATTACCGGCAAGAAGTTTGTGTTCATGGAAGGCGATGTCGAAAACAAGACTTTCATGCGTAAAGTATTCAAGGAAAATAAGATTGATGCCGTCATTCATTTTGCGGGTTATAAAGCCGTCGGCGAATCCGTCGGTAAACCCCTAAAATATTATCGGAATAATTTAGATACCACCTTAACTTTATTGGAAGTAATGCAACAGTTTGATTGTAAGAAGATCGTCTTCTCTTCTTCCGCTACGGTTTATGCGAAAAGTGAAGTTATGCCTTTGACCGAACAAAGCCCGGTTGGGAATGCTTCCAATCCCTATGGGCAAACCAAGATTATGATTGAACGAATTCTTGCGGATTTAGCGTTCGCGGATCCTCAATGGTCAATCATTGCCCTAAGATATTTCAATCCCATCGGGGCTCATGAATCCGGACTAATCGGTGAAGAACCTAACGGAATTCCGAATAACCTAATGCCTTACATCGTTAAAGTTGCGACCGGTCAATTAGATAAATTGAGAGTCTATGGGAATGATTATCCGACGCCGGACGGTACCGGAATCCGTGATTATATCCATGTCGAAGATCTGGCTAATGCCCATCTAGGTGCCTTAAAAGCGTTAGACTCTCAATCCGGTATCGATTATGTCAATGTCGGAACCGGTAAAGGAACCAGTGTCTTAGAATTAATTAAAGCCTTTGAGAAAGCCAACAAGCTAACCATCCCCTATGAGATCATCGGTCGGCGCCCTGGCGATCTACCGGAGGTCTGGGCCGATCCCAGTTATGCGAAAAAGAAGATTCACTTCACTGCTAAGAGAAATATCGTCACCATGTGCAAAGACTCTTATCAGTTTGAATTAGCGAACAGTAAACGTAATAAATAAAAGGATAGCGGTGAAATAAAAACCGCTATCTTTTTTATCATTCTAAATTACGAAGTTTCCTTTACGGAAGACCGGTACAATACTGCCATCATATTTGATTCCGTCAACTTTAAGATCTTTAGTTCCAAACATAAAGTCTTCATGAACCAAGGAGGAATTGGCACCGGCTTTCTTCAGCTGAGCATCGTTCATCTCAAGCCCACCCTTAAGGTTTTCCGGATAAGGTCGACCTAAGGCTAAGTGACAAGCCGCATTCTCATCGAATAAGGTATTGAAGAATAAGATTCCGGTCTTGCTGACCGGGGAATCATAAGAGATTAACGCAACTTCCCCAAGATAACGACTGCCGGCATCGTAATCTAATAATTTCTTTAAGGCAGCTTTTTCCTTTTTGGCACCGAAAGATACCACTTTTCCCTTCTCAAACTTGAACCAGAAATCCTCAATAACTTTGCCATTATAACTTAATGGTTTGGAAGCATAGACGATTCCGTCGACTCCGGTCTTCTCCGGCATACAGAATGTTTCTTCGGTAGGCATATTGGGGTCGAAAACAACACCGGACGCAGAGGTACAATTTCCCCCAGCCCATAAATGGTTCTTGACTAATCCGACCGTTAAATCGGTACCTAAAGAATTCGTAAAGTGTAAAGCTTGGAAATTATAATTAGTTAAGATTTCGTTATGTTTTAAGATCTCCGCATCATGTTTAGTCCATTCCTTGAGCGGATCGTTATCCTTAGTTACCCGACAGGTTGCATAAATTGCTTTCTCTAATTTCTTATAAGCGACTTCTTCACTATCGTTTGGAAAAACTACTTTTGCCCAACCGATACTGGGTAAAGCCAAGATTGACCATTGACCGATATTGTTCATGGTATATTTCTGATACTTTCCCATCTTCTTCGAGAAAGCTTTGGAAGCCGCATTCAGTTTCTCCGGGGGAATATCTTTTAAATATCCCGGAGTTGCGGAATAGATTGATAAATAACAAGCCCCCTTCTGATGCTCATCCTTAATCTTACCTTCCATCCAGTTAGGAATATCCGACAATTGTTCAGAGGTTAAAGCGGAGTATTCACTCTTGGATATTTCTTCATCGTTCCAGTTGATGGTAACTTTTCCGCTTCCGGCTTTATAAGCTTCCTTAACGCATAACCGGATAAACTCATAATCTTGGACCGAAGCCCTAATCACTAAAGGTTGTCCCTTTTGGACATTGACTCCTTTTCTTACTGCTAAACGCGCATACTTTTCTAATAAAGATAATTTGGTTTTCATTTCTTGACCTCTTTCGTTAAATACTCGGCTTGGATTTCTTTCAGGGCTAAAGCTAGACCATCTTGGGTTAACGGTTTGGTAACGATGTCCGCAATCTTATGTAATTCTGGATCCCCCGATCCCATAGCGACTGCCAAATCAGCATGTTTTAACATCTCATAATCATTCATCGAATCACCGAAACCGATATACTCTTTGAGTTTGTAATGCTGCAAATACTTTTCAATTGCTTTAGCTTTCGTACATCCTGCCACTACCAGATCGGCATAGGGATAATAAGACAGAGCCGGGCTTAAACCTAACATCGCATAGTCCTGATAATCATAGCCGATATCCGCAAACACAATCGCATAAACGACCTTCTCACCTTGATACTTTACCGGTTCTAACATCTGATAGTGGAATAGTTCGAAACTCTTATAGGTGTTCTTATCGGGTTTCGTAATCAATTCCCATTTATCCTCTAAGACTAGCACGATTGAATGATGCAGTCTTTCTGCGGTCTGGATAATCTTGTTTACTAACTCTTCGCTAAGATATTCATTCTGCAGAAACTTACCTTCACTATCGACAATCTGCTGGCCGTTAGCTCCGATATATCCATCCCAAGGATATTGAAAGACGGTCGTATTATTAAGCGCATTATGATACTCCCGGCCTGAAGCTAAACAGCAACGGTATCCTTTAGCTCTAAGCTTACTAATTTCTTTGATGGCATTATCCGGGATTAATCCGGTCTTAGGATTAACCAGGGTGGCATCGATATCAAAAAATAATGCCGGGTATAAAAGTGTCTTTTTCATAAGTGATATTGTATAATGTATCCGTTGAATAAACAATCCTAGGAGTGCTGATGAAAAAAAACGTTTTAAGTCTTATTACGAATCTTCTGATCGTTATCTGCTTAGGAATCGCCATCTTTAGTTCCTATCAAATCTTTTCTTATGAGATTGGCGTACGTAAGAGTAAGAAAGAAAACAATAATGTTTCCTCAATCATCGATGATACCGCTCCTACCGATTCATCGGGAAAAAAGTGGAGTTTCAATAAAGATTCTTGGAATGCTTTGAAAGCACAGAATTCCGAATTCGTCGGTTACTTAAGATTCGATTCCGGACTTGTTTCGGAACCGTTAGTATTACCCGTTAATAACGACTATTATTTAACCCATTCTTTCTTGGATAGTTACGATGAAGCCGGAACGCCGTTTGTCGACTATATTGATTCTTTAACGGATACCAATATCACGATCTATGGTCACTATGTTTATGCAGATACGACTAGAATGTTCTCACCATTAACCTTATTAACCAAACAAGAGAACTACCAAGCCAATAAAACCTTCAAAGTTTATTGGGAAAACTCAATCGATACTTATCAAGTAACTTATGTTTACTATTTCAAAGTCGCTGATTATGCGACTTACGATTATACGCAACGAGATTTCAGCAGTAAGAGCGAATTTGACAATTTCATCTCCCATCCGCAAGGAAATAACGAGATCGATACCGAAGGTCAAATCAGCTATGGAGATAAGTTTATCACCTTACAGACCTGTGTTCGTTATAATGATGCAAAACGTTTATTAGTCTTAGCTCGCAGAGTTTCCTCAGAAGCTTATCCAGCCACTACTACTAAGCTGAAGTGAAAAGTTAAATTCCACTTCAAAAAGGACCGAAAATAAAGTTGAAGTAAGTCTTACAGATCGGATAAAAACTAGTGCCTAAAAGAATAATTTAAAGAAGATACTTGTGGAAATTAGGAAGAATGTTAAAATCTGTTTGTAATCC
>JAEZBR010000015.1 GCA_023426935.1 Bacillota bacterium | reverse complement strand
AAGCCTGAAGCTTACTTAACCTACATTCTTGAGCAGATGATAGGCATAGATATGAGCGACAATGAGAAGCTAGAAACACTTCTACCTTATTCAAAACACCTACCGATAAATTTAAAGATACGGCACTGATCAGCTGTATCTTTTCTTTTATCACCCTATGTCTAACGCTTGACGCTTACGGCATAGCGGCATCTCCGTCACTTAAGCAGCCATCTAACGGAGATGTCGCCAAACATAGAGCTAGATAGCTGCTTAAGTGTTTCTATATTTGGCTATACCATTATATCAGGCACTGTATTTATCCACAAAATTGTTTACTGTTCGAATTTATTTATAACTTTATATCTTAACCAAACCGTATTCTCAAAACTCTTTATCTCCATTAGTTTAAAATTCCGGACTAAAGTCGAACCGTATTTTTTGGCGTTAAAAATCGAGGCAGTATCCGGAGAACCATCGGCACTGGCGGCGATGACGATACTTACTTCATCACACATCCCGGTCGCTATAAATGACCAGTTCAAGATCGCCCCACCACCCAACATCAGA
Organism: Bacillota bacterium; assembly: GCA_023426935.1. GTDB lineage: Bacteria > Bacillota_I > Bacilli_A > Erysipelotrichales > Erysipelotrichaceae > RUG11872. Next base: position 4,478 of record JAEZBR010000015.1, on the reverse strand, counting down.
GTCTCTATGCCATAAATCTTCTTTAATTTATCCATTACTTCGGTAAAATCGATTCTCTCTTCACCGGAAATAAGATATGGAATCTTTTTTCTGCTTAGAAAGTCTAAATATTCATTCGTCACTTTCTTAGTTAAGATTTCAATCACCTGTGCTTTAGTATCGCCGTATTGAACATAATTATTCTTCCAGCCTAATTTCCCGGAAGGATCGACCGAAACATAATACATCCCGCAATTAGTGTTTGTAAGATAATCACCTTCCGGAACTTTTTTCGTATTCTTATTCAATTCCGGCAATTCGTAGAAGGTGAAGTTATCGTCAGTGGTAATCCGGCCGGATAACCAACCTTGATGGTGATAATAAGGATCTTTACCGAACGCTAAATCATAGAATAGTTCTCCAGCTTTTTCCCCTTCCTTACTTTTCAGGTAATCACCCATGATCTTTCCGTCTAGGGAAGTCATCATGTGGCAGAAGATATAAGGTTTACTCATTTATTCCTTGACCCATTTCTGAAGTTGCACATCACAATCATTGACCCGACTGCCATTGATCGCTAAGCCCGGTTTAATGATCGCCTCCGGACATTCTTTCTTTAAATCTTCCATGCTGCGGCCTAAGCCACTTCCTTCATTGGTACAGAACGGTTTGATCGTCTTTCCTTTTAGATTATAGTGATCTAAGAATGTGAATACCACCATCGGCATCGTCCCCCAATAATTGGGATAGCCTAAATAAATAGTGTCATATTGATCAAGATCCTTAAGATATTTCTTAAGTTCCGGTCTAGCATTCTTCTTCTGGTCTTCCTGAGCTTGTTCGATACAATCGTTATACTTTTCGGCATAAGGCTCTTTCATTTCAATGAAGAAGAGATCACTGCCGGTTAACTTCTGTAACATAGTAGCGACAATCTTCGTATTACCGACTTCTAAATACTTTAATGTCCCACTTACATAATTCTCATCCTTGCGGGAAAAATAGGCGATCAAACTAGCCATTTCATAATTCCTCCTTGGTTTGTTACCTTATTTATAAAACCTTTTTGATTGTTTTAGAATCTCCGATTAGTTATAATGGTATTAACTAAATGTTAATAGAAAGGCGAATTATGTACAATCCTTTATTAGATACCTTTATCGTAGTAGTTGATACCGGAAGTTTTAATAAGGCCGCAGCTAAACTATTTCTTTCTCCAACCGCGATTATGAAGCAGATAAACGCTTTAGAGGAACATTTAGGTTTGACTTTGATCCAAAGAGCTTCTTCCGGGGTTATGTTAACACCAAGCGGGAAACAAATCTATGACGATGCGAAGTTTATGATCGACTATTCGCATAAATCGATCAATGCGGCCAAAGAACTAGAAACCGCTTATAAACAGACTTTCTGTGTCGGTACTTCCTTATTGAATCCGGCAAAGCCTTTCATGGATCTTTGGTATACCGTTAACAATGAATTTTTGAATTATAAGTTACATTTAGTTCCTTTTGAGGATGATCATCGAGGTATCATTGCCGAGATCTCTCAACTAGGAAAGAAGTTTGATTTTTTGATCGGCGTTTGCGATTCCAAGACCTGGCTCTCTTTGGCGAATTTTTTGCCAGTCGGTCGTTATAAAAAAATGGTCGCCGTCCGTCGTGGTCATCCTCTGGCGAATAAAAAAATCCTTCAGGTCAAAGATCTTGAAGGGTATACTCTAATGATGGTCAAGCAAGGTGATTCCGGCGTTAACGATTTTATTCGCCATGACTTACAAACTGGTCATCCTCAAATCAAGAGCGAGGATACCGATTCTTTCTATGATCTTGCAGTTTTTAACCGTTGTGCCGAGACCGATAATGTTTTACTCACAATTGAATGTTGGAAGAATGTGCACCCCGGTCTAGTTACGATTCCAGTCAATTGGGATTACAGTATTCCCTATGGAATCCTATATTCCTTAAACCCACCTAAAGATGTTGAAATCTTAATCAAAGCCCTAAGAGAACACTTAGGCTAATTAATTCTGGCAAAACGCTTTTATTTCTTTTTCCAATAAGATAAATACCTGAGAAACTAAATATCCATCCGCAATCGCATGATTCATCCGAACGGTTACCGGCATCATTAATCTATCATTCTCTTGTCGGTATCGGCCCCAGTTAATTATCGGTTGGAAATAAAGGTAGCCATCCGGTAATTCAAGATTCAAAGAATCATAGGATAACCAAGAAATATATGAAGCATCGAACCAGTTCGGATGATTTTCGGCATCTAAACTATATTCATTAATCATTTTTCCTTTCTCCATATCCTCTAAAGCCATCTGATAGAAAGTTTGATAGTCCTCATTATAGGTTGAATAGATGGGGCTGCAGGTTTCGGTATCTTCATGGAAAAGATAATGTGTCGGATTAATTTGATCGAAACAGATTAATTTTTCTTCCTTCCAGAGATAGGCCATCCGATAATCGCGTCGGGAGTTTAAGACCTTACATAATAAATAAAGAAAGTTAAGATAAAACTTCGTTTTGGTTTTATCCGAACATTCTTTTAATTCAGTCACATCGATGCGGGAAGTAAGCGATAACGAACACTTACAATCTTGTGAGAAATGTTTAAAGACATCTTTACGATAATAAGTATCCAAGTTAATAATCTCATAGTTCATTATTCTTTCCTTCTTTCATTTCATGGATATACATTCTTGAAGGATGTTTGTCATTATCCCCCTGCACCTGACATAAATAAGTCCAACCATATCTTTCATAGAATGAAGTATGCATCGTGATTAAATATAAAGTATCGTAACCCATTTTCTGCATATCTAAGCAAACTTCCTGAAGTAATTTTCCGGCAAGACCTTTATTGCGGTAATTAGGTTCCACATAAACGGCACAGACATTGGGACTGAGCTCTTTACGATCATGAAAATCATTCTGAATAACCTCTAGTCCACCAACAATCCGAGTATCTTCCCTTGCGAGATACCATTGCGGAATCCCGGATGATTTATTTGCACAAACATGCATACTTTCCTCATAAGCTTCCTTAGGAATTTTCCAACGAACACTAAACCAAGAACTAGCTTCATCAATCATTTCCGAATGTTCCCTTATCTTAATTATTTCCATTATTTTTTAAGATCCTTTCCAAAGAATCGTTGGTTAATAAATTGACGGTTTGGAACTTTCCTTGATAAAAGACTGCGAAATTATTAAAGGCACAAGGTAAATCTTTCGCCTGTTGTAAGTTTTTAACTTCAATCAAATTTACCGGAATACGATGATCGATTCCATATTGTTTAATTAATTCGATAGTCTGATACATATAGGGACATTGGAAATCATAATAGATCGTTAATTCCTTATTTAAAATCTTTTCCGTCTTCGCGTTTACGGTAAATTTCGGCAGTGCTCCGTCAAAAGAAAGTGCCAATAATTCATAACCGCTAGGCGTTGAATCGACTACTTTAAACCCAAATGATTTTGCGAAGTTTTGATCCGATAACCAAGCTTTCTGTTTTTGGGCTCCGAGCATACAGATCCCAGATCGCCCATGTTTCTTCGCATCCTCAAGACAGTATTCCATTAATTCCTTCCCATAACCCTGACCTTTAACTTCACCGTTGACCCATTCGCAATAAAGGTAGAAATAATTCTTCCCCTCAATCGGAACGAAAGCTTTCTCCAAAGGCGCATACTCGATAAAGGCGCAACCTTTCGCGTTCAGCTTGCGAAAGACATGACCATCTTTAATTCTTTGCGAAAGCCACTCCCGTTTCTTTTCGACCCCGGGATGGCTTACTTTACTACGGATGATACAACAAAGATGTTCATTGTGAAGATTATCATTCGTTAGATTTAAATATTCGTAATTATTAGTATTCATAACTAGACCTCGTATTTATAGATTAGCATGAATAATTAATTCTTACTCTATGACTTCGCCATGAATCACTACCCGACCTTCATCCGGACATTTAATTTCGAAGCGTTTCGCCCTTTTATTTCCATAATCAAGCGTTGCACCGTTCTGAAGGGCATAAACCGACGGATAGATACAATTCCATAATTCATGACAGATCGGCGGACAAAGATCTTCAACGATAAACTCTTCCCCTTCTTTGAGATAACCACAACGACATTTACTGCTGACTACAGTTAATTTTACTTTGGGCATAAAACTCTCACTCCTTAGAATTATTATAACAGGTAATCATTTGAACAAATATGGCCGAATGTTAATTGACAACATAACTATTAAATCGAAAATAGAAAGTAGATAGGTCAGGAGGCAAACGATGAAAACCGGAATTATCGATGTTGGCGGTGGTTTACGGGGAATGTATGCGTCTGGAGTGTTTGATTACTGTCTTGATCAAAATATTAATTTCGATCTTTGTATCGGCGTATCGGCCGGCAGTGCCAACGAATCTTCTTTTTTAGCCGGACAAAAGAAAAGAAATTATCCTTTTTACAGTGATTATCCTTTCC
>JAEZBR010000063.1 GCA_023426935.1 Bacillota bacterium | reverse complement strand
ACAAATCCTCCTTTTCAATAGTTGCGAACGTGACTGATCACCACCCGGATGTATCAAAGACTATGGTTCTAAATTTGAACTCATTTCCATAACTGGAAAGGCTCATCTAACTAATGACAATTTCCGGTACAACAAAGGTGGCTAGACAATCTCCTAAGTAGTCAAAGCTACAAATAGATGACACTAGTACACATTCACGATTTCCATTCTACACGGATACCCTGATCCGATACAAAACCAGGGAAGAAAGGAGCGTATACAGATTACCCTTAGTTAGATGGGCTAATTTGTATATACCAAAATAGATGCTAGATCAAGAAACGGCCGAACATTTATTGCAACAGTTAGAATTAATGTTTGACGGAGATATATCTCTTTTTGGTGATCAAGGTGAACTTATAATTACTAATAATCATAAAACAAATAGTCGAAAGAGCAGTGAAGTTGCTTTGAATGTTAAGAAAAACGGCGAAGTAAAATTGATTACCGACAAAGGTGTTTACTTTCCTTTGTACAATAACAAAGATTTTATCTGTACGATTTATTTGGAGACGAAAACCAGTATTTTGAAAATAATTCCGGAACTGACATTTGATTATTTGACTTTGCTTAATAATGAGCAGCTTAAGAACGCTAGCAATTCTTCGCAACAACAATCCTTACGGGAACTTGGCCGCGATTTAGTCTCCGTTCTAAACCCGACTAAGGTTGAACAATGCCGGCAGAATGCCAGGTTAGTCAATATCGATCTAAGAATTCCCCGTTATGTCATTCTATTCGACTTTAGCACCTGCCTAGGAAAGAAAAGGGATCGTATCGATAATAAACAGGTTCTTGATTTCTCCAATATGTTGTATTCCCAAATTAATAAAGTTATCGGCAATAATATCTTTTTTCACCTCTATGAATTGAAGTATGTGCTATTACTTGAAGTTAAGAAGGATGAGCTACTTAACTTTGACGAATTATATTCACAAATCGCTGCCTTGGGATCTTCCCAGCCCAAAATGGCCTTAGGATATCTCTGTAATTACTTAGGAGAATATCACAACTCATTGATTATCGCCGAGGATGCGCTGAAAATCGGTGAGGAATACAATCCGGAAAAAATGATTTATGACTGGTCAAATTACCGCACAGCGATCTTATTACTTAACGGGAGTGCTGAAATAAGGCAGGTCATGTTGGATACCTGTAAGGAAGTTATCGCTTACTTTAATGAAAATAAAGAAACGACGGCTACCATCCTCGCGTTTTTTGAGAACGGAATGAATATCACCAAGACCGGCGAACAGATGCATTATCATCGTAATACGATTCTTTATCGGATGAATAAGTTTACAGAAGATACCAACATCGATATTTTCAACGCAAAGTACTGTGCCGAAATTTATAATTTGATCCGTTTGTCGCAAGCTAACCAGTAAATATAGTCCGCTCTTATATCAAATCTATGTTAAAATTGAGCCAATGGGAGCGAAACTATGTTCGGAATTCTGATTGGAGTCATTGGGGGCTTATCGTTATTCCTCTACGGCATGAAGATGATGTCGGATGGTTTAGAAGTTATCGCCGGCAGTAAATTAAAACCGATCTTAAAGAAGTTGACTTCTAATAAATATGTCGCAGTCGTCGTCGGGATGATTGTTACCGCATTGGTTCAGAGTTCTTCGGCAACCACGGTAATGTTAGTTTCGTTCGTTAATTCCGGGATTATGTCCTTGGAACAGACGGTTTATATCATCATGGGTGCCAATATCGGCACCACTTTCACAACCCAATTGATTGCGTTGGACTTTTCCAAATTCGCAGCCATTATCTCGATGGTCGGCGTAATAATGATTATCTTTGTCAAAAATAAGAAGTCAAATAATCTGGGACTTTTCATTGCCGGGATGGGAATCTTATTCCTCGGAATGGGAATCATGTCCAGTTCCGTCGAGCCCTTAAAGGCTATGCCGGAATTTACTAACTTCATGACCAAATTCTCCAATCCGTTACTAGGAGTTTTAGTGGGAATTGGGGTTACGGCCATTATTCAGAGTTCAGCAGCTTCCTTAGGTATCTTACAAGCGTTGTCGGTTACCGGAGCGATTACCTTGCAGAACTCTTTTTATTTGATGCTAGGTGCGGATATCGGAACTTGTGTCACTGGCGTTTTGGCTTCCTTGGGGACGAATAAAGACGCGAAAAGAACCGCGATGATCCATCTGTTATTTAACGTGATCGGAATGTTGGTCTTTTTGCTGATTATTCAATTTGTCCCGTTTATTCCTTGGGTCGCTTCTTTAAGCAGCTCCGTTAAAACGCAAATTGCGAATGCGAACTCAATCTATAAGATTGTAGTAACTTTGATCCTGTTCCCGTTTGGCAATAAGCTTGCCTGGTTAGCCAGAAAGTTAATTCCGGATAGTAAAGATATGGGCGTTGACGATAAGGAGAAAGCACCGATCTTAGATACGAAATATCTAAGCAACGGGCAGATTGGTACCGGTGCGGTCGCGGTTACCGAAATGAAACGAGAGATTAATTATATGATGGACTTAGTTAAACAGAATCTCGACATCGGAATGAATGCGTTGATTAATTACAATGATAACGGAAAAAATAAACTCTATAAGAATGAAGAAGCACTTAATAAAGCGAATTTAGAAATGAGTCGTTATATGAATCAAGTAACAACTTTGGATCTAACCCCTAACGATTCGGCGTTATGTATTTCTTTGTTTAAGATGTCAACGGACCTAGAACGAATGGGTGATCATGCCAAAAACCTGATTGAATATTTAGGTTGGCATGCTAAACTTAATCCGGAAGCCGTCGATGAATTAAAGACTTTGAAACGAATGATGGATGAAGGATTCCATCATTTCCGACACAACGATTTATCCGTTGATCTGGATGCGGTCGGAGCTTTGGAGAATATCGAAGATTCGGTTGATATGTTAACGGCTCAGTATCGCAATGATCAATTAGTCAGATTGCAAGAAAAGAAATGTTCGACGAATAATGCGGTTGAATATTCTAATGTCTTGATTGATGTGGAAAGAGTCTTTGACCACATGACCAATGTCTTAGGTGAATGTCGGGCGCATCATTTCTCGTTATTTGAAAGTAGTGTTGAGACCAAGGAGGCCATTGCATGAGTGAATTCGATGAAGAAGTATCCCGAAAGAATACCGATTGTGTCAAGTGGGATTTGAGAGAAGATAACGAAGTATTACCATTATGGGTGGCTGATATGGATTTTAAGGTTATGCCCGAAATCCAACAGGCGATTAAAGAACGAGCTAACCATCCCATCTATGGTTATACCTTTGAGTGTGATGCGTACTATGCCAGTATTATCAACTGGTTGAAGAATCGACATAATCTTCAAGTTACGAAAGAGGATTTAATCGTAATTCCGGGGGTTATTCCGGGTATCGTAAATGCGATTCACGCCTATACTAAACCCGAAGATTCAATCATTATTCAAACTCCGGTTTATCCGCCGTTCTTTCATTCAATCGAACAGACGAAAAGAAAATTGATTGAGAATCCGTTAGTTGAGAAAGACGGAAACTATAATTTAGATCTACAAGATTTTGAGGATAAAATCGTCAAGAATAACGTCAAGATGTTTATTCTCTGTAATCCGCATAATCCGGTCTCCCGAGTTTGGAGTCCAGAAGAATTAGCCCAGCTATGTAAGATTTGTGTCAAACATGAAGTAATGATTCTGTCAGATGAGATCCATTCGGATTTTATTCAGCCTGGATATAAATATACCTGCTGTCTTAATGCGATGCCTGAAGGAAACGATAATTGTTTAGTCAGTTTCTCGGCGACAAAGACTTTTAATTTAGCCGGTTTACAGAATGCGACGATGGTTATTAAGAATGAAAAACTAAGAAAAATATATCAGGATAAAATGAAAGAGAATGGGGTAATGGCGGGGAATATCTTCGGATTAGTAGCGACGAAAGCAGCCTATGAATTCGGCAGTGCTTGGGTCGATGAATTAAATAAATATATCGGTAATAATTACGAATATCTTAAACAACAGCTTAACAAAGAAGTACCTTCAGCAATCATTTCGCCTTTGGAAGGAACATATTTGGCTTGGGTAAATTTAAATAACACGGTAAAGGATCCCAAGAATGCCGCAAAAAATTTACTGAAGGAAGCTAAGGTTTGGGTGAATGATGGGGGAGATTATGGGATGAAGGGTACCGGTTATATCCGGGTCAATCTAGCCAGTCCCCAGACAATGATTGTCGAAGCGACAAAGCGCATGATTGTTTGGCTTAAACAAAACCAATAATCAGGAAATGTTTCCTGATTAAGAGGGAGACAATGAATGATTGAAGTAAATGGATTATATAATAAGGCACTTTGCTTCACCGAGCATCTCGATGAAGTATCCAAGGCACAGATCAAATTAGTTTGTGATCAGGAAGTTTTTTCTGGTTGTAAAATCCGCATCATGCCCGATGTTCATGCCGGAAAAGGCTGCACGATCGGAACGACAATGACCATCCAAGATAAAGTTGTACCGGGAATGGTCGGAGTCGATATCGGCTGCGGGATGGAAACAATCGAGTTGGTTAATAAGGAACTTGACCTAGAAAGATTGGATGAAGTTATTCATACCTTGATTCCTAGCGGTCAGGAAATTCGTGAAACCGAGCATCCTTTTAGTAAGGAAATTGACTTAGAAAAACTACGTTGTGCTAATAAAGTTAATATTGGTCGAGCCAAAAAAAGTATCGGCTCTTTAGGCGGTGGCAATCACTTTATCGAAGTAGATAAAGATGAAAATAATAAGTTGTTTTTGGTAATTCATTCCAGGAGTAGACATCTGGGAAATGAAGTTGCCTTCTTTTACCAGGAAGAAGGACGCAAGGCTTTATGGGGTGGGGCTAATTATCAGATTCAGGAAATGATTCTCAAACTGAAAAAAGAAGGTCGTTTCCAGGAAATTCAACCGATGATCAAGGAATTACAGCAGGCACATTCGTTAAGTCTTCCGGAATCTTTAGTCTATGTGGAAGGAAAGCTGTTTGACGATTATTTGTCTGACATGCAACTGATTCAGAAGTTTGCGGTATTAAACCGTAAAGCGATGGCGGAAGTAATAATTTCAGCGTTGCATCTAGAAGTGAAAGAAGAATTTACCACAATTCATAACTATATCGACTTAGATAAGATGATTCTAAGAAAAGGTTCAGTTTCCGCTTTTGAGGGTGAGAAACTATTGATTCCGATCAATATGCGGGATGGCAGTTTGATTTGCCTAGGAAAAGGCAATCCGGAATGGAACTATTCGGCACCGCATGGAGCGGGGCGCTTGATGAGTCGTAAACAGGCTTTTGCTAAACTATCCATGGCAGAGTATGAAAAAGAAATGTCCGGGATCTATTCCAGCTGTGTTTTACCGGAAACCTTGGATGAATCACCGATGGCATACAAGAGTTTAGAAGAGATTTCAGCACAGATTGTCGATACCGTGGACATCATTAAAAGGATCAAACCCATCTATAATTTCAAAGCGAGTGAATAAAAAGGGACTTATGTCCCTTTTGTTTATAGTTTTGAATCGTCAATCTTATCTAAATAGTTCGAAACGAATTTGGCGATATGTTCCATCGTGCTCTTTTCGAAGGGAACCTGCAGACCGGAATTCTTAACTAAGTGGGTGAAACTGGCAGTTCCGCCGGCTTTACATAAGGCTAGATAATCGCTCCAAGCCTTGGGATCGTTTTGCTGGATCCGGATGAAGTTCTCTAAAGCACAGACTTGTGCTAAAGTATAATCGATGTAATAGAAGGGATAATGGAAGATATGTAACTGCTGGTACCACCAGCCGCCATTCTCTAACAATTCATTGCCTTCATAGTTCTTATCGGGAATGTATACCTTCTCAAGATCCCGCCAAGCCTTATCTCTTTGAGCCGGGGTGTATTCGGGATGCTGATAAACGACATGCTGGAAATGATCGACTAAAGCGCCATAAGGTAAGAAAGTGATAGTCGACATTAAGTGGGTATAGCGATAACGATCGGCTTTGTTTCCGAAGAACAGTTCCATATACTTCCAAGTAAAAAATTCCATCGACATCGAATGGATCTCGCAGGATTCCATAGTGGGAGAAGTAATCTCGGGAATCGTAATCCAGGAAGATTCATAGCCTTGGAAGGCATGACCGGCTTCATGAGTTAAAACGCCGACATCTTCTAAAGTTCCGCGGAAATTCGCAAAAATGAAGGGAGCTTCATAATCGGGGATGCCAGTACTGTAACCTCCGGCTTGTTTACCAGGGGTACTAAGTAAGTTCATTAAATCGTGATCCATCATGAAATCGATAAATTTAGAAGTTTCGGGACTTAAGTCATGATACATCTTAACCCCATTAGCGATGATGGTATCGGCATCACCTAGAGGCTTCGCGTTGCCATCCTTAAAATCAACCCCGGCATCGTAGTAATACATCGTTTCTAAGCCTAAACGCTTCTGGGTCTTTTGACGTAAAGAAACGGCTAACGGCGTAATATAATCGACGATATCCTGACGGTACTGAGCGACCATTTTTTCATCGTAATCGATTCGATCCATTCGTTTATAAGCTAATTCGACATAGTTATTAAAGCCTAAGGTCTTAGCAATCTTGGTACGGATTTTGACTAAGTTATCATAGATTTGATCGAATTCGGCTTTATGCTTGGCATAATAACCGTAATAAGCTTCTGAAGAAGTCTTTCTAGTCTCTCTATTCATGTCTGTCATTAAAGCTTTTAATTGGGATAAGGTATAGTTTTTACCTTCGTAAGGAATCTGAGCTTTAGCGACTAACGAAGCATATTGCGTAACATACTTGTTTTCTTGTTGCAGGTCGGGAATAATTCGGGAATCGAAGCAAAGTACCTGATCATCTAAACGTTGGAAAAAAACTTCCGGAACGGTAGCGTATAACTGGGAACGATAGGGGGACTTAGTTAAAGCGAGATAATACTTATTAATAATCTCCTGATACTTCGGCGATTGGTCATCCCAGAAATCATTCTCGGCGGAATAATACTTGTCATTCACATTGATCGAGAACCGAATCTGACATAAGGTCATCATCGTGATCAGATGATTCTCTAGTTTCGATGCTTCATTTATTCCTTCTAAGACGGTTTTGGCATCCTTGGCTTCGCTGATTTTTAAGGTGCATTGATCAAAGTCTTTCTTAAAGGAATCATAATCAATACGTTGATAGGGGTATTCGTTGAATTTCATGTCAGTTCTCCTTGAAGTAGCTTTCTACTATTTGATAGATATAATCACAATCTTCCCTAGTCACAAGATAATGCGTCGCAAAGCGATATTGGTCGTGTTCGCTAGGGTTAATAATAATTCTATTACTTTTTAGATAATGCACAAACTTTTTATGGTCGAAATTAGGCTTATTTATTGAAAAGTAGATTAGATTAATTTGCACCTTTGCCGGATCGCAAGATATTTCTCTGAGGTTTTTAAGTTTATTAACTAAGTATTGCGCATTCTCATGGTCTTTTTTCAGCTGCGGAATTTGATGCTGTAAAGCGTAAATTCCGGCTTGGGCTAGATAACCGCCTTGCCGGATGCCACCACCTAACATCTTCCGGAACTTACGGGCTTTGTTGATCGTTTCACTCGGACCGGCTAAAATCGAGCCAATTGGGGCACAAAGACCCTTAGATAAACAGAACATTACGGTATCGCAATAATTGCAAATATCCTTCACATCGACGCCTAGACTCAGGGCGGCATTGAATAATCTGGCCCCATCCAAATGAACACTCAGTTCATTTTCTTTGGCATAAGCGTAATTCGCTTTCATTAACGCTAATGGCATCACCGTTCCATCCGATAATGCGTTTTCTTCGACTAAAAGGGAAGTTTTGGGCTGTAAGATATCATTCGAATCTGTTTTGTGATTATGGATATCTTCAGGATAGATCAAATGATCGGGATTATTGATTGTCCTCAGATTCACTTTCGCTAAAACCGCCGGAGCACCGGATTCATGGTTAGCGATATGTGCATCCTCACTTAGTAAAACGACATCCCCTTGATTAGTTTGGGACATTAAGGCAATCTCATTACCCATCACTCCACTCAAAACGAATAAGGCGGCTTTTTTACCGGTTATTTTACAAGCTAAGGCTTCAAGTTCATTTATCGCAGGATCTTCGCCATAAACATCATCACCGACTATGGCTTTACTCATCGCTTCAATCATTTCTGCTGGTTGTAAAGTAACCGTATCCGAACGTAGATCTATCAGTTTCATTTAAGTGACCTCTTATAAATATCATAGCATTCTTTAGGATGGATTATGATAGGATTAAGGTGAAAAAGAGGAGATATGCGCAAACTAATTATTGTCAGTCACGGTGAATTAGCAGCGGCTTTCCTATCCAGCCTAAGAATAATCGCCGGCGGGGTAAAAGATAACGAATATGCCGCTCTAGGTTTTCAAGCAAATGAGTCCTTGGATTTTTTTACGTTACGCTTAGAAAAGACCGTGAAAGAATTCGATCATAATAATAATGAAATTTGGATTTTATGCGACATTGAATCCGGAACTCCATATAATGCGGCATATCTGCTTTCTCAGAAATATCAGCTTAAGCTTATCTATGGTCTTAACCTTGCCTTATTATTGGAACTAAGTTTTCGGAAAGATACGATAACGGATCTTGAATTGAAACAATTGATAAATGACAGTCAGAAAACGATTGGACTGAAGGAAAACGAAAAATGAGTATTATGATGTATCGGGTCGATGGTCGGATGTTGCATGGTCAAGTAATTGCGACTTTCGCTAAAGCCTTGAGTTTAGATTCCTATGTTGTCGTGAATGAAGAAATCGCGACCAGTCCCAAAAAGATCGAAGTATTGAAACTGGCAGTACCCCATGAGGCGAAACTGGCGGTTTATTCTCCGGCTCAGTTTGCGTTGGCGATGAAAAACGGTGAATTGACAGGTCAACATCTCTGTATCGTTTTCAGATATCTTCAAGATGCGATAGACAGTGTCAATCTTGGGGTTTCAATCGATAAATTAATGATCGGTGGAATGTTCCAAAGAATTGGAAAAGAAGCCGAAAATTTAGGAATCGCCTTGATGGTCTCCAGCGAAGATAAGAACGGCTTTAGAGAATTAGCCGCTAAGAATATCGAGCTAACTTATCAGGTCTCATATTTCAATAAAGAAATCCCGTTAAAAGAAGTGGTGAATTATTAATGGTCACCATTAGAATTGACGCTAATTTAGGTTTCGGAGTTAACGAAAAAACGGAGTATGATGAATTAATCATCGTTAGTAATTCTTTCAAAAATAAAAATGATCTGAAGGAGATTCTGAGTAAAGCGCAGAAACCGAAAACAATTTTAAGAATGTTAACACCTAAAGAATTTGCACCAATCTATAATCGTCAAGATTTTTATGGTCAAGAAACTTTAATTATCATCGGGGATATTGATGATTTGTTTGACTGCGTCTTTACTTATCAAACTAAGTTACCGCAGATTTCTAGCGAAGGTCTTCAAGAGATTTCCAATTTCGATAGTCGCCGACAATTATTAGTCGCTCAGCAAATCTTAAAGCGGTAAATTGAAGAATACTTTTAATTGTTCAAACAATTCTTTTTCATTAGGACAATCGACACCGCCTAAAGAAATATGCGGTTTGGTCCGGCCGTGATAATCCGAGCCAATCGTAACTTGTTTATGGTGATCCTTAGCTAGTTTAGCCCAGAATTCACATTGAGCTTTTGTATGATAACTTGAATAGGCTTCTAAACCATCCGCACCTAAATCGAGGATTGCTTCGACCATTTCCGGATGATCAAGGAAGTTAGCGCCGGGATGAGCGATTACCGCTTTCCCGTTTTGGACATGAATCAAGTTTAAATACTCGTTTACTTCCGGGAAAGTAACCGGGACATTGGCTGGTTTATCGCCGGAACAGAGATCCCAGTAAAAATTGATTGCTGGGGTATCTGAACGATCTCCGCCTTTACGATATCTAGCAATAATTTCGTTTCGATCATTGGCCGGATCCGGTATCGCTACTTCCGCGATATCTTCCGCGACTAAAATCTTATTTCCATAGATTTTTCTTAATTTCTCTTCATCGATTACGATGCCCATTTTTCTTAGTAATTCAATTTGGAGATATTGGTTCTTTTTATTCATTTCTTTAACTCGGGTTTCGATCTTCGTGAATTCTTCATTATAAGGATCGATATTATAGGCGAGTAAATGAAAGTAGGTTTGTTGATAGTAACAATCCAGTTCAACCCCAGGAATATAGGTAAAAGAATACTCTGGCGCTAAGGAAATAGCTTCCTTGACTCCCGAAACACTGTTATGATCCGCTAAAGCAATCAACTCTAAACCTTTTTCTTTGGCTTGGTCAAATAATTCATTAACGGAAAACTGTCCATCCGCACTGTAAAGTGAATGGAAATGCAGATCGATTTTGCTCATAAGTCACCTCGTAATTATTATGGCGGATAAAATAAAATATTACAATAAACTGTTATAATTATAGGCATGAATAAAACCGAGTTAATCGTTCAAGTTTCTCCGAATACTCTTCTTCGCAATCTTGCCACAGATGGAGTTTTAATCGCAATCAAGGATTTTGCTGTAGGGCAGGAGACTTATTTTACGGTTACGATGTTAGATGAATTACTGAATTCAACCAGTAATAAGCATATATATCTATTGCTAAATCGCTACTTCAAAGAGAATGAATTACTAAAATTGAAAGATTTCTTAAATCAATATCTGAATAAGGTTACCGGAATCTTTTACAGTGATCCGGCCGTTTATCAGCTGGGTAAGGAAAATGGTAACGTTGGTAAATTAGTAATGGCCGATAATGCGTTAATCACTTCAAAAGAAGAACTGGATTCTTATCTTAGTCTAGGAATAGGTGGCGCATTAGTTTCTCCGTTTATCACTAATGAAGAAATATTAAGGATTCTTTCGGTTCAGCCTAAAGGAATGATTATGGGTTATGGACATCGCCGTTTAGCTTACAGTCAAAGGAAATTTATCACAGCCTATGCGAATCAA
>JAEZBR010000050.1 GCA_023426935.1 Bacillota bacterium | reverse complement strand
TTGAATTTGAAATGGCGTCAACTATCTGTTCTTCTATTCCGTTCCATGTTCCGTTTTTGTCAATTCTGCCTTTATGTTGAATGCTTACAAAGCCGTCATCTTCAAGGTTATAAAACAAAACGTCGTCGTTCTGATTATGCGGTGTTTTAACAAAGCCAAAAACAGAAGTATTAACCGTTCTTTTTTGCTCGGAAAATAGTTTTGTCGGCATTTTTATCACATATTCAAGTTTCGCCATTGATAATACTTTTTCTGTTAGCCCGTCTTGATTATGCGTCAACGTAGGGGTGGGCATAATGATAATAAGTTTGCCGCCGCTATCAAGATATTTTAGGGCTTGAATTGTGAATTTGATTGGGTTATTGTTCTCGTACAGGGGATTGATAATAACTCGTGTAGGTTTCATCTTGCGTATGTATTCAAGCAATTCTTTATCTTTGTTGTTTACTATTCCGCTTTGCGTTTCGTCCAGTAAACTACTACGATATAGCAGATTTGTTCTACCGTCCCCATGCAAGAACATATTAGAGCAAGCCAAAGCAAAAAGAACAGAGTCAATTTCAAAGCCAATAAGTTGCTTGTCTTTAATATCTCGTACGGTACTTTCGTCGCCGTGAGCAAGTTCAATCATGGTTTCCATTGCTTCCATGAGAAAGCCGCCGGAACCTGTACAGGTATCAAGAACAACGTCATTAACAGACAAACGGGCTAATCTAACCATTAGTTGCTTTATGTGTTCGGGCGTTAGAATAATGTTCTTGTTATCTACTTTTCCGGCTCGGGATAAGAATATCCTATACGCGCGTCCTAAAATATCCTGCTTTTCTTCATTTTGAAACGGATAAAAAATTTTATCTTCAATTATCCCAATTATTTCTTTGTATTCTTCAAGCGTATAATCTACATTTTTAATGAATGAAAACTTGTCCCGCCAACTAAACTCCTTAGATAAGCTATTGATTTTGCTTTCAAGTTCAGTTGTGATAGCTTCAAGAATGGCTTTATTCAAATTGTGAGCTTCAAGAACAGTTACCTTTGTTGAAGCGACTTCCTGTTTTGACGGTGACTGTATATTTTTATATGTACTACGAAAATTGTTGTTTTTAAGCGCAATCATTAACCCTGAAAAAAACAAGCTACGGTCAGTATCTCGTATTTTGTTTTCGTTGTTAAATCTCTTATTTAGGTCTTTCAAAACCATAATCAAGGCTTCAGTCGTTACGCTTTCGCCGTACTTTGATTTCACATATTGCTTTTTGATTGCGGGTAGTGATAAAAGCGTGTCGTTCTGTGGAAATAATTCAATGTCAGTTTTTCCCGCTAATTTCAAAAAGTATGTCACTAAAAGCCCGTCTTGCGTTTGTCCAGAAACGGCTATACCAACAATATCCTTATGGATTTTGTTGTTTATCATGTAATATTGTACTTCTTCTTGCGCGGCGTTTTCGTCAGTTGCTTTAGCTTCTACGACAATGCAATAATCGTCAGTATCAAGAAAAAAGTCAGGATAACCAGAATCCTGCCTTTGTTTTATCTTCTGGGAAAGTCAATCAAGAATAAAAATGAATTGGAAAATAAAACTAGGACCGGACTATTAGTTTCGGGAGGTACGTATTTAGTCTTATCGATAATTATCGCTATCTTCGCTAAACCATTGTATCAATTCATGGCAAGTGATAAATCAACCTTAGATGCGACCGTTTCTTATATTCGTTTGGAAACGATTGCTTCGACAATCTCAATCCTCGTGAAATTTACTACTGTCTTATTAGTGACCCTTAAAAAAGATAAATATATGTATATCCTCTTAGGGATCCAGACCGTTTTATCAATAACACTAGATGTATTCTTGACCAGTCAGTTTAATTGTTCCGCAAAACTAGGAGTCAACGGAATTGCGATCGGTAATATTGTTACGCAAATAGTTTTAGTATTATTAACCTTTGTTTTATTAGATAAAGAAGGTATTAAGATTTTCCGGAAACGAAAATTGTCATTTAACTGGATGAAGGAATATGAGAAGATCGGACTGTGGTCTGGTTTAGAATCATTGGTTCGCAATGTGGCATTTATGTTAATGGTTTCTAGATTGGTCAACGTAATTTCGGAACAGGGAAATTATTGGATCGCCAATAGTTTTATTTTGACCTGGTTATTATTACCGGCAAATGCTTTATATGATGTAATCAAGAAAGAAACGGCCGAAGATAAAAATAATATTAGTTCAAAGACCTTAGGGTACTTAGTTATTACCACAATCTTTTCCATTCTCTGGTTTGTTTCGATTCCTGAATGGGAACCGTTTTTAAAATATATGATGAACGTCAAGAACTATAACATCGTTATTAACATCTGTTTAGTTCAAAGCGTCTTCTATGTTATTTATATGTATAATTGCATTTTTGATGGCACAATATATGGCCGAGGTAAAACCTCATATATGTTTATCCAATCTGTTTGCAACAATGGTATCTACTATGTCATCATGTTTATTCTTTGGCGCAAAGGCATATTTGTCCCAACTCTGCAATCAATTTCCTTAATGTTTGGTTTTGGAATGGCGTTTGATCTCATTCCGACGATTGGATGTTATATTCATCTCTTGAAGAAAGAGAAGGTAAAGATTGAATGGAATCTTTGTAAAGAGTAACTTATTAGTACAAACTGTACGAACAAGTTTGTTAGAACAAATACTATTAAGGAGGCGCTTTTATTATTCTGATCTACTTAATACTCTGGATAAAAATGAATCTTCAATCTCTTTAGAGGTATCTGAAGGACTTGATTCAATCGAATTACAATTTGGATCTAGCAATTATGGCAATGTTAAATAGGATCTTAAGGTATTGTTCTGGATCGGTTATATCTATCGTTATATATCATATACCAGAGATGTCGAAACTAAATTTCTAATGAAACTATTAAACCGGAAGAATTAAAAGATCTCTACTACACTTATCATACTCAGAGCAATGAATGGGTGGTGGAGAACTTATTAACCTTGCAGAATTTGAATGAATCGATATTTGATAAAATTATCGTTTAAAACAAGCCTTAAAGAAGATTCATAAAATATAGAAGGAACCAAAATATTCAATACTCTGCGCATTGTACCTTAGTGACAAAGTTTTAATTTAAGTTCAAATTATTTATGCTTATTCTTCTTAATGGGGGCTAATACTTTGTTAAGAAGATTCTTACTTTTTTCAACGAATATTTCCTTTTGGGATTGTTTCTGATATTTTTTACGGACTTCTTTGAGGTCGAAACCTTTAATGAAGTATTCGATTGAAGCGTCACCGATAGCTTTCATCCCGACGGCAGCGATTCCCGCACTGACAAGGTTACCGGCGACCGGAATAAACTTAACAGCGATTCTGGCGGCTTGTCTGAATGCTAGACCGACGGCGGCGGTTCCGGTTAAGGAGAGAATGAATTCTTTGGCGGTATCGAGCGACATATCTCGGCCGCTTAAGGCCATAATCATCGATACTAATACTGACTCTAGAGCCAGAAGAACGAAGTAATCGGCGACCGGTAGGGATACTCCGACAATGATACTGGAAAGACCACAGAAAATCATAATCAGTTCCTTGGCGATCTTTTCTAAGATCTGGTTAAGGTGGAAGACTAATTTCATGCCCATATTGGCATCACTATTACTGATTGAATTCTCGAGTGCCTGTTCCAATTCGCTGATCTGATAGCGGCCGTCAAATGAGATTCTTAAAGCGAGTCTTTGTTCCCGAGACAGAATATTTAATTGATCGGCGGTCTTTAATTCTTTCCCTTTGTCATCGATCCAATCAATGCAGGAAGAAACCGGAATAATGGTATTAACTTTGAAGGAAGTACTTTCACAAATATTCTGAATGTTCTCTTTTATAGCGTTAATATTACTCATCTTCTCGGTCGAATATGGTAAAGTCTCCCGACTGGGAGTTACGGCATCGGCTTTATTGAGGGTGATGATAACCGGTAGTTCGATCGCATTCTTTTGATAACACGTTTTCCTAATTTTTTTCATGAAACCGATATCGTCATCGATACCATCACGGCTGGTACAACTTAAAACTAATAAAGCGACGTCCGGGTCGAATTCCAAGACATCTTCCAAGATCTGTTTCTCGGCACTCTGAGCTTCATCGACCGGTAAGGATTCCGAGATTCCTCTAGTATCTAGAATTTCTAACGGAGCACAACTGCTACTGCAATAGTTATATTTGATCGTTCTTGGCGTACAACTTTGAACATCACTGACTTCGGCCACATAGGAACCCATTAAGGCATTGATCAAACTACTTTTGCCAAACCCCGTCCTACCGACTAGTAAAATCCTAGGAGCCCGATATTTATCGAGACTGTTAATGAGCTCTTTTAATTCTTTATCACCTAAAATGACTCCTTTGATCTTCTTGGCATAATTTTCGGGAATATAATCAAAAAGGGTATCTAGCTTGTCATAAATACCTTGAATATTTTTGATTCGTTTCTCTATTGAAGTCTTAGTTTCAGTCATATAATTTACCTCACATTTAAACTATAGTTCATAGTCGTTATTGATTATCTTATATCACGAGATCTTAAGACATTCAATTTTTTGTTTGAATATAAATATGCTTAAACAAATTCCTCGTATTTATCTAGATGCGGAAATTAATTGATATTTTGGCTATTTAGACCAAGTAATAGATCTTAACTTACGAACATTTAATGTTTTCTGTAAGAAATCGCATCGATTTGGAATTTGATTCCTTCTCGGATGAAATCGGAAGTAAAGGCTTTGCGAACCGGATACTTACCATTGAATCTTTTCTTAATGATTTCCGGCAGAAGATTAAGATCATTGATATCTTTAAATAAACAATCGATCTTCACGACTGATTCTAAATTTAAACCGACTTTTGAAAGCCGACTTTCAAGCGCAGTAAAAGCTCCATTTATCTGTTCCTCAATTGGTCTTCCTTCGTTTCCCATACAGTAACCGACAAAGACATAATCGCCGGTATCGATTATCGTGGAATCAGCCCAAGATTCATTAACTTCTAGATATTTTATTTCTTTCATGGTTTAACCTCTGTTTTCTTACAATCAGAAAATATTTATAATTCATAAATTTAAGAAAAACACCGGTTGCCCGGTGTAAAATATTTAGTTTTCTTTGCCGATAAACTTATCGAGTTCTTTATCGACTTCAACATTTCTAGATACCTTGGGATCCTTAATCAAATGACCGTTGGCCATGACCATCTTAACGTTACGTAAATTTCTTAAATCTTTGAGCGGATCATTATCGGTAACGATCAAATCGGCGCATTTTCCTTTTTCGATTGAACCGGTTAATTCGCCGATGCCGGCTAATTGGGCATTGTGTAAAGTGGCAGTATATAACGCATATTGATTGGAGACTCCGATGAACATATGGAAGTAGACCAATTCTCTCCAGAAATCATACTGGGTGATATATGGACAGCCGACATCGTTTCCCAAAGCGACTGGGATACCATTCTTGATTGCTTGGGCACTGCAGGATTTAATTCCGTCAAAGACCATTTTCCCGTTGAATTGTTCAACTTCGGAAGCGTGGGAGATACTGCGGTCGAAGAACGCGTAGGGCAGAGCGGGCGATAAGGTCGTACATAAGAATGCTCGCTTATCTTTGAATAGTTTAATTATTTCTTCATCAGGTTTGGCACCGTGTTCGATTGAATCGACGCCATTCTCTAAGGCTACTTTAACTCCTTCGCTGCTTTCGACATGGGCGGCGACATAGTAACCTTTCTTATGTGCTTGATCACAAGCGGCTTTAATGATTTCCGGTGACATCTTTAATTCACCCGGGACGCCTTTAGCTTTCGCATCCAAAACTCCGCCGGTAATCATTAGTTTAATTAAGTCGACTTTTTCGGATGCATTCTGATCGACGAAAGAAACGGCTTCTTCGGGAGTCGTGGCGATTACGGCAACCGATCCGGCCATATGACCATGGGGCACCGAGATGCCTTGGTTAGAAGCGAGAATTCTAGGACCTACTCTTTTACCGGCAGCAATTTCGTCTCTGACCAGCGTATCGAAATTCGCTAGACCGCCGACGGTTCTGATTGTGGTTACCCCACTCATCACTTCGATTTTGGCATAACCTCTAACCATCTGTTTCGCGATTGCTCTAGTTACCGGGTTACCTAGTAAGGTTTGAGCAAGTTTGGTATTATCCCGTTGTTTCTTCTGGGGCTTACCATTTCCCGCTAAGTGAACATGCATGTTAATCAATCCGGGCATTAAATACTTTCCTTTTAAATCAAGCTTCTCATAATCATTTGGGACTTGGTCATTGGGAACTAAATCGGTAATTTTATTATCATCCACCAATACGGCAACATCTTTTCCTTCCATATGTTCGGTACCGTCATAGACGGTAGCGTTGACGAAAGCGTATTTACTCATTTGCGTATCCTCCATTTATGTCTTTCATTTTAACACTGTTTGGAGGAAAATATGTAAGAATAATGAAAGGAATGTAAGTATATGAAAAAGTTAATCGTCTACTATTCATTAAACGGAAACACTGAATATGCGGCTAAACTCTTGGCCGAGAAAACGGGAGGAGATCTTATTCGTCTGATTACTGCTTCCCAACCGGCTAAACAAGGACCCTTGAAGTTTATCAAAGGCGGATTTAGTGCTTTATGGCATGAGACTCCAAGTCTAGAACTGCTAAATATTGATCTAAATGATTACGAGTTAATAATAATCGGAACACCGATCTGGGCGGGGACTTATACCCCGGCAATAGGATCATTCCTTAAACAGTACAACTTGAAAGATAAGAAAATTGCGATCTTTGTATCTTCCAGTTCCGGAGAAGGGGAAAAGACGATTCAACAGCTTAAAGATAAAGTTGGGAGTTGTATCTCAAGCGTATCTTTACTCGATCCATTGTCGCATCAAGATACCGCAGGAAAAAAGATCGAAGAATTCGCTAATAAGATTAATCAATATGAATAAGCCCAATGTAATTAACTAAGAAATGTTTGTTTACTTGATAAACATAAAATAATACAATTTAATCAAGAATCCGAGGGACACTTATGGCTTCATCCAAAGAGTATCTTGATTATGTATTAGAACAGCTTTCGGAACTAGAAGACATCTCTTATCGTAAAATGATGGGTGAGTATCTTTTGTATTTTCAAGGGAAGTTATTTGGAGGGATCTATGACAATCGGTTTCTAGTTAAAAAGATTAATTCAGCGATTCGTCTAATGCCAGAAACAGAATCTGAAGTTCCTTATCCTGGCGCTAAGGAAATGTTAACGGTCGATAAGATCGAAGATAAAGAGTTTCTTAAAGAATTGATTGAGAAGATGTATCCCGAATTACCGATTTCAAAATAATGATAGAAGAGTATCGATAAAGAACCTTATATCGTTTCTGATACTAAAAGGGATTATGAATTACTAAGCAAGATTACAATCTCAGTCGTTTTCGTCAACGAAAAAGGAATGGTTATATTCTGCTAACGATAGAAAAACAAAATTGTCTTTATAACATTCATGAATGAATTTGTGGTAAATTATCCTTCAACAAAAACTTCATTTGAAAGGACTACCTAGATTGTTTAATCAAGATAATACGTTATCTTCTCCGTTTCGTTTAATTCACGTCCGTTTAAACTATCGGTAGCATAATCGATCAGATTTTGGGTGTCGACATTTTTTAGTACCACCGGGATTATACTAGAACCTGAGCTTTGGGAAAGAAGTAAGGTATTTCCATCGCTAGAGGTTCCGATGATTTTATTAATCGAAAGGTAAAGAATCGCTTTATTTGTTTTCGCATTATAGATGCCATTATTTTTGTAGATTATATCGCTTCCTTGGAAGCTAAAATGTTTGTCAGTTGAGGGATAAAGTTCTTCTTTGGCATCTAGTTCGCTAGTCTTGTTCGTTTCTATCTGCCAACCTAAAGCGATCGGATCATATTCTTGATTATTGGTGGTTCCTTTATAGATTATCGTGACTAAGTTCTTATCACTTATCGTAAGTGAAAGGATATCTTTATCAGTTTGATAGGAATAAACGACCTTGCCGCTCACTAGTTCATATACCTTAACGGTTCTTGGTTGCTCTAGTTGAACAATATAGTTTTGATTGGTTTGTTTGGTTATATTGAAAACCAGTCCATCGTTGACGATTGGAAAGGAAGTTATCACTTTACCGGTCAGAGCTTCTCGAATTTCCACGGCAATATGATTAGTTACACCATAAGAATAATAAGTAATTACCTTACTTCCGTCATCACTGAAAATAGATTTCATTCGGATTGTTCCGGTCCAGTCTTTAGCAAAGTCAAATATTCGTTCATTCACATCGTTAGGATCATAGATACCATAATGCCATAATTCTTCCCAGGTATTCATATCGTAAACAAACACATAGGAATTAACTTCACTGGTATTGTTAAGCGATTGGGATCCATTAAATAATACCAAATTTCCTAAGGGAGAAACTTGAGGCTCAGTGAACGGATTGAGGTAAGTACGATCAACGCTCTTACCGGTCGAATAGGTGAAAACATGTTTGAATTCTGGAGTTAGTGTCTTAATCTTCGCAAAGGAATTAGTATTGTATACCGAATAAATATTTTTATCTTCATTCGTACTATTGCAGGCGAGGATCAGTTCCTTACCCAAAGGATATAACTGTAGGGATGAATCGGCGATTTCTTTGACCATTTGACCGGTCTTCGTATCGTAAACTCGCAGAGCTTTATTATCTGAATAATAATTGACTGGAGCCCAGATAGTATTTCCATCATTGGTTAAGGTGATTCCGTTATTGACATACCAATCATTTAAATCTAGACCATCTAGTTTAATAACAAACGGATTATCCGTTTGCGTAGTTAGTATCTGATAAATTTTCAACGATTTTTGGGCTTTAAGAATAATCAAAGAATCCGAGATCGTTTCACCATATTCGTTAGTATGGGCGTATTTCGCTTCATCTATCGGATCTTCACTGGTCAGGTTTTGAATTAATTCCCCGGTCGTTACCGAGAAGATCATGGCTTTATTCTCACTAGTAGCGCACAAAATCTCTGAGGAATCACTGTTCCATTGCGCGGAAGTCAGGATTGGTAATTCACTATTCAGTTTTTGCGTGATGATACCTTGTTCATAGTCATAGAGATAAACATTTTTATTGTAGGTTACGATCGCGACCAAAGGCTTATTGGTATTGCACATTATTGCATGGTCAAAACCTGAACCATCAAAACCTTCATTGCCTAAAATATGAACTAATTGTTCGGTATTGAGATCCCAGAAATAAAGATAAGAGGAGGACATTCCCATGATGATATTGCCATCACTTGAAGTATCTACTTCATGAATGCCCGGATAGGTCTTAGTACCGACTGATGAAACAGAATTAAGATCCTCATTTGTAAAACGATAGCGATGAAGGATATTATCTTCGGCTGAGGAATTTGAATCAACGAGAATAACGCTATCTTCGTTGGCGGAAGCGTAATGACCGATCACATAGAGGCCGTCATGCTTCTTAACCGCCGAAGCGTCCGCAATTGCGGAATATTGTCTAAGTTTACGGTTGTAGATTTGAAATTGAGAATATACGGCACCGGAAGTATTGTAAAGTAGGTACGAATACTTATCACTTACTCCTGACCATTCATCAGTATTCTTGCGATAGGGAACTTCAACGGTTACCTTACCCTTAGAACCAGGAATGACAATATTATTATCACTGAAGCTAAAAGCTTTTAACTCTGAATTGAACCAGACCTTTTTCGTACCATTATCGCAACTAATTGTTTCTAGTTGTTTACCGGTCGTTAAATCGTATTGGGTGATTGTATCGCCAGCGTAGATGGCGACCTTAGTTCCATCACTTTGATAACTGGAAAGATATCCAGTTTCGATTAGATTGACCCCCTGATACCGTTGACTGCCAAACCCACTGACTAATGAAGAATATAATGCAGTCCTTGCTTCAGAAATCAAGGGACGATCTGGATTAGCGGTATTACTCGGTAAAGCTTCTAAAGCCAATAAGATCGCTAAAGTCTTATTTCCCTTATTGAGCTGTTCAAGTGAGGCATCAGATAAATACTTAGATTGACTAATCAGTGCATTATTACGTTGAAGTGTAATTTGATTATTTTGGGTAACGGCATAGATTGAAAATAGTAGTAATAAACAAGAGATTAAAGCGGAAACCGAAAAAACGATCTTCAACTTACGAATTCGGGAACGTTGGTGTAAAGTATCATAACTAACCCCTAACATCGGAGCTAGAATTCTTAGTTTCTCTTCCTTTAGACGTCTTACCATTTCGGAAGTATTCGACGCCACGACATTAGCAGCCAGAGGTTCTTTTTCAACTAATTTACCATCAATCGTATCGAAACGTAACTGCGGTGGGAAACTCTCTTGGGGAGTTCCGGAAACTAGGACCGTTAAGATCTTATCTTTCCTTCCGATTTCGATGAAAGTATCGATCTCTCTTAGACACCACTTCGATTTAAGAAGTTGCGGGGAACAGATAACGATCAGCCATTCACTTTGGGCTAAGGCGGTAGTGATGTCTTTACCTAGATCGGCTGAAAGCGGTAATTCTTCCTGGTCTCTGAAGACGATGCCCATTTTCTTACGGGCTTTATCTTTTCGCACGCTTTTAGGAATTGTATAAGTTTCAATCAGGGTATGCAGATTTTGGGCGATCGTCATATCCGGTTCGACATGACGATAACTAATAAAGGCTGAATACTTATAGGTCGGTTCTTTCATGGTTGGTCTCCTTAATTGTTTATAAATTGAGAGTTGGTTTATTTTCGCGACAGTAAGAAAACCATTCGCCATTCTCGATCATTTCTTCCTTGGCTAAATTAAGGAAGAGACGACTGTTATAATCGCTTTGCTCAAACTCGTTATCGGCTTGATGGTAAAGATTCATCATCTTCTGATGATCGCTTGCCTTACGTTCGAAAGATAATTTACCGTAATAGTTGGAAGTGAATAAGGTTATCGCCGAGATAGTGCCTAAGCATATTTTAAAGAAACTGCGAATTGTAAACTGTTGCCCGGCATGTTGTAATAAGAAAGATGGTAACGGATTAGTAAAAATGCTTGTTTCCATAATCTTAGGAAAAAAAAACTCTAAGCAAAGGACGGTAACAAATAAGAGAAGCGAACAGGACAACATCGTAAGCGCGATAATCTGATTGACGCTTCCTTTTTTTAAATCCCGTTTCAGAGCTTTCTCATGATATTCATACTGTCCGTTTACCCAGCTATTCTTAATCGTATCTAGCGAAAAATAATTAGTTTTCTTTTCCCCAATCAATAATGCCGAAATCGCTTCTTTGATCCAGACGGTATCTTTCTTTTGAGTCCAAGTAAAATAATCACCGATATTCTCGGAAAGATTCAAGGCGTTTAGATAAAATTGAATTCGTAAAGCTTCGGATAATAAACGATAATGCAAATACTTTTGGTGATAATTTCTTCGTTTAACTAAAAGGAGGATAAGACCATAAACTAGAATAATTCCGCCATATACTGGTAAAAAGAAATTACACTCCAATTCATCATAAAGTAAGAAAGATAAAACTAACATTACCGCAAATATCGCAAAGCGACGCATGGCAGTAAGATATTTCTTCTGGAAGATTAAGGAAAGCTGATTGGACACTTGATGGTAGTAATTTATGGAGCTCAATCTTGGATCGTTTTCTTCATTAAGGGGCATTATCGCTTCATTCTTAAGGTCAATATTCAGTTCTTTAAGATCCTTATTAAATTGATTGGTCGCCTTTAAGCATTCCATCAAACTTCCGGATTCATTCTCGATAAGATTAACTTTAATCTCAATCGCTTGTTTGTTAGAATTTCTTGGCGTAACAATTTGAATAACGGCACCATCATTGGAAGCTTTAAAGATACTAGAGGAATCAGGTCTACCCTTAAGCATGATATCGACGATCTCCGGAGTTCCGCAGCCATCTTTCTTAGCTTTACTTCCATCCCAGAGGGAAAAGAGTATCTGACTATGTTCGGTAAGATAGATTCCGGCTTGACGATAATGATAATCACGATTGGAAAGACTATTACGTGGCTCAAGATCTTCGACGACAAAATAACTATCCGCCTTATTGATTAACTCATCGAATTTTGTCAGTATTTCTCCGGTAAAATCTTGGCGGTATTCTGCTAGCGGTAATGGTAAAGGACACTGTAAAGAGATTCCTAACTCCAGTGCTATTTCCGCACACAACATATCACTACCTTGAGCTAAAGAATTGAGCATGATAAAAGGTGAATGGGAATACTTGCTTTTCAGTTTGCTTAATTCGGCATAAACTAATTCCCGGATCTTAGGTTCATCGGTTTCTCGGATATCGCGATGACCGGTAACTCCGATAATGATAGGTATGCCTACCGCGAAAGAATTCATGAAAGATCTCCTGGCGTTGGGTATTTAATCTAGTACCATAATAGCATAAAGATCTTAATGCTGGCGTTATTTTTCTAAGAAGGATTTAATCATTTTGGCATCCATATAACCTTTTTCATATAAACGATGAAGTGCTTCTTTATCCTTAGTTAAAGTATCGACGCCGCAGGTATCATCGGGCGCAATGATCAGAACATGTCCGGCTTTCTCGTATTGTTTTGCTAGTTCTACACCTTCATTATAATGCTGGGCTCGCAAGCGAAGTTTCGCTGCGGCTTGCGGATATTTCTTCTGAATCATTTTCGCAAAGAAATTATCTTTCCCGGAAGTTCGGATTAGGTCCTTTGGCTTAGTCAGAATCAGAATAACGGTATCGCACCCTTGGTCGAAAGCTTTCTGTAAAGGTATCGGATCACCTAAAGCACCATCATAATAGGGAATTTTATTTACTTCATAAGGATGACAGATAAAGGGAATTGCCGAGGATGCTTTGAGAATGCTGTAGTCATCCTGATGGAGATCGTTCTTGGTAAAGTAAGTCGCTTTACCGGTTTGGGCTTCCGTTGCGACAATGATAAACTCGGTGGGATTCTGCATAATATTCGGATAATTCAACGGATTTTCTCCACCGGTCTTGCTTAAGGTTCCATAAATGTAATCTAAATC
>JAEZBR010000078.1 GCA_023426935.1 Bacillota bacterium | reverse complement strand
GAACCGGATTATTGATTTATGATGGTTTCCAAGTCAATCTAAGTTATTCCAAAGTAACCGATACCGAATATTTACCGGAAATTGAAGGGGAACAAGGCAATTTATATACTAACGGAATCAGTCAGTTACCAGAGGTTTGGTTTGTGGATCGGAAAACAAAAACGAAAGAAATTTTATCGATTGATCAAGGTAATCCGATGTCTCATGAGATTCAGAATTTCGTTGACAGCGTTTCGTCAGGACTTAAACAATCGAAAGTCGTTCCTTGGCAGTTATCACTGGATATCTTGGAAACGGCGACTAAAGTTCGTAAAGAAATGGGCGTTTCCTTCCCGGCGGACGAAAAATGAAAAAGTTTATTTCTTGGAATGTTAACGGGATTCGGGCTATTCTCAAAAAAGATTTCTTGACTTCAATCGCGAGCTTAGATGCCGATGCGATCGGCTTACAGGAAACTAAAGTCACCGAAGGTCAGGTCACGGTCGAGTTACCGGGATACTTTCAATATTGGAATTATTCGGTACGTAAGGGTTATAGCGGAACGGCTTTATTCGTGAAGGAAGAACCTTTAAAAGTTACTTACGGGATTGGAATCGAGCAACACGACCAAGAAGGTCGGGTAATCACGGCGGAATATCCGGATTATTATCTGATTACCGTTTATGTGCCCAATTCCGGGGAAGAGCTTGCTAGGTTAGATTATCGAATGAGTTGGGAAGATGCCTTCTTAAATTATGTCAATGAATTAGATAAGCAAAAACCGGTTATTTATTGCGGGGATCTGAATGTCGCCCATAATCCGATCGATTTAAAAAATCCCACGACGAATCATCACAATGCGGGCTTTACCGATGAAGAAAGAAATAAGTTCTCAGCGGTTTTAAGTAAAGGTTACTTGGATTCCTATCGAATGTTATATCCGGATACCGTTAAGTATTCTTGGTGGTCTTATCGCTTCAATGCTAGGGCTAATAATGCGGGATGGAGAATCGATTACTTCATTACTTCCGGGCGTTTAAAAGATAAGATTAAAGATGCGAAGATTCATAATGAGATCACCGGTTCCGATCACTGCCCGGTCGAATTAGATATTGAAATATAAAATCCTTCTCACGAAGGATTTTTTAGATAATCGAAAGTATTGAAGATGCCGGTATGGGGTAAAGAAGTAAATTCTAACAATTCCTTAGTGACCGGATGAGTAAAAGAGAGATAAGAAGACCACAGGGCTAATTGTTGACCAGGATGGGCTTTCGGATTATATCTTTGATCACCATATAAATAGTGGCCTCTAGAAGCGAACTGAACCCGAATCTGATGGGGACGACCGGTATGTAAGTTTATTTTAACTAAAGAAAGATCATTCTTACTTTCTAAAACGGTATAATCCAACTTTGCAAGTTTGGCACCTTTAACTTCATTTTTAAACGCTTTAACGGTATTCGTCTTCGAATCTTTTAATAAATAATCGGTGAAGGAAGCTTCATTGTTTAGATTATTATTTTGGACGACCGCCAGATAAACTTTGGAGATCTCATGCTTGGAAAAACTAAGGGTTAACCGTTGGGCAGCTTTAGAGGTCTTGGCTAGTACCATCAAGCCACCGCAGGGACGATCCAAGCGGGAAACTAAACCGACATAGGCATCGCCGGGTTTATGGTACTTTTCAATCAGATATTTCTTGACCATCGTTAGTAAATCGAGGTCTTGGGAACTATCGGCCTGGGAAGGCACATTATAAGGTTTAACAACGACGATGACCTGATTGTCTTCGTAGATGACTTCCATTAATAGACCCTGCCAACGATGCCCGTAGGCAATATCAGTTTTTCTCTTTTAATCGGAAGATTTAGGGAACCGGTCTCAATCTTTTTATGCGGATATTTTTTACCTAAGGTAAGTTTTAAAAGATTACTTAAAGAACCTTCAGAATAACCGGTGGTATAGGAATTGACTAGGAAGAATAACGGATCGGGATCTAAGATCTTTTCACATTCCGCAATTAACTTAGGCAATTGTTGTTCAAGCTTCCACATCTCGCCATCCGGGCCTCGGCCATAAGAAGGCGGATCCATGATGATACCTTGATAGACATGACCTCGGCGGGCTTCCCGTTGGACAAACTTCAAAACATCGTCAACGATGAAGCGGATCTGATGATCCTCAAGGTGACTTAAAGTAACATTTTCTTTGGCCCAGGCATTCATTCCTTTGGATGCATCGACGTGGCATACTTCTTTGGCACCGGCTTTGGAGGCCGCTAAAGAGGCGGCACCGGTATAGGCGAAGAGATTTAAAACACTTATCTCTCTTGATTGATTCGAAATTAGTTCCCGGACCCAGTCCCAGTTGGCCGCCTGTTCGGGGAATAGACCGGTATGTTTAAAACCGGTCGGTGCGACTTTGAAAGTCAAATCATGATAATTCAACGTCCAGTATTCCGGCAAAGTGGTAAAAAACTGCCAGGAACCGCCACCGGTATTCTTGCGGTGATAATAACCATCCGGATGATTCCATTCTAAGATCCTAGGATCTTTAGGCCATAAACACGCCGGATCGGGACGACGTAAGAGGTACTTGCCCCAACGTTCGAGTTTTTCGCCATCCCCGGCATCGATAATTTCATAGTCATTCCACTGGTTGCTGATAATTTCCATATAGTGCTCTTTTCCAAGGAAAATTATACACTAGGAAGCGTTAGAAGTCCTGTTAGTTTGGTATAATAGAACGGAGGTGGGAAACATGGCGGTCGTTTTGAATGAGATGCAGGAAAAAGCCGTTACGACCGCGAGTCATTATGTCCGGGTCGTTGCCGGGGCCGGTAGCGGTAAGACGAAAGTTTTAACGATGCGGGTCGCTTATTTAATCGAAAAAATCGGCGTCGATCCTAAGAAAATCGTTGCGATTACTTTTACGAATAAAGCTGCCAACGAAATGAAGAAAAGAGTCAAGGATTTACTAGGGGAAGTCGGAAACGGCCCCCATATTTCCACGATTCACTCATTATGCGTAAGAATCTTAAGAGAAGATATCCGGAATTTTAATTATCCGGCTAATTTTACGGTTTTAGATGTCGATGATCAGAAAGCAATCTTAAAAGAAGCCTATGATTTATTGGGAATCGAAGTAAAAGCGATCAGTTACAGTGAAGTTTTAAATTATATCGCGGATAATAAAGTCGAAAAGGTTAGTCCGGATCAGGCTTTGATAATGGCTAATGGGCATGAGATTACGGTGCTAAAGGCGAAAGCGTATGCGTATTATTCAAGAAGACAGGATCAGATGTATGCGTTGGACTTCGACGACTTATTACTTTGGACCGTCAGATTATTTAAGAAGTTTCCGATCGTCTTGGGAAAATGGCAGCATCGCTTTCAATATATCTTGGTCGATGAGTTTCAAGACATCGATAAAGTTCAGTATGAATTGATTAAACAACTGGCGGATAGTACGAATGAAGTTTATGTGGTGGGGGATCCGGATCAGACAATCTATACCTGGCGCGGGGCGAATGTCGAAATCATTATGAATTTCGAGAAAGATTTTAGCCCTTGCGAAACGATAATTTTAGCGCAGAATTACCGCAGTACCCCGATGATTCTTAACGGTTCGAACTCTTTGATTGCGCATAACCGTCAACGTTTGGAGAAGAACCTTTTTACCGATAAATCCGAAGGTGATAAAATCGTGCATTACAGTGCCGCTTCCTCGGAAGCTGAAGCGATGTGGATTACGATGAAGATCATGGATCTCAAGAAAAAAGGCGCTTCTTATGCGGATATCGCAATCTTATATCGGGCTAACTATATCTCCCGAACTTTGGAGAAAAGTCTCCGTGATTTCCAAATACCTTATGTAATCTACGGCGGCCTAAGATTCTATGACCGAGCGGAAATTAAAGATATGTTATGTTACTTGAGAATGTTAGTAACCGGCGATGATTTGGCGTTTAAACGCGTAGTGAATATGCCTAGAAGAGGGGTTGGCAGTAAAACCCTAGGTGATTTATTTGAGGCTTCGCGAAAGAATCAAATCACCATGTACCAAGCAATCGATAAGATCTCCGTGGGACCGGTGATTAAAAACAGCTTAGATAGTTTTAGAAAGATGATTGAAAGATTCAAACAGCAACAGAAAGAATTATCTTTAGATAAATTATTAGAGACCGTCTTTGAGGATACCGGTTATCGGGCGATGCTGGAGAAGGAACACGAAGACGAACGTATTCTTAACGTCAAGGAATTAATCAACGATATGACGGATTATATGCAGGCTTATCCGGATAGTAACTTGGAAGAATACTTACAGATGGTCAATCTTTATACCGATCAGGATGAGGTCAAGAGTGCGGAATTCGTCCAGTTAATGACAATTCATGCGGCTAAAGGTTTAGAGTTCGATACGGTCTTTGTGGCGGGAATGTCCGAAGGAATCTTCCCGAGTCAACGGGCCTTAATTGACGGACCTAAAGCGTTGGAGGAAGAACGAAGATTAGCTTATGTCGCGTGCACCCGAGCCAAGAACAAGTTATTCTTAAGCGATCCGCAGGGTTTCTCTTATGTCTTGTCGAATAATTTAGTTCCTTCTCGATTCATTAACGAGATCGATGAAAAATATCGTAGCGATATCGGTCGGAGAATCGAAGTCGGTTTAGAAAAAGTCCAACAAAGCGTACAAGATAAAGGCGATAACTTTGCGGTCCCCAGTAAGACGACGAAATATCGTAACGGTGAACTGATCACGCATGCGGTGTTCGGAGATGGGGTTGTCGTTAAGATAAATGGGAATATCATGGATGTCGCGTTTAATTATCCTTATGGTGTCAAGAGCTTAATGATGAATCATCCGGCAATCAAAAAGAAGGGGTAAATATGGATATCAAGCAACAAATCTTGGATCTACGCAAAATTCTCAATCAGTATAGTATCGAATATTACCGCAACGATAATCCGAGTGTTCCCGATGCGGAATATGATCGTTTGATTAATCAATTGCGGCAGTTAGAAAAAGAACATCCGGAATATTACGATCCCAATTCCCCGACTCAAAGAGTGGGGGGAGAATTAAGCGAAGGGTTTAAGAAAATCGTTCATGCCAAGCCGATGTTATCGATGGATAATGCGTATAACTTAAACGATCTCAAAGCGTTCAGTACCAGAGTCGAAAATGAAGTCGGTCCGCAGGAATATGAGGTGGAATTAAAGATTGACGGGTTAGCGATGTGTTTAAGTTATAATAATGGAAATTTTATGCAAGGGGTAACCAGAGGCGACGGCATTACCGGCGAGGATGTTTCGAATAATATCCGCACGATTAAAGCGATTCCTTTGAGTATCGATTTCAAAGATCCGTTTGAAGTCCGCGGCGAAGTATATATGCCTAAGAAAAGTTTTGAAAGACTAAACGCGGAAAAAAGACTTAACGGTCAGGAAGAATTTGCGAATTGCCGAAATGCGGCGGCCGGATCGATTAGACAGTTGGATCCTAAGATCGCCGCCTCCAGAGGCTTAGCGGCTTTCTGGTACCATTTACCCGATGCGAGTAAATATGTTAAGACCCAGAAAGAATCTTTGGATCTATTAGATAAACTGGGTTTTATTACCAATCCTTTAAGAAAAGTCTTTCCGAATATTGAACAGGCCTGGAACTATATTCTCGAGATGACCGAAAAAAGAGGCTCCTTACCTTACGATATCGACGGTATGGTTATTAAAGTCAATAGTTTGGAAGCTCAGAATAAGCTGGGTTCCACGGCTCGGATTCCGCGTTGGGAGATTGCGTACAAGTTCCCGCCGGAAGAGGTCGTGACTAAACTAGAAGACATTCTGATTTCCGTAGGAAGAACGGGGAAAGTCGCCCCGACCGCAAAGTTACAACCGGTTAAGATTGCCGGCAGTACGGTTTCTTACGCTACTTTACATAACGAAGATTTCATCAAAGAAAAAGATGTCCGGATTAATGATTATGTCGTGGTCAAGAAAGCCGGCGATGTTATTCCCGAGATTATTAAATCCTTGCCGGAGCGAAGAGATGGATCGCAACAGCCGTTTAATTATCCCGATAATTGCCCGATCTGCGGGGAGAAACTTTATCGGTTTGAAGGAGAAGTCGATTACTATTGCATGAATACCGAATGCCCGGCCAGAATCGAAGAAAATATCATTCACTTCGTTAGTCGGGAAGCGATGAATATCGAAGGTTTAGGCGATAAGAAAGTTGTGGCTTTACATCAAGCCGGTTTATTGAATAAGTTGGAGGATATTTATGATCTGCCTTATCGTAAGGATGAGATCTTTAGGACCGATCTTAAAATGGGAGAGAAATCATTTGAGAATTTAGTTCAGGCAATCGAAAACAGTAAGAAACAACCCTTCGACCATTTTCTAAATGGCTTAGGTATTCGACATGTGGGGGCGAAAGCGGCGAAGACCTTGGCATCATATTATCCGGATATTGAGTCTTTAGCAAAGGCCACAAAGGAAGAGTTAACGGTCATTCCGGATGTCGGCGAAATAACCGCCGATACTTTAAGAGCGTTCTTTACCGATCCAGAGAATCAACGTTTAATCGAAGCCTTAAGAAACCATGGTGTCGATCCTAAGGCGAAGATCGAAAAGAAGATTGCTTCGCCCTTCTCCGGCTTAACCATGGTTCTTACCGGAACCTTAAGTACTTATTCGCGAACGCAGATGACGGAAATATTGGAAGGTTTAGGGGCGAAAATGACCGGTTCGGTTTCCGCAAAGACGGATATTGTCGTTTACGGGGCTGAAGCTGGTTCGAAGCTGACTAAAGCTCAAGCTTTAGGAGTCAGAACGATGGACGAAGAAGAGTTAATGAGCATTTTGAAAGACTTCAATCAGTGATATACTTAGAAGGTTAAAGAAGGAAATATCCATGGCAAAAATTACTAACGAATATGTCAAAGAACTAGCCAAACAGTTAATGTTTGAATTATCCGAAAAAGAAGCGGACGATGTCCGCGGGGAATTCGAAGTTCTCTTAAAACAACTAGATCTCTTAGAAAGTATCGATACGACTGGCGTTGAAGAAATGATTTATCCGTTTGAGAATCCTACTTCCTTTATGCGGGAAGATATAGTGGAAAATCAAATCAGTCAGAAGGATGCTTTAGCGAATGCGAAAAGAGTGCGGAAAGACTATATTATTCTGCCTAGGGTGGTGAAATAATGGGCTTCGAGAACTTAAAGAAATTACCCGTTGCACAAAGGGTAAACGAAGCAGTTGTGAAAGCTCATAAGGTACAGCCGAAGTTAAACGCCTTGGTTACTTTTATCGATCCCGAAGAACAGTTGGCAGGATTAAACAAGCTTCCTCAGACCGCGAAGCTTTACGGAATGCCGATGATCTTAAAAGATAATGTTAATACGAAAGGTATCTTAACGACCGCCAGCAGTAAGATCCTGAATGATTATTGTCCGATCTACAATGCGGCAATTGTCGATAAATTGGAAGCGGCCGGTGCGATTGTGATCGGGAAGAGTTCGATGGATGAATTAGCGATGGGCGGAACGAATCTTTCCGCCGCCACCGGTCCGGTAAATAATCCCTACGATCTCTCGAGGATCTCCGGAGGTTCTTCCGGCGGTTCGGCGGTTTTGGTAGCCAGTGATGTGGTTCCTTTTGCGATTGGAACCGATACCGGTGATTCGGTCCGCAAGCCTGCCAGTTATAACGGAATTGTGGGAGTTAAACCAACTTATGGCCGAATCTCCAGATATGGAATTATTCCGTATTCTTCTTCCTTAGACCACGTAGGTTATTTTACCCAGAATATTCAAGATGCGGCTTTAGCTTTGGAAGTGCTTTCTGGTCGGGATGATCGGGATATGACTTCTTCTTATGAAGAAGTTCCGGAATATTCCAAGTTAATCAAAGGTGATTTAAAGGGTAAAAAGATTGCGGTAATGAATAATGTCTATGAATTACTTAAGGATAATCAATTGAAAAAAGATCTCGATCATTTGATCGAGGAAATGCGAAACGAAGGAGCAACCGTCAAATTAGTTGATTTGGATAAAGAATTGATGCGGGCCTGTTTACCGGTCTACTTCATCATTTCCAATTGTGAAGCGACCGCCAACCATTCTAACTTAGACGGCATCCGCTTTGGGCTACAGAAGGGTGAGAATTCTTACGAAGAAATCATGACGGAAACCCGAACCGCTGGCTTTACCGAATTGATTCGGAAACGGTTCATTATCGGCAGTTACGGTTTATTCGCGGATAATCAGGAGAAGGTTTTACGTAAAGCGCAGAAAGTCCGAAGATTGATTGTTAATGAGCTACACAAAGTAATGGAAAACTACGATGTAATCATCGCCCCGGCATCTTTGGCCGGTGCCCCGAAGAGTTCAGAAAGTTCGGATCAGTTATCCGATACTTATTTAGTGGCGGAGAATTATATGTGTATCGCCAACTTCTCCGGTGATCCGTCTTTGACCTTGCCGCTTAGTTATTTAGAAGGGATGCCGGTCGGACTTAATGTGACCGGTAAAGCCTTTAAGGAGACCGAATTATTCGATATCTCTTTAGGCATTGAGAAGATTACCGGGTTAGCGGATAAAACTAAGGAGGTCGCCTAATGAATTACGAGACCGTCATCGGAATTGAGCTGCACTGCGAACTGAAGACGAAAACAAAAATGTTTTCATCCGCACCGACCAGTTTTGCGCAATTACCGAATAGCTGTACCAACGAGATTGATTTAGGACATCCGGGAACTTTACCTTGTCTTAATAAGAAAGCCGTTGAATTAGCTCTTCGAGCTTGTTTGGCTACTCATTGTAAGATCGATCAATTAGTTAAATTCGATCGAAAGAACTATTATTATCCTGATTTACCGAAAGGCTTCCAGATTACCCAGCAGTTTCATCCGTTAGGAAGAAATGGGTATGTGGAGATTCAAACGGAACAAGGAGTTAAGAAGATTCGTTTAAATCGAATCCACATGGAAGAAGATACCGCTAAACAATTCCATCAAGGGGAGTTCACCTACCTCGATTTCAATCGGGCGGGAACTCCATTAGTCGAGATTGTTTCCGAAGCCGATATGCGTTCGGGAAAAGAAGCGGCGGATTATGTTGAGCAGGTAAGAAATATTCTCTGCTACTTAGAAGTATCCGACGGGAAGATGGAAGAAGGTTCCTTACGTTGCGATACCAACGTTTCAATCCGACCGGTCGGCAGTACCACTTTAGGTACCAAGACCGAGATCAAGAATCTGAATTCCTTAGCCAATATTCAAAAAGCCGTCGACTATGAATCTAAACGTCAGGCGGAATTACTAGATAAAGGTGAGAAAGTCATTCAGGCAACTTTGCGTTTCGATGAACCGACACAAACGACTGTGATGATGCGTAAGAAGGAAGGAAATGTCGATTACAAATTCTTCCCGGAACCCAATATCTTCCCCATCAAGTTGGAAGATTCTTGGATTGCGGAGATAAAAACTAACTTACCCGAATTACCGAATCAAAGAGTTAAGCGGTATGAAGAAGAGTATCACTTATCCGCTTACAATATTTCTATCTTAGTCGCGAATAAGAGTCTCTCCGACTTCTTCGATGCGGCGATGAAGTATAACCAAGAACCAACAATCGCCGCCAATTATTTAATGGGTGAAGTCCTAGGAGCTTTGAATGGAAAGAACTTAACCATCGAACAAACCCAACTAAGTCCCCAGCATTTCGAGAAATTAGTCAA
Organism: Bacillota bacterium; assembly: GCA_023426935.1. Lineage (GTDB taxonomy): Bacteria > Bacillota_I > Bacilli_A > Erysipelotrichales > Erysipelotrichaceae > RUG11872. Next base: position 7,869 of record JAEZBR010000078.1, on the reverse strand, counting down.
TCTGATTGCGTCAAAGAAGATTAATTCGAAACAAGCTAAGGATCTATTACCGCAATTATTAGAAGGTAAAGACCCCGAAGTCTTAATTAAACAATCCGGAATCTCTCAAATCACCGATTTAAGTGAGATCACCAAGATTGTCGAAGACGTCATCGCTCAGAATCAACAGTCGGTGGCCGATTACCATGCCGGCAGAGACCGAGCCCTAGGTTATATCGTTGGTCAGGTCATGAAGCAATCCAAGGGGAAAGTAAATCCTCAGATCGCCCACGATTTAGTTTTAGCCCAAATCGACAAGGTTAAATAGAATATGCTAGAATAGGAGTGCTTTTCAAGGAGGTACTAGATGGCCAACCCAAAGAAGAAATATCTCGATCAAACTGAGAAAATCCATATTTTAAGTGCGGATGAAGTGGAACAGGAACCAGTCGCGGAAGATTTGACCGGTAGTGATGTACATAATACCGTCAAAACTCCGATCGTTCATGATGACCAAATCAAAGGCAATCCCGATGACGAGACCATCATCGTAGGTAAAACCGAGGAATTAAAAGAAGCCGTACAGAAGGAACCGAACATGCCTAAAGCTAAGAAGCAGAAAGTTTATAAAAACGGAGTCAACTGGGTAGGTTGGATCTGCGCTGTGATTATTGCGATCCCGGTTGGAATCTTCGCCTATATTTTATTCCAGGCTTTCCAATCTCAGGGGACGCCGATCTTAGGAAATCGTTTTGAAGGTGATTTGAATCCGGCAATTACTGCCGAAGATATGACTGGAGTTACTAACGATATTAAAGCGATCGAAGGAGTCGAAAATTGCACGATCAATACCGTGGTCGCAACGACCAGAGTAGCGGTCGATGTCAAGGATGAATTGACTAACGAGCAGATTAAAGCCTTAACCGATTTAGTCTACAAGGCTGTTGATGCGAAATTACCGATTGCGACTTACTATACCAATACCGATGATAAGACAATGTATGATTTAGAAATTAATATTTATAACAATCTTACTTATGAAACGAAAGTCGATTCTTCACCGAAGTTTATCATGTATACCATCGTGAAGAACGGTAAGATGGAAAACTATATTACCAAGGATGTCTCAACGGCGATGAATCCTACTTTAGCTGCTCAGTTATTACAGAATGTTATTGACCGGGATAAAGAAGAAGCCGAAGGAACGACCGAAACAACGGAGACCCCGGAAGCCACGGATGACAATGCCGCAACCGTTCAAGAATAAAGAGCCCTTAACGGACTCTTTTTCAAATTTGAAAAAGAACGATATCTTAATCACGGAAGCAATTGCTTATGCCTCTGATGGCAGTGCAATCACAAAGCCGGATGGTTTTGTTATCTTCGTTCGTAATTTACTCAAAGGTGAAAAGGCGAAGATCGTTATCACAAAACTGCTGAAACATTATGGTTATGGCAAAGTCTTAGAAATAATCGAACCATCTAAGGAACGAATTGTTCCGGATTGTAAGTATTATCCGCAATGCGGGGGATGTTCCTTAAGGCATGTTTCTTATCAAGAAGAAGGTAATTTTAAGTATTCAATGGTCCAAGAATTATTCCAAAGACAAATCTCTCCGGATTTCAAAGTCGAATCGTTAATTAAAATGGATAATCCGAATCATTATCGTAATAAGTTACAGGCTCCGATCTCAATTAGTAATAATAAACTTACCTGGGGTTTTTATCGGACTAATTCACATGATCTGATTCCGGTTTCCACTTGTCAGATCGAGGACGAAAAAGCGAACGAATTGATGAATGAATTATTACCTTTATTAAGCAAACTCAAGAAAGAAACTTTTAGGCATGTTTTAGTTAAGACCGGGAAGACATCTAAAGAAGTAATGATCGTCGTGATTACTAGGGATAAAGAAGTACTAGGTTTAAAAGAAGTCGCCCAACAGTTTATTCTCGATCATCCGGAAGTTAAGTCTTTCATGCAGAATATTAATCCGAAAGAAACCAATGTAATCCTAGGAAGAGAATTAGTTTTACTGGTTGGTCAAGAAACGATCGAAGATACTTTAGGAAATCTGCGATTTAAGATCTCAGCTTTCTCTTTCTATCAGGTAAATCCAACTCAAGCGGTTAAGCTTTATAATATCGTTAAAGACTACGCTCAATTAACCAAAGAAGATATTTTAGTCGATTTATATTGCGGTATCGGTACGATTACTTTATGGTTAGCGGATCAAGCTCAAGAAGTTATCGGAATTGAGATCGTACCGCAAGCTATTGAGAATGCACAGGAGAATGCGGAATTGAATAGTATTTCTAACGCTAGGTTTATCGTTTCCGATGCGTCTAAAGGAGCCATTAAACTTCTTGACGAAAAGGTAAAACCTTCCGTTATCGTCGTCGATCCCCCAAGAAAAGGTTTGGATGAACCCACGATTGAAGCGATCGCAACTCTAAATCCCAAAAGATTAGTCTATGTCTCCTGTAATCCGGCTACCTTAGTTCGCGATATCAAGATCTTAACGGATAAAGGCTTCGGTTTAGTTAAAGCAACACCGGTCGATATGTTCCCCAGAACCCCACACGTCGAGACGGTAGTATTGATGTCAAGGGTCGAGGGCAAATAGCCCTGAAAATCCCTGATTTCAAGCCATTCTTGGAATTTGACATCCAGATTGATAACTGAAACTTATCACTCCACGGGAACTTATCGACCGCAATGGTTTAGAGTCGATTTTTATGATTTTCACATAGTTTAGGCTATGGATTAGATGTCAGGTTTTGAGTTAGTGGATTAGATGTTTTTTGCCGCTGAGTGAGCGGATTAGATGTTGCGGAAAGGTGTTGATAAATAATGACCAAGTCATCAACAGATGATTTGATTCAATTTATGTCACAGTATTCACTGGAAAGTGTGCTGTCTGGGATAATTGAAATGCAAATGCTTCTTTATGGGCACGATGATACGTTTATTCCAGCGTCTGAATATTTGGCTGCGAATGTATTATATGCATGCAAAGAAAAAGGTAATAAGGATTTTATGTGGCATGACTATGAAGTTTTAGAACAATATTCGAAAAGCTCTTTTGCTCCTAATGTAGAACAACTTTTTTCGGAAACGTTGAGCATGGTAAATGCCAGTGATGATGAAAAGCAAAAATTCCTTCAATCGAAAATGATGCAAATGAAAGGAAATTTTTATAGAGATGATGGCTATATTCATCAATTACTGGGGGCTGCCAGACTTCTATATGCTCCACTTGACGATTCTATGAAGGATGTCTTGGGCTTTTCATATTCATCTTATGAAAAAGTACTTAGATTTATTTTTTCTCAATATGGATTAAGAATTTCAGAAGCTAATAAAGATAAGTACAAATTAAAAACGCTCTTTTCAAGATAAGTGCTGATTTTTGTCTGAATTTTCGAAAATGCCATAGTGATATTCAGAATATGCATCATATAAAGATATTGGCTGAGGCTGCATACAGATATTCAATGTAGTTAACATTTGTTTTAGAAATGCTGTGTTCATATATACAACGTAGGATCTTCTCTTTGCTTCTGTCGTATACTTCAGATCCTTGCATATTGTGATCCAATCTAAATATCCCTGAAGATGACGTGTGCTGATTCCGTGATATTTGCGCATGAGATTCTTAAGCTCTGTATAGATCATGGCGAATGATGTCTATAGGCTCCTCAAGGCAGTTAAAAATGAACCGATGGGCGTTAAACCCGTTCTCGCCGAAGCCGTAAAGCATCGCCGCGCCCTGGTCAAACGTTGTGCTGCCGCGTTTGAATATGCCGCAGGATCCACCGGGATTGTAGCTTTTGTCAATGACGGTGACCTTAAGCCCACGCTTAGCCAGCAGGCTGCCCGCCGTCAGTCCAGACAGGCCACCGCCAATGATAATTGCATCGTATTCCATATTCGACCTCCAACCAACTGAGAACTGCCAGAGTATCTTCTTTGACAGTTTTGGACATTTATTGGTTTTTCAATTCTTCTCGAATTCTGCGGTACTGGATAATGGGTCCGTCTCCGGAAAGAAGCTTTTCATGCGATTTGTATGCAGATGCTTTCGGTTTCTGCGTGATGACAACGCGTTTATCCTGGCGCTCAATGATTCTGTTGCCAAATTTCCCGAAGAAAGCGATAAGTCCGTCCAGCGGTTTGAGCCCTGTAGCTTTACTATAGAATCGGATATACAGGATCGTGTTCTCATCGTCCACAGGCGCAAAATAAATAATGACTTTAATTTTATCGCTGATGTGATTCATCCAGATATTTGGGAAGAGAAATTTCAAATATGTAGGCTTTATGACGCATTCGGTGGCCGCTTTTGGGCTTTGTCCCACATCCGCTTCGTTGTTGGCGCTTGTGACAAGACCACCGGGTACGAACTCAATTTTCGGGCCGTTGACAAGGGTTTTATTGCCCCGTCCGATGGTGTTATAGTGCACAAATGGCAGGTGAACAACGTCCAGCTGATTTTCTATACAGCGGGAATAATGTGAATTCCAATGATCTTCGATCTCACTGTAAACGTAGGAAGCATTTATATCCTCATTGAAAAACGACAGCCCGTCCGTAATTTTTTCCGGATCACCGTACCAGAAGTAAATAATGTCATTGCTTTCTCGAACAGGATAATGCTTGACATTATAGAGGCTGATATCTTGGACGGAGGCTTTTCCATTTGCTGGGATGAAGGTGCAGCGGCCGGTCTGGTCAAACTGCAACCCGTGGAATGGGCATTGAATACAATCGCCCTTGACCTTACCACGGCTAAGCGCCGCACCCCGGTGCGTACACTGGTCAACAACGCAGCCAAGTTCACCTTTATCGGTCCGGAACAGCGCAAGCTCCAGATTCAGTCTTTTCACGCCGACAATCTGATTCTTTTTAACAGCCTTTGAAGGCAGAATTGCATACCATTGATTTGATATCATTAAGGAAGCTCCTTTCGCAAGCTGTTTATTTTACTTGTGGCTTTTTTAATAATGTATAAACGATAACGACCGCAAAAAGCACCAGGCAAATAACAACCGCAACAACAATGCCGGGGTATTCGCCGAAAAAGCCTGATGCAGAAGTGTGCTTGATCAGTATTCCGGCATAAGCCCAAACAAGCACAAGTCCATATGCAATACTTTTAAACCGCAACAATGTTGCCGTGCCGATCAGAGTGCCAGTCGCCAGGATAATAATTGTCCAGATTGATTCGGGAATTCCGAAGCCATTCCAGCCTAAACTTACCAGCAGCGCGGCAGCGTTTGCAATTGTCGCCACTGTGATCCAACCAAAATAAACACTGAAAGGCAGGCGGATGAATAATTTCTCTCTTGGCGACAAACTCTGTGCATTTACAATCACAGCGATATCGATCAGGCAAATCAGCAGGAATACCATCAGAACCATTGATAAGGGGATGATTCTGTAATGCCATGAAAAGATCCATGCCGCATTAATTAACGAGGAGACCGAAAAAACAATACCCGTTTTGCGAAGAAGCTCATAATTGACTTTCTCGTTCCCGCGGAACAAACCGATCTGATAAAGCGTATGTGCGGCAAGAAGCAGGTAGATAAGACTCCAGATGGAAAACGTGATACCTGCAGGTGCAAACAAATTGGGGTAGGAATCAGAAACCTCTCCGGGCGTGATTCCATTCAGCGGAAGCAGTGCCGAGAGTGCGTTGACTGTAACCATGATGACGAATGTGATAACAACAAACAGCATGAGCGAAAGACGCGTATTCTTCTTTTTCATTTAATACACTCCCTTTAAATATAGAAATAATACCCGCTTAACAGGTAGTCCTCCTGATATTTTTCCGCAAGCCGCAGCAAATGGTTTTTCACCAGCTGAATCCCTGCTTCACCGGATGAAAATTTTTGGAGGAGCGTCTGGAAACGTCTCCTTTCGGCTTCGGATGCTTTGTCCTTGAAATACCCCCAGACATGCTGGGCAGCGTTTACCCTGTTCCCAGGGACAAACTGCAAATCAAACGAGTCTTCAATGCTGCGATACATTTTCAGAGCCGGGTAAGATCCTTTTTCTCGCAGGAGTTGGCGAATTTTTTGATAATGCTGGGGAGATCGCTCAAGTATGCAGTATTTATAGCGCGCCCACTCTGTTTCCAACACCGCTATACTCATTTCGTTCGTACAATTGATGCATTTTAAGGCGGATAAATTTTTATCTTTCACCTCCAGCATAATATCGATATTCATCCCGGATAACTGTTGCCAGAATTCCAGAAAGGGTGCTATCTGTATTGATCCAGAATGCGCACCTGGGTTCTTACCCTGATGCTGCTGAGAGTAGTGGATCTTTTGCGGGCCATCATCTTTTTTCCAGCTGTCAGAACATGCTTTTATCCAAGCTACATTATCAACAGCTTTGTCGAATGGATTAACGGAGTTGTGCAGAGTGTCGTAAACAACTGGTATACCAACGGCTGATGATACACCTAAAACATCCTCTATGTTGTACATCCTGTCATCGTTTTCAAGAACCAGGCGCTTTTTTATGGATGGATCAAGATCTTTATAGCGGGATATAAAGCGGCTGATTGCCTGAGGCTTATCTCCATAAACGCCGCCCAGATGGAGTATAATTTTGTGCTCATTTCCAAGCCCCATGCTTTCCAGCACCGATGCATGATAATGTAGATCTTCAATTCCCCGCTCTGCAACTAACGTGTCAGGCGAATTCAAAACAGTGTACTGACCTGGGTGCATGGAAACCCGCATCTCTGAACGAAGAATTTTCTGACCGATGGCTAAAAGCTTCTCCGAAAATATCTCCCGCCAAGGTAATTCTGCTGATAAACTCGAACCGAATGGAATCAAGTCAGACGAGATGCGGAAAAGACGAACATTGTTGCATATGTTGTAGTCAATCAGGGTTTGTAGAGAATTGAGATTGTGTTCTATCAATAACAGCAGCCGTTCCGGACTGGCATTTTTCAGAGTGCAGCTTTTCATTTCGCTGCCTGGCACGGCAATTGCCAGACATGCATAACCTATTCTCATAAGCTTGTTTACCTTTCTTGTATTGCTCGGACACTTTCCCAATATGCGTCAAATACCTGCGTTGCCAATGTGTTTCTTCCGTTTTCCTTGGGGTATAAAAGCATTCCGTCCAGAATGCCTTGCGTCATGACCAGATACAAGGTTAACGCGCTTTCTGAAATACCAGGTCTCAGTTCCCCGTTATTGACCCCGTTCATGAAACACTGGCGCATACGTTTGTGATAGATCTGGTCTTTTTCTGCGATTAATTGCCCACATTTTTCTCTAAGCTGTTCGTTAGAAATGAGTGGAATTGTCCTCCAAAAACGGAGCCGGCTGAAATCGCCGAAATACTCCATAACAAACAAGAAGAGGCTTTTCATGGCTTGCTTACAGCTCATACTTTCTGCGCTAATCAGCTTGGAGTTAAGGCAATCAAAATACCTATTTATCTCTTCATTAATCATTAACTCAAGTATTTGATCTTTTCCAGAAAAATGGCTGTAGAGTGATGGCGTTTTAATTCCCACCATATTTGCCAATTCCGCCATTGAAAGGTGATAGCCCTTCAAACAGAAAAGCTCATATGCAGCCTGTATAATTTGTTGCTTCTTATCCAACTGTAACGCCCTCCGTTGCTAACTAATGCTTGTTAACTTTATAATAATAAATTTAAATCAAAGTGTCAATTAAAACTAATATAATCTTGTACATATCTGAAGTGAAAAGTTAAATTCCAATTCAAGACCCGCGAAGTTGAATTTAGTCTTATAGGAACTTCTACTTGAACTTAGTCTTACACTTATAGGATATAGTTATCTTGCTGGTTGGCTTTGGGCTTGATCAGAAAGGAGTAACTTTGTTATG
>JAEZBR010000077.1 GCA_023426935.1 Bacillota bacterium | reverse complement strand
AGTATGACTGTATAAGAAGATATCCGCCTGACCGCTTAACTCAAAGCTACCAGGAATCTGATAATCGTTCGCTTCATACGCTTTCGCTTTATTCTTAAGCTGACTAGCTAAGATAAAGACCACTAAGCTAGCAACAAGAATTCCGACTACCCCGCCGATTCCTAACCCAATTAAGACATCGCTTCTAGTATATAGTTGATTATCGACATCGTAGGGGGTACCGGCTTTCGCAGCGTCTAGATACTGCGGAACAAATTCCAAATACTTGTTGAAAGCACCATAGTAATCACCGTCACTTAAGTAACCCTGAATATCTTCGCCTATCTTTTCGATTCCGTAATCGGTAAACGCGGTTAAACCATAGCCATGGGTGCTGGTCCAATAAGTACGTTCACCTTGGTTATCATTGAAAGTTACTAAGAATAACATTCCATCCCGATTGGTGCCATAACCGTAATTGTTATAGTCAAAGTAATCGTCCGCATACTGCATCGCACTGCGGGTACCGGTACTTTGATTAGTAACGATTACGACATCGTACTGATACTTATCCCGGATTGCCTGAATCTTCGCTTGCAATGAACTTTCTTCTTCATCGCTTAATAGCTCTGCTTGGTCATCGACATACTTACCATCGGAAGAAGGAATATCCACCGTTTCGGTCGTATTGGTTCCTAAAATCTCGCTAGAATATGTGTTAAGGAAAGCCTTGATTCCGGAATACCAGTCATTCTCATTTAAGTAACCGGTAAAGGAATCATTTAAGGTATACATTCTTTCTTGCGTGATCTTATCCGCAGTCGTTCCGAAAGTTAAAGTGACATATTCCATATTGCCTAAATCGACTACTAAGATTGCTCCGTCATCGCTAGGCTTATTCTCATTGAAGTAATTTGTCGCATAATCATCGATACTGTTACCGACATCGTTAGTGATGACTGCCATTAAGGCTACATTGTTCGCACTTGAGAAATCATTGGCGATTTGATTCAATTCTGTAACTTGTTCACTAGTTAGATCGCCGATCTCATCCTTGACATAAACGCCTTGCGCTTTGATTGGTTGGAAGTTAATGCCAACTAACAACAAGACCGTCAAAAATAAATAAGTCAGTTTTTTCATAGCAGTCTCCCCATCATCGCATAGACGATTAAGATCGTTATGATCATAATAACCGCAAAGATACCCAACCATAAACCGATAGCTTTTCCTTTAGCCATCGGTAAGCTGCCGACCATCTCACCAGTTTGCCCGTTCATCATAAAGGTATAAGTCTTATCACCCATCTTCGTATTCAAAATCCATACCGGCATTAAGACATAACGAATCTGACCTTTTTCGATATTGATATTGCTGCTGCGGGGAACTAGGCTGACATAACCAATGACCGTGCTCGCGAAAGCTTCACTTAAACTGGTTCTGACTCTCTCGTTTACCCTTGGCAAACAATCTTCCGCATTCACATCGTACTTATTCGCTAAATAACCCGAAAGATAAGCATCCTTGAACTCACTTAACTTGTTATAGTCAAATGGTTCGATCGAATCCATAAATTCATCGTCCATCTTCTTGGAACCATCGACCGGGATCTTCGAGAAATCGACTTTACCTTCCCGGATAATTAGATAGTGATCAGTTCGCACATAATCAGTATCGCCGCTACTCCAGGAATGCGTTCTAGTCGCATCGTAACGAATGCTGCCATCCGCTTGGCAATCGAATAACCAAAACGGGACATAAACTCCCTGAATCTTTTCAATCTTGTTAGCGGATTTAAAGATCTTCGGTAATAAAAACTTTCCGCGATAGAATTCCTTTAGAGCCGCAATCGCATCTTCTTTTTTCTTGGTGAAAGGAATAATCCCATCCGGAGCATACATTCCACTAAGCTGCTTACTGACGATTGTCGGATTACCGCAATATGGACATTGGGTTGCCGCAACCGTCTCATCGCCAACAATCTCGCCGCCGCAGCTGGGACAAACATACATTTTCATTCCTTCAACTTCTTTACCGGTATGATAATCACTCCAGTTATTCTCTTCGCTGGTATCTTTACCTTCGGTCTTGGCGACTAGGTTTAATTCATCCATACTGAACTTGCCATCACAATGCGCACAGACCATCTTCTGTTCTGCTGCATCGAAAGTTAAGGCACCGCCGCAGTTAGGACATTTATACTCTTTTACTTTGTCTTGACTCATCGCATCTCCTTTTCAAAACCCGGTGGTTAGCCGGGTTATTTTAATTATTTACTTTCTGGTTTTGGTTTACCGCAGTTTGTACAGAACTTACCAGTATTTTCCGTACCGCATTCGCATTTCCAATTTCCCGGTTGCGGTTTACCGCAGTTCGTGCAGAACTTGCCGGTATTCATTGTCCCGCATTCGCACTTCCAACCATTCTGCGTATTATTCTGACCACCCATAGCGTATAAGTTATTCGCATTCACGCCACCGGTATTCTGAGCCATATTCATTCCCATGAAGCCCATCGCCGCACCATTCGCATTATTGGCAGCCGCTTTCATCGCTTCACCCTGGGCACTGGCTAAAGTAGCCGCGGCCATGGAAGGATCACGTAAAGCTCCACTCTTCTGCATTTCCTTAATCATCGCGGCATCTTCATCACTAGCCGTTACACTGTTAACGCCGAAGCTGGCAATTTCGATTCCTCTGGTCTCTTTCCATTTGGTGGAAAGGATCGAGTTAAGCGCATCCGCCAATTCTTGGGCATGTCCCGGTAAAGCACTGTAACGAATTCCCAGTTCGGATAACTTTGCGAAAGCCGGTTGTAAAGAAGTTAATAATTCACTCTTTAACTGCGAATCAATCTGACTGCGATCATAAACGTCCGCAACGTTACCGCAAACGTTTTTGTAGAATAAGACCGGATTAGTCAGTTTGTAAGAATACTCTCCGTTACATCTGATAGAAATATCGACATCTAAGCCGACATTCTTATCGACAACTCTGAACGGTACCGGATTAGCGGTTCCGTATTTATTGCCGACGATCTCTTTGGTATTGAAGTAATAAACTCTCTGATCTTTAGCGGCATCACCACCGAAGGTAAAGCGTTTCTTGAAGGTTTCAAACGCCGCTTTAACGCCTTCTTTTAAATCACCGGTGAAAATTGAAGGTTCACTGGATGAATCATAAGTAAATTCACCAGGTTCTGCCGAAAATTCAACGATCGCGCCTTGTTCAACGATCATCATCGCCTGTCCTTCATTGACCGCAATCAAAGAACCGTTGGATATTACATCATCTTCACCACGAGAATTGGAAGAACGACCGAAATGACTGCTCGTCTTCTTCTGTCCCTTCGCAACTAAAGTGTCATCATTCAATGAATCACAATAAAAATACTCCTTCCACTGATCACCTAAAGTACCATTGGCGGCACCTAAGGCAGCTTTAATTAGACCCATATTGTTGAATCCTCCTGTGTATGTCCATATTTTAACATATATCTTTTTATTTGAAACAAAATTTAGTTAACGATTATTCATAACGATTATTCATAATCGCTTCTTTGATATCTTTGCCCATCGTTTCATACTTCCGGCATTCCACACCTTTGTCTTCGTTATTGTAAACACTATTGGCCTGGTCGAAGAAGAGACCGGAAGATACCGTCTCATAAACTCTAACGGTATTCTTGTTTAATCTTACTTCAAACTCGTCGAACCAAGGACTGTTGACTCTGAATTTCTGATTAAACTCATAATCATTACGGAATCTTGGCGGATTGTAACTGACCATCTTACCTTCTTTATCGGCTTTCTTTTCCTCCACCCGATTCTTGTAAATGTCTAATTCACAACTGGTAACTTGATTATAGTCAATAATATCCGGATTTTCCGAATGAATATCGTTAGTATGGGCAATGACAAATTTATGTTGCTTCTCATCTAAACAGATTAAAGTCTCTTCGCCAAAAGTTCTGGTTACTTCAAAACTCTCTAATTGTTTCTCATTCTCTTCCCGGTAAGCTAATTGTTTTTTAATATCCTCGACCGTTGAGTGTCTTCGATCATCGAACATCGGAGATAGTTTACTAGCACAATTCTTGCAAAGGTTTCCATCTTCAAGTTTCCGATTACCTAAAAAACCAATCTTCTCACCGCAGACACTGCAGAACTTCTTATCAAACAAGCCCATGTTTTTTTCTCCTTTTTATTTGCTATCATCTTTATTCACATCCGTAGTTTCCTGATAATCGGGATTTTCCATTCCTCCTTTATCACTTACCCGCTCAGTTACGAAATGTTTATAAAGTAATACGCCACCAACAATAAAAATTATGACGAAGAATACGATGACAAGAGTCTTCATTACTTTATTACTCATAATTGTTCACCTTCACTTACCTTATAGTTTAGTTAAGCAGTTTTAATCTAATTAAATATTAGCATATTAATTCTGGTTATTGGCAACAATTTCTTTATTTGAACGCAAAGTGAACAAAAGCTGATTAGTGTTTGAACCTAAAGATTTAGCTCTTTATTTTTTATTCTCCATCTTGTAAATTATGGTTGTAGTCAAAGGAGCTACATATTATGTCAGAAGAATTAAAACCCACTGAACCAAATTCAGAACCGAAGCCTCAACCAGTTAAATGCAGGGAACATACGAAGCATAAGAAGATCATTGCGATCTCATTAGCTGCCTTAATGGTCTGCTTGCTCTTCGCCGTTGGTTTTGGCGGTTATAACTACGGTTATCGTAAAGGCTTAGAGAATAGTATCAGTCAGAATCAGAATTCCTTCCAAGGTGGTGGCATGCAGGGAGGTCCGCAAGGAAACTTCTCCCAAGATACCACTGATGATGATGATACTGATGATTCAACGCAGTCTACTGCTCCAAGTACGGATTCCGGGCAAAGTGCCCCCAACGCCAACAGTAATACTGCTCCCAACAGCGGTTCTGATACCCAATCAGGCGCAACGACTAAAGCTAGTTAAAGGATAAGAAAAGTTACCGGACAGAGTGTTCCGGTAGCTTTTTTATTTGTAAAGATCGCTATTCGCAATCGAACCTAAGTACCTTTTACTATCATTCTCAACAATTCGAAATTTTAAATCTTTGTTATCATAGTTGAAGATATAGGCTGAGGGATGCTGGTAAAAATCTAGTATCTCATTATTCAATTCAGCCACGAATGAAAGCGAACCGCAGGTATAGTATGGAATTCCTGCAAACTCTCCTTGATACAGATGATGAGTGTGTCCATTGAAGATACCAGAAATTTCGCTGTTTCTGATTATGTCTTCAAATTTTTCCGGATAGATTGCTTTAGGCATCTTAAATTGTTTATCCAATAAATGATGGTGGGTTATCAAAAAAGTCGGCAATCCTGTTTTCCTTCTTAATGCCTGCCTTAATAATTCACAACTTTCTTCGCTAATATATCCATTCTGATATTTTTCGTTACTGCTATCTAAACAAATCACCCGATAGTTTTTAGAAAGATAGTCCTCAAATATGGTTTGATCTGAATTCTTATCTAAAAATCCTTTAAGATAATTCATTTTATTTTCATGATTTCCGCTAGTTGAATAAATTGGGCAATTAAAATATTTCTATCAGTAAACAATCGTGGTGTTGACAAATAGAAGGATGATACAATTAGTGTTGCCAAATATAGAAACACTTGAGCTGTCATTCGGCTCTATGTTTGGCGACATTCCCTGTCGGATGGCAGCT
>JAEZBR010000069.1 GCA_023426935.1 Bacillota bacterium | reverse complement strand
TTTACGGGCAGTAGACGATAGAAATGCAAGTGACGAGCCGTATAAAAGCGCCTGTTAGGGCGCGGCCAGTATTAGAGCCTTATAGGCGCATATGAAAAACCACCAGCTAAGCTGGTGGATATTTATTTATTTCGTTATTATTTTCGGCGAATATAGCGAATCTTACACATCCCATCGCCATGGGCAATCGTTGCCGGTAATTCCAGATCGACACCATAACTCTTCCCGATTCCCCGATCGCCACACATCGCACAATCGCAGAGTAAAGCGATTTCTTCATCGCTGCAGCCTTGTTTCTGCCAGGCTTTTACTAGGGGGCAGTAACCAAAATCGATGTCCAGATGATCATCGTCACAGCGTTTAATTTTAATCTCGAATACCCACTGGGCAAACTTGCTGAACAAGGTTTTCTTTAAGCCCTTCAGACTTTTCGTTCCGCCTTTTTTAACTAACAATGACCCTTGGTAAAGACCGCAGCGGGTTATCGCGTCCGGGGCGAAATCCTTGGTATCTAAACCTTTCTTCTTAGCTTGGTCACATAGTAGATATAACCATAGTGCCCGATGTTCCAACTGTTCCCTAATCGCAACGATTAACGGATTCTTAATCTTAGCTTCATTAACTACACTCATTATATATGCCCTCCTTGTTTCTTTACTTATCTTTTTATATTGTAGTAAAGAAACCCCTCGAAAGCAAATTCATGATAAGGATAAAAAAACGAGTAAGAATCTTCTCCTTACTCGTTTATGATTACTTAGAAACTATTCGGCTTTATCCGTAGGTTCGGACTCGACAACCGTTTCGGGTTCATCATCCTGCTGAGCTTTCTGATCACTTAACGCGGAAGCGACGGCACTCTTGAAATCTTTTTCTTCTCTGGCAGCCGCATTCTCTTCTTCATAACGTTCTCGCTTGATCTGCTTCATCTCATTGGCGACAGCCTCAATATGTAAATTACTGGGACGGTCTCCTTTGAATCCGGTACCGGCGGGAATCTGATGGCCGATGATAACATTCTCTTTCAAGCCGATCAGGTGATCGACTTTTCCTTTAACCGCCGCATCCGTTAAGACCTTGGTTGTCTCTTGGAAACTGGCTGCGGATAAGAAGGAATCGGTCTCGACAGAAGACTTGGAAATACCTAGTAAGGTCGGTCCGAAGACGGCCGGCTTTCCGCCATTCTGTAAGATTTCGTTATTCTTTTCGGTAATTTGGACCAAGGATATCGCCTTTCCGGCGGAGAATCCCGTGTCATTTCCTTCCAAGATAACGACTTTTCTTAACATCTGACGGATCATGACTTCCAAATGCTTATCGGAGATCGCGATACCCTGAGATTGATAAACTTTCATAACTTCTTTTAAGATATAAGACTGAACCGCATTGACGCCGGCTACTTCCAATAATTCCTTGGGGTTAACCGAACCTTCCGTTAACTTATCGCCAGCCTGAATTTCATAGCCGGGTTTAATCCAACTGCGAATAATCTGGGTTGGGTCAGCTTTGTGGGCAATGGATTCTTTGTCATTACTGATGACAATTCTGACTCCTTCGTTATCTTCCAAAGGAGTTACTTCCGTAACTTCACCGGAGATCTTCGCTAATAGGGCCGGATGTTTTGGACATCTGGCTTCGAATAATTCTTCGACTCGCGGTAGACCCTGAGTGATATCACTGTTGCCGGCAACGCCGCCGGTATGGAAGTTTCGTAGGGTAAGCTGGGTGCCTGGTTCGCCGATGGATTGAGCAGCCATGATTCCGACCGCTTCCCCGACTTCGACCATTTTACCGGTCGCCATCATCTTGCCATAGCACTTAGCGCATACGCCATAGGTGGAATCGCAGACGAAGGTATTCCGGATTAACATTTCCTTAATCCCGGCTTCGACAATCTTAGTCGCAATCGGCTCGGTAATATATTCATCCGAAGCGATAATCAATTCGCCGGTCTTGGGATCTTCAACATCCTGCTTGGAATAACGTCCGACAATCCGGTCGAATAAATGTTCGATGACCGTGTTGTCTTTTCGATCGACGATATCCTTAACCAAATAACCCTTATCGGTTCCGCAATCTTCTTCGGTAATCACAACATCCTGCGCAACATCGACTAATCGTCTGGTTAAATAACCAGATTCAGCCGTCTTTAACGCGGTATCGGTCAAACCTTTACGAACCCCGTGGGTGGAAATAAAGAACTCGGAGACGTTCAGTCCTTCTCGGAAGTTGGAATAAATCGGAACTTCGATAATCGTGGACTGATATTCTTTCACACTCTTGGACTGGGTCGGTTTACCCATTAAGCCTCGCATACCCGCTAACTGCGTAAAGTGAGACTTGTTGCCTCGGGCGCCGGAATCCGCCATCATGAAGATCGGGTTCTTACGCGGTAAGGCGGCCATTAATTCATCGCCCAAGTGATTCTTGATATTGTCCCAGAGTTCGGATAATTCCTTATCCTTCTCCTGTAACGTTAATAAACCCCGATCATAATAATCGTTAATCTTTAACGCCTGAGCTTTACCTTGTTCGACATACTTCGCTTTATTCGGGGAAACTTTAATATCATCCAAAGAGATACTCATTCCGGAAACCGTGGAATACTTGAACCCGTTATCCTTGATATTATCGAAGATCTTGTAGGTATTTCCTTCATCGTTGGCATACTTCTTAAAGACTGCACCGATGACATCGCCTAAATTACTCTTCGTAACGGCTTTGGAGATCGGCAGTTTTGCTAAAGCAGCTTTGATATCGGAGCCTAACGGGACAAAATACTTATCCGGGGTATGCTTGAAACACTCGCCGGGTTTATCGACTTCGTTGATATAAACGAAATCTTTCGGGAACATCTCGTTGAATAGGACTCTGCCTACCGTCGTTAAGAGATATTGATTCTCTTGTTTCTTGGTGAAGGAAGTCTTACCCAAACTGGAAGCTTTAATCGCAATCCGGGAATGTAAATGCGTCTGCTTGGTATCATAGGCCATTCTTACTTCGTTGATGTCCTTATAAATTCTACCTTCGGATAAAGCATACTTAGCATAGATACCTGCGGATAGCTCATCGCCTAAGGCTTTATATTGGGCAACCTGTTGGTCAAATTCTTCAGCCGTTTCTTCCATCGTTAAGTAATAGTTACCTAGTACCATATCCTGGGAAGGAGTAACGATTGGTTTGCCATCCTTGGGTCCCAAAATATTATTGGAAGCCAGCATCAGAATCTTCGCTTCCGCGCAAGCTTCTTCGCTTAACGGAACGTGAACGGCCATCTGGTCACCATCAAAGTCGGCGTTGAAGCCCGGGCAGACTAACGGATGTAAACGAATTGCTCTTCCGTCAACTAACTTGGGCATGAAAGCCTGAATTCCTAAACGGTGTAAGGTCGGGGCCCGGTTCAATAGTACCGGATGATCCGAGATAACATATTCGACAATATCCCAGATTCTGGGATCCAAACGGTCAATTAACTTCTCGGCCGCTTTCTGATTGCTGGATAAACCGCGGTGAACGATCTCGTTGATGACGAACGGTTTAAATAACTGTAAAGCCATCTCTCTAGGCAGACCGCATTGATACATCTTTAAATCCGGTCCGACCGCAATAACGGAACGTCCGGAGAAGTCGACACGCTTACCTAATAAGTTCTGTCTGAATCTTCCTTGTTTACCCTTTAAACTATGGGATAACGATTTTAAAGCTCTGCCGCCTGCTCCGGTAACCGGTTTAGAACGTCTGCCGTTATCGATTAAAGCATCGACGGCTTCCTGCAACATACGCTTCTCGTTCTGAACGATGATTGTCGGTGTTCCTAGTTCCAGTAGCTTCTTCAAACGGTTATTACGGGTGATTACTCTCCGATATAAATCGTTAAGATCACTGGTCGCAAATCTGCCGCCGTCTAACTGTAACATCGGTCGTAAATCTGGGGGAATGACCGGGACATTATCCAGAATCATCCACTCCGGACGATTGTCGGAATCCGTGAAAGCTTCGATCGTCTCTAAACGTTTAATTAACTTCTTCCGTTTATCGCCGGTGGCTTTCTCCAACTCTTCCTTAACTTCATTTCTTTCCTTCTGCAGATCAACCTGTTCCAATAAAGTCTTGACTGCTCCGGCGCCGGTTTCGGCAACGAAGGAATTCGGACCGTATTTAGCGGTATAATCCCGGAATTCTTTTTCCGAGATGACCTGTTTGTAAGCTAATTCCTGGGCACTGCCCGGATCGGTAATGATCCAGGAGACGAAGTAAACGACTTCTTCCAGAGCCTTAGGTGCCACATTGAGCAACAAAGACATCCGGGAAGGCGTTCCCCTTAGATACCAGATATGGGCGACCGGGGCCGCTAAAGCGATATGACCCATCCGTTCTCTACGAACGGAGGATTTAGTTACTTCCACGCCGCAGCGATCACAAACGACACCCTTATATCTGACCTTCTTATACTTACCGCAATAACATTCCCAATCCTTGGTAGGCCCGAAGACCCGCTCGGAAAATAATCCGTCGGGTTCCGGTTTCTGAGAACGATAGTTAATCGTTTCGGGTTTCTTTACTTCGCCATGCGACCATTCCAAAATCCTCGCGGGAGAAGCTAAGCCAACCTTTACTGAGGTGAAATCATTTTTTTCCATGTGTTACCTCCTTACATGTTATCGGAATCATCGGTTCCGACTACTGCTGCTTCTTTCGGTAAACTGTCATCCATGCTCAAATCGTTGAGATCTTCGTTATCCGCCACGATTTCTTCCTTATGCGAAGGTTTATAATCATCCTCGTCATGGCGGGAAATATCGACTTCCTTACCGTTATCGTCAAGGCACTTGATATCGATCGCCAACGCCTGTAACTCATGTACTAAGACGCGGAACGATTCCGGAATTCCCGGCTTCGGTAAAGGTTTACCCTTGATAATGGCATCGTAAGTCTTTGTCCGACCGTTAATATCATCGGACTTAACCGTTAAAATCTCCTGTAAGATGTGGGAGGCACCATAGGCTTCCAAAGCCCAGACTTCCATTTCGCCGAATCTCTGACCGCCTCGTTGAGCCTTACCGCCTAACGGCTGTTGGGTAACTAAGGAGTAGGGACCGGTAGAACGAGCATGCAGCTTATCGTCGACCATGTGTGCCAACTTAATCATATACATTACGCCATAAGAAATTCTTTGATCGAAGGGTTCACCGGTACGACCATCGCATAATACGGCTTTACCGTCCTTGGGATTCTTCGCATCTTCCAAGATTGCCTGTAATTCTTCGTTGTTAATTCCATCGAAGACCGGCGTTGCATACTTAACCCCTAACTTCTTTGCGGCCAAGCCCAAATGGATTTCCAAGACCTGTCCGATATTCATTCGGGAAGGAACCCCGAACGGATTCAACATAATATCGATTGGGGTACCATCCGGTAAATACGGCATATCTTCGATCGGTAGGATCTTAGAAATAACGCCCTTATTACCATGACGGCCGGCCATCTTATCACCTTCAGAAATCTTACGTTTCTGAACGATGAAGACTTTGACGACCTCATTGACTCCTGGAGGTAAATCATGATCCTGATCCCGTTTAAAAATCTTAACCGCTTGCACGATACCATCGGCACCATGCTCAACTTTTAAGGAATTATCTCTGACTTCCCTGGATTTCTCACCGAAGATTGCCAATAACAGTTTCTCTTCCGGAGAAATTTCACTCTGACCCTTAGGGGTAACTTTACCAACGAGGATATCGCCTTCCTTAACTTCCGAACCGACGACCACGATTCCTCGAGAGTCAAGGTTTCGGGTACTTAATTCGGACACGTTCGGAATATCCCGGGTAATTTCTTCGGGGCCTAACTTGGTTTCCCGACATTCAACGTCGTAAGATTCGATATGGATCGAGGTATAAACATCATCCCGAACTAATCTTTCGGACATGATAATCGCATCCTCGTAGTTATATCCCTGCCAGGTCATGAAGGCGATCGTGACGTTTTGACCTAAAGCCAACTCGCCGTCCTGCATACTGGGACCATCCGCTAAAATATCACCCTTCTCGATCTTCTCGCCTAACTTCACGATCGGGGTCTGATTGATACAGGTCCCGGCGTTGGATCTTCTAAACTTCTCTAAATGATACTCATGCTCGCTTTGACCGTCATTAACCGTAATTAACTGGCCGTCGACATAACTGACGACACCGTCTTCTTCGGCGACGATCGCCGCACCGGAGTCCTTGGCAACCCGATACTCGATTCCGGTTCCGACATAAGGACTATGCGGATTCAATAACGGAACCGCCTGACGCTGCATGTTAGCACCCATCAAAGCTCGGGAAGCATCATCGTTTTCCAAGAAGGGGATACAAGCCGCCGCGACCCCGACGATCTGTTCGGGAGAAACATCGACTAATTCGACTAAGTCTCTCTTGACCATCAAAGTCTCGCCGTTATAACGGCAGACAACATCTTCGTTATGCAGTACCCGATCCGCCGCTTCATTCGCTTGGGCGATGTAATACTTCATTTCTTCATCCGCCGATAAATAAACGACATCATCGGTAACCGTATAGTTCTTTCCGACTTTCCGATACGGAGTCAGAATGAAACCATACTCATTAATCTTGGCATAAGTCGTTAAATAGTTGATTAAGCCGATATTCGGACCTTCAGGGGTCTCAATCGGACAGATTCTGCCGTAGTGGGTAACGTGTACGTCTCGAACTTCGAAACCCGCTCTTTCTCTGGTTAAACCACCGGGGCCTAACGCCGAGATTCTCCGCTTATTGGTTAATTCCGCTAACGGATTCTGTTGATCCATGAACTGGGATAACTGGGAACTCGAGAAGAATTCCTTGATCGCACTGGTTAACGGACGAACGTTGGTCAAAGTCTTCGGGGTCAAGGTTGAAATATCGGTAATCGACATTCTTTCCTTAACGACTCTTTCCATCCGACTCAGTCCAATTCGGAATTGATTCTGAACCAATTCACCGGCACTGCGAATTCTCCGGTTTCCTAACATATCGATATCGTCAGCTTCACCGATACTCTCCGAGAAGTTTAACAGATAAGAATACTGGGCATACATATCGGAAATCGTGATCGTCTTTTTCAAGGTTAAAGGATCGGTTCCGATAACTAAGGTCGGCTGTTGGTCAAGCGTGTTCTTGACATAGATTTCCTGAACGGCCGCTCCTACTAAATACAGGGATAGTTTCTCACCCTTGGCCACCAAGGATTCGATCATCGACTTTTCCGTGTTGGTCAAAATCGGAGCTGCGGTATGAACGCCGCTATTATCTTCGATATCCGGATGATACCGGTCAACCACGAACGAGTTATCTTTCTTCAAGACATCTTCGCCTTTTTCGTTAGTTAAACGGCCAACGCTGAATAATCTAGGACCGTATTGTAAAACCGCCGTAATGTTTTCTTTGGTCAAATCGACCTTACGGGCACAAATTAAGCCATAAACTTTAACTTTATCAACTTTGCCTTTGAGATACTTGGCATCCGCTAAAGTAATGACGGTACCTTCTTCATAATCCGCATCGCCGGCTGAGAAATCTTCCGCAATGATTCTTCCGACTAAGGCGTAGGTATCCTTGCCATCGATTTCCGCAAGATCCGGATGGGAGAACCGATGAACGAACGGTAAAGCCGTCATATAGGTGCCTTTACCTAAAGCTTCCTTCAAAGTCTCCATCTGATGCTTATCTAAAATATCATTTTCATGGAAGATGACTTTTCCGGTGGCATCCGCGATATCCATCGCTAAATAACGACCGGTCGCTCTTTCAAATGCGGTTAACTTCTTACCGATGCGATAACGACCGGCTTTAGTTAAATCGTAACGTCTCGAATCGAAGAACTTGGCATCGGTCAAAGAGTAAGAACCTTCAACGGTCGGAACTTCATCCGCTCTTTGGTTCTCATAGATCTCTAACATCGCCTGATCAGTGGTCGAAACATTGCTGCCTTGAACTAAGGTATTGGTCAGATCTTCATAATTTCCGAAGATCCCGTTATATAACAGGATATAATGATTCAGGAAATTACGGTCTTCATTATCGACTAAGGCATCCTTATATACCGGTAAGCCTAAAGCCTTTAAGAAAACCTCAAAATGCGAGGTGTTTAAAGCATCCTCGTTATTCTGTAAATTGAAGCCTAGACCGATCGCTTTCATTAAGATCGAAGAATTGATCTTACGTTTACGGTCAATCGAGACTAATAAGTACCGACCGGAAGCGACTTTCTTCGCATCGGTCATAAATTCTAACCAGGTTCCTCTGCTCGGGATTAATTCCGTCGCAAAGATTTCTTTGCCGGTCTTATCTTCCGAGTCTAAGGAGAAATAAGCACCAGGCGATCTGACGATCTGGGAAACGATAACTCGTTCCGCTCCATTAATGATAAAAGTACCGGTCGGGGTCATCATCGGGAATTCTCCCAAGAATACTTCCTCCGGTTTCGTCATTACTTCGCCAGTTTCTTTATCTTCGATAACCAGTAACATCTTCGCCTTCAGGGCGGAAGAATAACTGGCTTCCTGAGTCTTACACTCATCGATCTTATATTTTGGTTTAACGAATTCGTAATCCACAAACTGTAAACGGATATTGCCGCTATAGTTTACAATGGGATAAATCTCGTTGAATACTTCCTTTACTCCTTCTTTCTTAAACCAATTGAAAGAGTCGGTTTGTATTTCTACCAGATTTGGCAGCGGAAGTGATCCGCTCACCTTGGAATAGTCACGGCGTTGGGCTTTCTTACCCAAATTCACTACTTTATACGTGTTCTTCTTGGTCATGTACGCCATCCTTCCTTTGACTAACAACGCAGAAAAGGAGTCTTATCCCCTTTCGGAAGTTCGATTTTAATGCAATTATATATGATATCAGAATTACTGAAGTCCGTCAATGTCCTTCACAGCCCAAAGTACCTGGTAACCCCGGTCTTTAGCTAACAAAGACACTTTAAAATATTGACTTAACTCCTTAAGGGCACTTTGGGCACCCTGATCTTTTCTGATTACCACATATAAACTCCCTTGGGGCTTCATATGCTGGTAGCTTTCCTGAAATAACCGATAAATAACTTTTTTGCCAGCCCTAATCGGCGGATTGAGTAAGATTGTGCCGAATTTCTCGGTTATCTTCTCGAACCCATCCGAAAGTATAACCTGACTGTTTTGGTGATAGTTTTTGACATTCTCTGCCGCTACTTCAACGCAACGTGCATTGACATCGCTCATTACCACTTCCAATTCAGGCTTGGCTTGCTTAATCACAACTCCGACAACGCCGTTACCGGTACCCAGATCCAAAATCGGACCTTTTAAACTCAGGTTCACGGTATTTTCTAAAAGGACTCTAGTGCCATAGTCTAAGGCATCCTTACTGAAGGTGCCTGCCATCGTTAATAATGAATACTGAGTGCCCAAAAACCGAAAAGATATTTCCTTTCGGTTTTCAGGCAGTGATTCATCAGTAATGAAGTAATGACTCATTCACCTCATCCTTTTCTGGTCTTGTCCCAAAGTCGGGATGTATTTCAGAAACACTCGCTAATAGACCTACTACTTGATCTCCACAACTGCGCCAGCTTCGGTGAGTTTTTTCTTGATTTCTTCAGCTTCTTCCGGTTTGATCTTCTCTTTAACTGGAGCCGGTGCTTTATCAACGATGCCCTTAGCTTCAACTAAACCTAAACCGGTAACTTCTCTGACTGCCTTGATGACTGCGATCTTAGCCTGACCAACTTCCTTCAGGATAACGGAAACTTCCGCCGGACCTTCATCACTAGCTTCAGCCGCAACTGCCGGACCAGCAACTGGGGCTGCCGCAGATACGCCAAACTTCTCTTCGATTGCTTTAACTACATCATTCAATTCAAGGATTGTTGCTCCTTCGATAAATTCCAGAATATCGTCTTTAGTAATTTTTGCCATTGTGATTTACCTCCGTTAATTGGCTGCTGCTTGGGCAACTGGTGCTGCCGGAGCAGGTGCATTCTTTTCTTTTGATTCACTGACTGCCGATAAAGCTCTTGCGAAAGAGCGAATCGGTGACTGTAAGCAACCCATGAACATGGAAATCATACCTTCCTTGTTCGGTAAGTTACTCAATTCTTTGATCGCATCCTGATTAAGGATCTCGCCGTTAACAACGCCCGCTTTTAAGATTAAGTTCTTATGCTTCTTGGCGAATTTAGCTAGGATCCTGGCTGGAGCGACTTCATCATCGCCGAATACTAAGGCGTTTGGTCCGGTCATGCTCTTGCTTAGATCATTTAAGCCTAAGTTTATCGCTGCCCGGTCAACCAAAGAGTTCTTATAGATACCCATCTCTACTTTTTCCGCCCGTAAATTACGACGTAATTCAGTAGTTTCGGATACCGTCATTCCTCGGTATTCTACCACGACGGTGCTCTTAGCCGCTTTCAGTTTTTCCTGAATATTCTCGACGGCTTTTTTCTTCTCTTCAAGTACCGCTTGATTCATTACTGCACCTCCTTATGTGCTATCTGACAATATACCAATGAAAGCCCGGTATTACCCGGGCTTAAATGTTTCTATCGAATCATTTAACCTCGGTAACCTTATTAAGCAAATTTGCCGTTACTGTCTACGGTATATTGATCATCCTAATTTAGTATGCTAGTCGTGATTAACTTTAACGCCAGGTCCCATCGTACTGCAGAGAACCGCATTCTTCATGAAGTTTCCTTTGACGGTAGAAGGCTTAGACTTCTGTAACTGATCATATAAAGCTTTGTAGTTTTCCGCTAAAGCTTTATCGGTGAAGGACATCTTGCCAATCATGCAGGCTAAGTTTCCTTCCTTATCAACTCGGTATTCAACTTTACCTTTCTTGATTTCGCCGATCGCCTTAGTTAAATCCATCGTTACCGTTCCGGTCTTAGGATTCGGCATCAGTCCCTTAGGGCCTAATACTTTACCTAATTTACCAAGCTCGCCCATCATATCCGGGGTCGCTACGATAATATCGAATTCCAACCAGCCTTTTTTAATCTGATCTAACATATCCTTACCACCAACGAAATCAGCGCCAGCTGCTTTAGCCTCTTCTTCTTTAGCACCTTGGGTGATAACTAAGACCTTACGGGTTTTACCAGTTCCGTTAGGCAATACCATCGCTCCTCTGATCTGTTGTTCCGCATGTCGGGGATCAACATTCAACGAGAAGGATGCTTCGATGGAAGAATCGAACTTAACATAGTTTCCCTTTTTGATTAAAGCAATCGCTTCTTCGGGAGTATACTGTTTGTTGCCATCAATTAATTTAGCAGCATCTAAATATTTTTTTCCGTGTTTTGCCATTTTACTTGATCTCGATGCCCATGTTACGGGCCGTTCCAGCAACAATCTTCATTGCCGCTTCCACATCATTCGCATTCAAATCCGGCATCTTGTATTCCGCAATCTCCTTTAACTGTTCCTTGGTAATGGAACCAGCCTTAGTTGTTTTGGAATTAGCTGCTGCCTTTTCGATCCCTGCTGCCTGTTTTAATTTAACTGCAGCCGGAGTCGTCTTTAAGACATAGTCGAAGGACTTGTCTTCATATGCTGTAATCTTTACCGGTACCAAATCGCCTTTTCTGTCTTTGGTCGCATCGTTAAATGCTGAACAGAATTGGGGCATGTTGATTCCCGCACTTGCTAGTGCCGGACCCGGTTTAGCCTGGCCGCCCATGAACTGGAGCTTGCAGACTTTAGCAATCTTCTTAGCCATTTTGCCTCCTTATGGTAATTTGACTTAGCGGTTAACGGGCAATTGCAATTCCCTCCCGCCGTCAAAAGCTGTGATTTCACAGCTCTATTATTGTAAGATTCTAAGCTCATAAAGTCAATAAATACTAATTATTTCACACTTTTTGAAGTGGAATTTAACTTTTCACTTCAGCATTTCACACTTTTCAATCGCTTATCTTTTGACGTTGCATATTACTGATTTTTTATCACCCTGAATACTTTCTATTCTTACGAAGTATTCAAATTTCTTCTGATTCGAGAATAACTATGCTAAGGTAAGGTACCACAAACAATAAAAGCCAGTAGTTAGCTGGCTTTAGAAGTGATTAGCTTAATATAGATATTCATCTTTAAGTGAGGTAATAAAACTAATTTTTACTCAGCTTATGATTCAGAATAATTGAAATACTCATAAAGACCACGATGATTCCCAGATATAACCAAGGATTTTGGGTGTTGGCTGTATTGGGAACCGGGTTCTGATAAACAATCGTCGCGGAAACTGTTTCCGCCGGATCACTTCCCAAGGTTGCCAAGGTTGGATCGGCTAAATTATCCGGATCAGCTTGGACTCCCTTTAAGGTAAAGGTGAAGTTCTTGGAGTTATCCGTATTATGGAAGTTCAAAGTGCCTTCAAGCGCACCTATTGCACGGGAATATCCCTTGGCCTTTAGACCATCAGTCGTTTTTGCCGTATAACTGGTATTACCGCTAATTCCTTCGTTAAGAATGGCGGCACATTCATTTCCTTTAATTCCCGTCGTTGCGTATTCGTCTTTTACTTTGACCTTGAAAGTAATGAGATGGTTGTTAGCATCGTAGGTAGGGGCATTAACCAATTCAAACATTTTAACCCCACCACCGGCGAAATAATCGTTAATATCGGAGCTGGTACCAAAACTGGCTTCCGGTTCGATTCCTGAATCTGTTTTTAAGGTAATATCAAACGAACCGCTGATAAAGCCCATCGAATCACCGAAACTTGTGGCGATCTCAGCGATACTGCTTAGGTCGATCGAGGCCGAATATTTAACCGTATCACCGACTGCGGCATTACGCGGACCGTTAATATAGTTAGTGCCAGTCCCGTCATCAACCAATAAATCGATCGGGGTTTTCTGCTCAAGACTCTTTAGGGTTACCGTAAAAGGCTGAACGGTGACAAATAAATTGTTAGCATCCCAGTCCCACAAAGCATATTGTTGATAGGTCCCTAAGGTCTTTGCATTAATCGCATCATTCAAAGCATCCAAATAATACTGAACGGCTTTGGTGACCGGCGGATTCTTTTGGAAATAAGTGTTAGTTGGAATATTGGTGTAATAACCATAAATATTCGCCATTGCCGAACTGCGTAACTGATCCCAAGTCAAGGGACCGTTTTCGACATAGTAAACCACATCGGTTGCTTTTAGGGCAAGAATTCCGACTTCGGCTTGGGCATACTCGCCGCCCCGTTTTAAAGTTACTTTAATCGATTTAACTCTGCCATCTGGCGTTGTCATCGTGACCGTATACTCATGAGAGTCAATCCCGGTGTCATTAAACAAGCTATACTTTTTTTCAATATCCTGATTGACGACATCTAACCCGGTTATCTTAATGTCTGAATTAGGAATTACTTTTCCTTCAGCATCGAAAGCCTGATAACGACAAGCATAAAGAAATTCATCGTTAGTGTAAGCACGATAACCGCGGAAAACCGGATTAACTGTTTCATCGGTCGCTACACTCTGATTTTTCGCACATCTTTTCGTAATATCAGCGCCAATATAAATCAAATTCTTTTGGGAATCTTCGGCATGGACAATCCCGGTATTGCTAAAGACAACCGATAAAGATACGACAATAGCCATAAAAATACTCATAATCTTTTTCATATCATTTCCTCCACTTGATATAAAAAACCAAAAGCGAATCGCTAATGGCTCTAGAAGTGGCTCTTAAAAATCACGAAACATTAAGATAAGTAAAATAGTAAAACCGGCAGTTAATTACCACCGGTTCTTTGACACTACTGAAATGATACCACATTATTCAGCAAGTGTATCGACTAAAATTTATTGCTTTTCGAATTAGTGCCATGCTTGTTTTTCATTAAAAGTACGATTCCAAAACTAACAATTGTCAGCGAAGAAAGATATATCCAGCTTTGATTATTATCCGCCGTTGCTGGAATAGCCTTCCATTTTGCATACAGGGTAATATCATCTTTGACCGGAGTTGCGAAATCATAAGGAGTCGTTAGCTCTGCATCCGTATACCATCCTTCAAATACACTTGAATTCTTAGTTGGATCTTTTGGTTTACTAGCCAGTTCATCCTCCTTAACAACTTGGTTTTCAACTTGACTACCGCCATTACTCTCAAATTTTACATTGTGGGTTGGATCAACCCAAATATATACTGTCATCGGATACTGAATTCCTTGATTTCCTGAATCGTAGAAATAGGTTCTAACATTAGATTCTGGTTTTGTTTTCCCTAAATTTAATAAACCCGTTTCAGCATCGAAAGTATAAGTAGTATCCGCAGCATAATCGGCATATCCTTCACCGGCCTTTATTACGCCTTGACGTTGTTTCAATGTGGGTAGAATAGAATTAAGATCAACTATCCAATCCAAATCTTTATTCTGAATTGCGTAGAACAACGGTCCACATTGATAAGAGAGTTTTGTTTGATCATAATCATCGTTTGGATTATATTTGATATTTGTCGATAAATCTATTGACATTAGACTATTCAGACTACAGTCAATTATCTCTAGTTTAGTCAATCCTGTAATATCTAGGGATTCCAGTCCGTCATCGTTCCATTCTCCACTATTTGTATAGTTTTCACCTACGCAGTACAATTCTTTTAGCTCAGTATTATTCGTTAAATCAAGGGTAGTAATCATGTTATGTCCGCAATTTAAGTAAGTCAACTTTGTGTTTTTACTTAAATCAAGGGTCGATATCCCCATATATGAACAGGATAAACGGTCTAGGTTAGGCATGTTGCCGACATCTAGCGAGGTAATATTAGGCATAGAGTCACAATCTATCGAGGTTAAATTCGGATTGTGCGATAAATCCAATTCGGATAGTTGATTATTGTGAATACTTAAATATATCAATTTAGGGTTATGACTTAAATCTACTTCAGTAAGTAGATTGTTCTCACAACTCAATCTCTCTAACATCGGTAGATATTCAATTCCTTTTAGACTGGTTATATTCTTCGAGCCAATATATAAAATTTTTGCTTTAGATGCCTCCAAATTCGCCAAGCTTATTGAAGGATTCTCCCCGGTAAGATAAAGCCGATCAATTATATAAGCTCTTAAAGTATCATCTGGAAAGTTTTCTTTGCATAAAACCAAATCTCCAGTATTTGAAACATAAGCCGGTAAGCCATTAAAGGTTCCTAAAACATAATCAACCGCAAAAATATTTTTAGGAATAAAATTAATCAACATCATAAGAACTAAAGTTAACGTTGTAAATAATTTGAAAATACTCTTTTTCATAGTTTTTCCTTTCTTTCAATGTTAAGAGTCTAAATCAAACAAGTATTTTTATATTCCCCCTTTTTTATTAACTATTGGCTCTTTTGCTCTGAACGATATTAAAACCATAGCCATACTTATAAGTTATTGTTCTGATTACCCCACCCCCAAAAATTGTTATTTGTTTAAAGATATACAAAAAAAGCCCAATAGAACGATGTAATCGTTACTAATAGGCTCTTATGGCTCTGTTAACAAACTGCTACAATGCTATCTCAAAATTACAATTACATTATTTCATAAAAAAATAAAAAAACAAGGGGGTATATAAATATTTGAATCAACACGACCATGGTTTTCAAGATAATTTCTCATTGATTTAAATGCTTTGATTAATTCTATTGATTTCTTTACCGCAAATTCTCCGTTCATTACCGTCATCAGCATTAAGACTGTTGGTCGAGTACGGGCTTTAGAACTGATATTTGCGGCACCATAAACCATCAAGTTCTTCTTGAGTTAACTGAAAACGGAAGTTTAGAGAAAAACGATCGATATTTCTTTTGACCTGACAGTTGAATATTTAGTGTCGCATCCCTATATTCTTGCTAAGTCAAAATCTAACATAACCTTCTGATCACGAATAACATATAGGCGATTTTAATTCGTTTCTTCATTTTACCTGATACCTATGTCCTAAGGATGTCTCAGATATGACTTGAGAACAGCTTTAGTTGACAATTATCTATCCTTCTCGCTTGGTGACATCGATAAAGACGCCTTTGCCCTAGATAAAACAAGTGCTAGTTCAAACCTAGACGTGCTCGACCTATACCGCAACAGTGAATATCACCGCGAAAATATTACGATGATCGCGATGTGGGGTTTATTAAACGAAAAGCATAATCACGATAAACATGACTCCAATATAAGATGATAAGAATTACTCGCTTGTGCTATGATACAGGTATGGTAACCAACCAAAAGTATTCTCTAATCAGTTACACCTATGCTCACCTGGCAGTGGATCTAGGATGTTTTTATCTGTTGTTTCATTATGATTATACCGATGCGATCTTGATTTATTTGCTTTATGATTTAATTGCTTTCGGCCTACAATTCTTATTCGGAGCTTTACTAGATAAATACTATAAATTACCCTTAGGAATTATCGGCATAATTTTCGTTATCCTAGCCTTCTTTCTGCCTTCTCCCTTACGAATAATCGTTTGTGGTATAGGTAATGCGTTATTTCACATTGAGGGTGGTAGAGACAGCATCCAATATTCTAACGGTAAATATGCTAGGTTAGGAATCTTCGTTTCTTCCGGAACGATTGGGATTACCTTAGGAAAATATCTGGGACTTAATTATGCGAATACTATTCCGTTAATTTTATTGGCCGTCGCCTTTATTCTCTGCTTATTAATCAAGAAGACGGAATTAAAACTAACTTATAATAGGGAGAAGAATCCTTCTTACCTAATTATCATCTTGGCTTTATTTATTATCTTCATTCGTTCCTTAGGGGGAATAAGTGCCAGCTATTTAACCGATAATGTGGTCTTGTCCTGTATCGTAATTACCTTAGGTAAAGCGCTTGGTGGAATCTTAGCGGATAAATTCGGGGCGAAAAGAGTGATCATCCTTTCTTATATTATCGCGATTGCGACTTTAAGTTTAGGTAATAATTCAACTCTAATTTTAATCGGTATCGGCTGCTTGAATATCAGTATGCCGATATCGCTGGGAATCTTGGCTAGACAATTTCCCGCACATCCGGGATTCGCGTTTGGTCTATCGACTCTAGCCTTAATCTTAGGGGCTTTGCCTTCTTTCTATATTTCTTTGAATAATCCTTATCTAATCTTTTTCGCTTTATTATCGGCACTAGTTGCATCCTACTTCGCTTTAACCATTAAGGAGGTTTAAGAATGCTGAATTATCTTTGGGCATTTCTAATCACGGTTGTTATTGAAGGCACAATCATTTATTTTATCTATCACAAAAAAGAATTTGTGATCCATTCGTTCTGGCTTAATTTACTGACTAATCCCTTGTTGAATTATTTAATCGCGGTCTTGACCTATCAATATGGACTGCCTTATTATCCCTTATTATTCATCGGGGAGCTCAGCGTAGTATTTATCGAAGCCGGAGGTTATACTTATCTTAGAGATCTGCCCTTTAAGAATTCCTTAATTTTCTCCGGGGTTCTAAATATATCTTCCTGGGGGTTAGGTTCCTTGATCGTTAATTTAGTTAACGGAGGTGTAAAATGAGAATACTTCGTGATTATATAATTGATCTAGGTGGTTTAAAATTAGGATCGGACGGTTATACTACTTTCATTGGACTGGCAGTCGGAATATTAGTTATCGTAGCAATTATTATGATTTAGTTTCATCACCAAAATAAGGGAAAAGGAGACAAAAAAATGAAATTCAGCAAAGACTTGGTAATACCCGGCAAAGAATTGACAGGAGTTAATCCGACGATTATCGTCATAGCGGTAGTCATCGTGGCGATTGTGGTCTTGATCATGATCCGCTACCTTCACAACAATAAAAAAGCCAACAAAATCGAAGAAGAAAAGAAAGAAAAAGAAACTAAATAAGTTTAAAGTGTTTTAAGGCGTTAGAGATACCTTGATCAAGGATCGAGGTCGTGACATAATCGGCCTGTTGTTTTAATTCGGGGATCGCATTACCCATCGCGATACCGATCCCCGCCTTTTTAATCATTGCGATATCATTGCTCGAATCCCCGAACGCCATACATTCTTCGGGGGTTATTTTTAGATCTTTTAAGAGATCGGCTAATCCGGTACCTTTATTGATTCCCTTCTGATTGATATCGGCACCATTAGAAGAATAGGTAAAGAAATCGAGATCCGGAAACATTTCCGGTAACGAATATCTTTTAGTTTCGGTCTGATCGATTGCGCCGCCTAAACATTTCTCGTAGTGATGACGATCGTGTTGGGGGCAATCTTGTAAGCCCCAGGAACCCGCAAGGGTCCATTTTTTAACGACCTCATATCCACTATAAACATAGCTGGCCGAAAGGAATTTCCAGAATAATACACAACGGTGCTTGAGAGCGAATTCGGTGACCCGATCGATCTGCTCGTTAGTCAGATAATGAATATTAAGAATCTCCTCCTTATTGTTCATTACCAGTTGTCCATTGCCGGCGATTAAATAGTCCGGTCTAATTGACTCCATAATCTCGGTAGAAACACCTTTGGGACCCCGGCCGGTCGCAATCGCCACCATACAATTATTGCGATGTAAAGCTTCTACCGCTTCGAGCGTATCTTGAGGAATTCTTTGAATCTGATGGGACAATAAAGTCTCATCGATATCGAACAATACTAATTTGATCATTATCTAAATTGGTACTGATATAACTGCCAGTACAATCCTTTCTTCGCTAACAACTCTTGCTGGGTTCCTTTTTCTTTGATACCTTCATTAGTCAAAACGACAATCTCATCCGCATTATTAATCGTACTTAAACGATGGGCGACCACTAAAACTGTTCTGCCGATTGCGAGTTTCTCTAAAGCTTTCTGAATCGCCATTTCGGTCGCGTTATCTAAGGCACTGGTCGCTTCGTCCAAGATTAAGATCTTGGGATTCTTTAAGAAGACTCTGGCGATTGCGATTCGCTGTCTTTGTCCGCCGGATAATTTAAGTCCCCGTTCGCCGACTTCGGTATCGTAGCCTTCCGGTAAAGTCATAATGTATTCATGAATCTCCGCTTGCTTAGCGGCCCATTCGACTTGGTCATCACTCGCTTCGGGATTGCCATAAATGATATTGTCTTTGATTGAACCGTTGAATAAGAAAACATCCTGAGCGACCGAACCGATATTCTGGCGTAAAGAACGCCGCGTCAGGGTTTTGATATCTTTACCGTCAATATAAATAGTTCCGGAATCGATCTCATAGAAGCGCGGAATTAAATTACAAATTGTCGTCTTTCCGCCGCCGGAAGGTCCGACTAAGGCTAAAGTCTCGCCGGGATTAATCTTAAAGGAGAGATCTTTAATGACATCTTTTTTATTACTGCCGTAATGGAAAGATACTTTGTCGAAATCAATATCACCCTTAACATCCTTTAATTCTATCGCGCCCGGATCATCCTTTTCCGGTTCGATTGCCATGATCTCCTCGAAACGTTTGAAGCCGGTCATTCCTTCGGTCAATTGTTCAAAGAGATTCACTAACTTTCGGATGGGGGTCAAGAAGTTACTGATATAGAGTAGATAAGCGGCGAAGTCACCGGTATTAATCATTCCCTGATAAAAGAAGATTCCCCCGGCGGTTAATACGACCAGATACATGATATCCATAAAGAAGGTCATGCCGGAATGAAATAAAGCTAAATACTTATAGGCATTGCGTCTAGCAATCTTATAATTATTATTCGCTTGATCGAATTTCTTCAATTCTTCGGAATCGGAAGTATAAGCTTTCGTGACTCGGATTCCGGCAATACTCGTTTCGACTTCCGCATTTACCTCGGCAATCTTTATCCGAGCTTGAGAAAACGCATCCATCTGTTTCTTGCGAATAAGCACCGTAAAAACAACCGCAAACGGTAAAAACGCGAAGACGATTAAAGTCAGTTTCAGATTAATACTGATCAGCATAAAGAAAGAACCGATAATCATAACAATCGATAAGAAAAGATCTTCCGGGCCATGATGAGCCAACTCGGAAACTTCCTGCAGGTCATTGATAATTCTTGACATGATTGTTCCGGTTTTATTCTCATCGTAATATGAAATCGGTAAAGTTTCTAAATGATTGAATAAATCTCTTCTAAGATCCGCTTGGATTCTGACTCCGACGATATGACCCCAGTAACCGATGATAAAATTCATCAATGCTTTAAATAAATAGATTAACAATAAAATAAAAGCCCAGGTCAGTAATAGTCTTAGATTCCGATCTGGGACATAGATGTTAATGATATTACGGGCAATGAACGGATAAAATAAGTCGCATAGGGCGGCTAGGAAAGCACAGACCATATCGATGATAAACAACTTTAAATGCGGCCGATAATAACTGATAAATTTTTTGAACATGTAATAATTATAAACGATTTTACTAACATTTACTGCCTAAATCACAGGTCGTGGTTTTTGCGATCAGTTCCTCAAAAATTTTATACAGGGTGTCGTGTTGTTCACTCGTTAAGGCCTTATAAGGATCTTCGACATTCGATAAAGTCGCTTCATGATAACCAACAATCTTTCCGCCATTAACAAATACGAAAGTCGGAAAGTATAAACGCTTAATACTTGAATCATTTAAGCCTTCATATGCCGAAGCATTATCGCCTAACAAGGTCAGTAATTCCGCATACTCGGCAGTACCTTCCGAATCGGTAATAACTTTACCGTTGTCGTCAAGATGTTTAGTATCGCGCTGTTCCTTGTTGTTGTAGTAAAGAACTTTCGTGATATTCGCATCTTTGGCGGCTTCTAAAAAGACCGGTAAAGCTTGCCGGCACCAGGGACACTGCGGGAATCCGAAATAAATAATCCCGGTTCCGGAGGTTAACATTTCCTTAATCTGATCATAAGTCGCATAGACCATCGGATTATCGGCCGAAACGGTTAATTCCGTGTAGGCTTTACCGCTTTCGGTATCCTGACCATTCAGTGCTTCATATTCTTTCTTGAATTTAGCACCGTCACTTTCCTGCTTGCTGCAGCCGACAATGAATAAGGCTAAGATTAATAACGCAATAACTTTTTTCATCTAAATTTCCTCCTTTTGATAAAGACTGATATAGAAATCGGTCGTGACCGTTAATTCGCTTAAACCTAATAACTTTTTAGTATCTTCCTTGGATGTTTTATGCGCATAGGGGGTCATCGTCCAAAGATCTTGAATTGTCTGTTGGTTGGGTAAGTTAATCGTATTCGTTAAATGAAAGGTCTTTAATGTTTTGAATCCTTCTAAATTATAACCTTTATCCGGATTGTAATAAGGATTTTCGTAGATTGCTTTCTTCAATTCATATAAATGATCCTTCCCGGGCTGAACCGCCAATACTTTTCCACCGGCATTCAGAGTTCGTTTAAATTCTTCCGGAGCATAAGGGGAAAAGACACTCATAATTAAATCTAGAGAATAATCAGCGAAAGGCAGATGGAAAATATTCGCGACCGCCAAATCAGCCTTTTTGATTAACTTCGCTGCCATTTTAACTTCTTCTTTACCGACATCGATTCCGTAATAGGTATTACTATCGTCATTTAGATAGTCAATCAAATTATTAAGATAATAACCGGTCCCAACCCCGGCATCTAGGATAACTTTACTATTCAACTCTTCAACCGTCTCGTTGAGTTTCTCGCTTAGATTTTGGTAGTATCCTTGGGAAAGAAAGCGTTGCCTACCTAGCAGGGAATCTTTTGGATCTCCAGAGAAAGCCTTCTTCTGATTTGCAAGTAAAAGATTGACATAACCTTCTTTGGCTAAATCATAACTATGTCCATTGGGACATTTATATTCATGATCTTCTTTGACTAATACTTGTTGACAGACCGGACAAATAAACATAGTTACCTGCTTTCAGGTAATAGTATACCTTATTTTGAAAATTTAGGGTTTTGTTTATATAGTTTGGCCGCCATAAACATTAGAATAACCGACGCTAAGCCAAAAAACTGCGAAGTTACTAATAAGTAGTGTAAGTCATGACCGGCTAAGATCCAACCACAGAACGCATTGCCTAAGATCCCGCCAACCCCACCGACAAAACAAAGGGAAGAAAGGGATTGGGCTCGGATCTTTTCGGAAACTTTCACGATCTCATTAACAAAGATTACCGATCCAAAACCATAAAAACCATAACAGAAGAAACTCGATAGCATTAAACCATATAAACTACCTAGATTAGGCACAAAGATCATGCCGATTCCTTTTAACCAGAAAAAGAAATAAGAAATAAATAAGATCTGAACCGGTTTATATTTTCTTAACAGTTTAGTCGCTAAAAACATCGCCGGTAATTCAACCGTCGACTGAACTAACATTGCGATTCCCAGTTCCGTATTGGAACCACCAAGATTCTCCACAATCCGAATCAAGAAAGTATTATACCCGCTTAACCCTACCGCACAGGCAATCGAGGCCAGTAAATAGATCACTAATAACGGATTTCCTTTTAACATCTGAAAGTAAGAAGTCTGTGCTTCGTTATTGGGCAACGAAGGTCCTAAATCTTCTTCCGAAAGATCCAAGGTTTCCGGGTCAGGTAATAGATAATCGGAAACAATCGCAAAAATCGAAATTACCATGGTGATCGGTAAAAGAATATCTGGGCTGAAATAATCAAACAGCACACCAAACCCGAAGGCACCTAAAGCATAGCAGAAGGACCCAACTCCTCTTGGCCAACTATAAGAGACACCTAAGCCTTTATTTACGAATTGCATCATTTGAGCATTCAGTAACGATTCGATACTGCGCTGAGCCGAGACCGCAATTACAAAGATCACAATCAGCCATACCAACGATAATGAAATCCAGTACATCAATCCGCAGAAAACAATCGTGACTAGATATAAGCCTAAAATAATATTCTTAAGCGGCAAGATTGGATGATGATCACAGTAATTTGCGATAACCATCTGCATTACGATTGCCACAATAGCCAAAGCCGAAGTTACATACGCCACTAAAGTATCATCCATACCTCGGCTTAATAGAAAGACGGTTATATAACCGCCTAGTCCTATTTCTGAGAACCAATAGGTTCCTTGGGCAAAGGCATAGGTCAAATTTAGTTTTTTGATTAAGGGCGTAGTCATGCGTTTAATCTTAAACTAGAATAGAACTCAATACAACTAAAAAATCCCTTCGTTAGAAGAGATTTAATTGATTTTTTCAAGATCGCCATATCCGACTTCGGTTGGAGTTTCTCTACCGAACAGAATGGTGGAAATGGTGGCCGTCTGGGCTTCATCGTGTAAGCTCTCAACGATTCCCTCAATATCTTTGAAGGGTCCCCGTAAGATTTTAACCCGATCACCAACCGCAAAGTTGATGGAGATTCGATGTTCGCCTAAGCCAACTTGAGCTAAGATTCTTTCCATATCGGCTTCCGGTACCGGGAACGGCTGAGCTCCCTTGCCTGAAGAACCTAATAATCCGGTAACCCCCGGTGTATTACGTACGGCATACCAAGATTCATCGGATAGAATCATCTGGACAAAGACATAGCCCGGGAATAGATTCTTGACCTTCTCGACTTTTTTGCCGGTCTTGGTAAACTCGATTTCCGTTTCTTCCGCAACAACGATCTGAAACAAGTTATCGTTTAGATTCAAAGAATCTCTTCGACGTTCCAAGTTTTCTTTTACGCTGTTTTCTCTTCCGGAATAGGTATTGACGACATACCAATGTTTCTTTTTATTTTCATCTTCCGAACCCATGTTCGGAGTACTATTTTTAATTTCGTTCATTTTTAAACAATCCCCATTAAGCTCATAACCCAAGAGATTAAGAGTTCACAAAGCACAAAGAAACCCATAAATAACAGAATAAATAGCAGTGATTTACCGGATTTCTGAGTTAATTCTTTAACGCTTGGCCAGCGAATTCGACGTATTTCGGTCGCGATTCCGCGGAAACTAAACCATTTCATGTAGATCCTCCTATTTTGTCTCTTTATGCACGGTCACTTTACCGCACTTCGGACAAAACTTTTTTAATTCTAAACGCTTGGTCGCCGTTTTTTTATTTCTAGTGGTTGTATAGTTACGACTAAGGCACTCGGTACACACCAGAGTTACTTTTTCCGACATGTTAAAGCCCCTTTCAAACGCTAACTTACTCTATCATAATCAAATCTGATAGTCAACGCGCAACTTCGGATACACTTGATCGATATGCGGGTAGAAAAATGGCCCCAGAAGCAACTAAAATAAGGCTTGAGATTCTTTTCTGACCGATCGGATAACGCTAACTAATAGTTAGAAGCCAAAGACACTATTCATCTTTGGCTTGTTAACTAAATCTTAATTGTTTCTCTTGGTATACACTACTATTCCGGATACCCCGATTAAGAATATTACGAATAACATGGTATATAACAAGGTTCCGTTACTATCGGCAGTATTGGGTTGAGAAAATTTAATGAAAACCTTTTGTACCATAACGAAATTAACGATAAAAGCTTGGTTTTCTTTTCAATTATTACTAATATCGTTCCAAATTAAAAGGGCAAATAGCCCTCTAAATAAATACTGTTCGATCATTCAGTTAACATCTTAGCCACCGCCCGTAACCGTTTTTTGACTATTTGCAAGACATTATCGACCTTTTTATCGCTGATACCCAAGCGCTGAGCAATCTCCAAATAACTATAATACTGCTGCCAAAGGAGAAAGACCTGCTGTTGAGTGGCATCGAAAGAAGTATAGACAAACGCAATTCTTTCTTTCATCGCAAGTTGTGCACTGACCCATTCAGGCTGAAACTCCCGATAAGGACTGGGTACTTGATCGACTAGATAGATTCCCTCCGGTTCCCTTAATGGTTTATCTAAAGAGATACAACGAAAATTAGTATAGAGACCTTTCGCTTTCTCATGGCGGATTAAACTACGGATTTCTCTTTCCGCACAGACCAAAGCGTAGTAATGAAAACCCGCTTCCTTATCTTGGCGCCAACTGTCTAATGCGGACATTAAACCCAGTAAAGCAATCTGCTTAGCATCGTCCTCCAAAGGACAGTTTTGTTGGCGTAATAGATTTATCGCCATTGGCACTAAATCATTATGATACTTCTTTATTAATAGATTTAAAGCAATCTCGTCATGCATCCGAAACTGATAAACCAATTCCTCATCTTGAATCTCTTCCTTTTCCATAGTTAGTTTCCTTTTGCAATGGGAAACGTTGAGAAGTGATTTGGTACATTAGAATTCCCGCAGCGACTGAGGCATTGAGAGAATTTACCTGCCCATACATCGGTAGTCCGACTCTAAAATCACTTTTTTCTTTGAGAAGCCTTGATACTCCGAAACCCTCGGAGCCGATTATTAACGCAATCGGGCAAAGATAATCGACACTGCGATAATCCTGCGCATTGCTATCGGTTGCACACACAATCCAATATCCCTGTTTTTTTAAAGTCTCAATGGTTGTCGCTAGATTAGTTACTTCCGCTACTTTGACCGTATCAATCGCACCGGTAGAAACTTTGGCCACCGTCGGAGATAAAGCCACACTGCGATTTTTGGCATAAATAATCCCGTCGGCGTTCACCGCATCGGCACTGCGCATGATGGCGCCTAAATTATGAGGGTCTTCCAAACCATCCAGAATAATTAATAGAGGATAGGGCTTGGAAGCAGTGTTGATCAATTCGTTGAGTGTATAGGTCTTATATTCTTCGGCTTTAGCGACAAAGCCCTGATGCTTATCATTTCCGGTTAATTTCGTTAATTGTTGTTTCGAAACAAAGATCGGTTTCAACCCCTGCTTGCTAGCAAATTCAGTCAAAGGATCGTTACGATAGGCTTCGAAAACATATAGCTCATTAACCGTACTCGGATGGGAGACTAAGCTTCTCACCGCGTTTCGTCCGTAAATATATTGTGCCATGCTACTCCTCCGTTATGGTCTTAATGTAATCCCAGATCTGTGTTAGGCGTTCTTCTTGGTGGTTCAAATATAAATAACCGAATACTGCTTCTAATCCTGTTGCTATATGATAAGTGATCGGATCGGTATGTTTAGCTGTAGAATGGGAATGACTGTTTCTCCCCCGGTGGTAGATTGCCAGTTCTTCAGCGGTCAAATAGTTATCGGTCAACAATCTTTTCATAACTTTTGCCTGCGCTTTAGCCGAAACATATTTGATGGTTTCTTTGGTCAATAAAGCTAAAGGACGATCGGGAAAACTACAGAGATACTCTCTAACTTTTAAACTGTAGACCGCATCGCCGATGAAGGCTAGAGTTAAGGCACTTACTTCCATAAGGCAAAAGAAAAGAACCGAAGTTCTTTTCTACAAGATACCTTTCGCGGATAATTTATTTCTTAATTCGTCGGCTTTCGCAAAGTCTTTATCTTCCCTTGCTTTGTTCCAAGCAGCATAATCAGCTTTATCCTGCTCACTGACGATAACTTCTTCCGGAATCAGACCTAATAGTTTTTCCATCTTCAATAAGGAATTTCTTAAGCCTGAAATCAATTCTAAGTTATGGCCTGACCGTAACGCCTGATTCAATTCCCCGGCGGTCTTAAACATTACCGCATACGCATTAGGGGTATTCATATCATCATTCATCGCACTCATAAAGTCATCGTAAGATTTTAGATCGAACTTACCTTCATCTTTAAAATCATCCAAAGCTAACTTAACCGCGGCTTTATGTAACGGATCATGAATCTTCATTAATTCTTTTCGGGCTTCATCAATTGTATAGTCACTCAGTTCCAGAACGTCACGATATCTTTGGGATAATAAGAACCATCTGGTCAGATTGCCGCCTAATTTAGCGATAACATCTTTGGCCCAGATTACATTGCCTAACGATTTAGACATCTTCTGATCCTTCACATTGACCATGCCGTTATGAACCCAGAAATTCGCCAAATGATGGTGATTGACCGCTTCCGATTGAGCACATTCATTCTCATGATGCGGGAATCTTAGATCCTTCCCGCCGCCATGGATATCAATTAGTTGGTGATTGAATTCCTTACCGATCATCACGACACATTCCGTATGCCAGCCCGGTCTTCCTTTACCCCAATATGAATCCCATTGGATCCCGTGATCGGTCTTCTTCCATAACGCAAAGTCATAGTTGTTATGTTTCTTCGAATCGACTTCGACGCGAGCTCCGGCTTCCAACTCTTTAGGATTCTGGTGGGATAACGAACCGTAGTCCGGTAACTTCTCAACATCGAAATAAACATCCCCGTCTACTTCATACGCATACCCATTATCTTCCAACTGCTTAATAAACTCGATGATTTCCTGCATCGTCTGCGTAACTCTAGGCGTCGCATATAAAGGTTCGGTATTCAATTGTTTACGGATATCTTCATACGCATCGATGTATCTTTGCGCGATGACAGTTTCCGGAACCTTTTCCTCAATGGCTTTATTGATAATCTTATCGTCGACATCCGTAAAGTTAGAAACATAACGTACGGTGTATCCATCCGCTTCTAAGATCCTTCTTAAAGTGTCGAAGAAGACAATCGGTCTGGCATTTCCGATATGCGCATAGTTATAGACGGTTGGTCCGCACACATACATATCGACCGTGTTACCTCTTAACGGTTTGAATTCTTCAATCTTTAAAGTTCTCGTGTTATATAGTCTCATGTTTCCTCCTAAAAAAAACGCCTGACTAAGACGTTCCACTTAATTTACCTTAACGCTTAACGCGCGTACACGTCACTTACTTAACGCAAGTGCCCTTGTAGGCGCATCTGCGAAATTACTCTAGAACGTTTCAACCTTCCGTCCCTTTCTGAAAAAGTAGCTTCCGTTTCTCCCCTACAACTAAGTTTCAGTTATAATATAACAGGTTTAGTCTTTTCCTTCAATGACTTAGATCGGAGTAAAGCATGGAAAATAAACAGACAAAATTAACTTTCTATCGAGGTTTAAATACCATCGGTGGCGTGATTATGTCGCTTGAATACGAAAATGAAAGAGTTCTCCTAGAACTGGGAATGGCTTGCGAGCCGGATCATAATTATTTCACCGCTAATCTTAATCAGCATCCCGGTGAGGTTGTCCACGCGGGCCTTAAACTTAAGTATCTTCCGGCAATACCCGGACTTTATTCTAAAGCCGCTTTAAAAGATTTTCCCTTATTAAGCAAGGAAGCGGATTCTAGACATACTTCCGTTTTTATCTCCCATCTTCATTTGGATCATATGGCATTAATCGGCTTAGCAGATAACAATGTCGATATTTATTTAAGCAATCCAGCCGCAAGGATTTTCCGTTCATTACAGATTGTCGAACCTATCGCGCAATTAAGGAATGTTCCCTATAAAAACTTAACGACAAAACCGTTTCACCTTGGGAAGATTACGGTTACCCCCTTTTTATTAAACACCGAAGGCTATCAGGATTATTCTTTCTATGTTGAAACTCCGGATCTGAAATTACACTATACCGGCGATTTGGCTTTACACCATTACGAAGCCGATTTAACTTTCAATGAAATGGAAGTCATCAAGAATAAACAGCCGGATATCTTGGTAGTGGAAACCACCAATCTGATGGGCGGAACTTTAAAGCAGATTTATGGCAAAATACCCTCAACGATAAGCGCGGACAAGAACCTTCCTAGCGGTTTCAAGAATGAAACGATGGCGGATAAGTACAGTGCTTCCTTAATCGCGGAAACTTCCGGAGCTCAATACCTGAATTTCTATCGGCGGGAATTAGCGAAATATCCCTATTTCATCGCTTGGGCAAATAAAGCAAAACGGGAATTAGTCTTCGAACCTCAGAGCGCCTATCTTTACCATTCCTTCTTCAATCTAGCCTGTAACTATTATTTACCGGACAACGATTATTATAATGACCACGCTTCCTGGACGAATAAACTAGGACCTTGTAAGTTAATCACTAAGGATGAATTAAAGGAACATCCCGATAAATATCTCATCGAGAATTCTTATCCTAATCTACGAGAATTATTCAATCTGCCTAAGGGAACTTATTTTCACTATGACGGTGAGCCGATCGGAGCCTTCGATTCCCGTTTCCAACCTTTCAAAGATTTTGTTGAACAACAAGGTTTCACTTATCGTGAATTAAGAGACCCAGCCTACTTGCCCCATGTCTATCCGAATCAGTTACAATATTATGTCGATGAAATCGGAGCAAAACTCACGATTCCCACGCATGGTTTCAATCCGGAAAGATTAGTGCCGAATAAAGGAAAACAATTTTTACCGCTTAGTGAAGTTACTTATGTCTATGAGGAAGGAGAATTGCGACCGCTATGAAACTAACTGCCTATCATGGTTTATATGGTTCGGGAACCTTACTGGCTTTGAGCCAAGGAAAATATCGCCTGATTCTAGACTGCGGCAGTCCGTTCACGATGGCTCAGTTAGCCGATGATAAAAGCGTCCATTTCCGCTCTAAACAAGAACTATCCGATTTACAGAAATGGAACCTGCTGCCTAAAGTTCCCGGTCTATTCTCTGGAAAAGACGAAGGGGAAACCATCGTCTTAATTTCCCACTTACACTTAGATCACATGGCCGGAATGCATCTGATTCTTCCGGAAATTAAAGTTTATCTTTCCGAGAAATCTTATCAACTGAATAAAGCTCTCAATGAATCTAAGGTTCATCAACGAGAATATTCAATAATCAAAGATAACGAAACTTTGACCTTTGGACCGTTTCAGATTAAATCAGTCTTCACCGATCACCCTTGTTACGGTTCCGTCGGCCATCTGATCAAAGTTGAGGATCAGACAATCTACTATTCTGGCGATCATCGTTACCATGGGATTCATCGAAGCGAAGCAGGTAGAAGAATCGAAGAGTTAAGAAAAGAAAATATTTCTTTATTGATTGTCGATGCGTTAAGCGATTATCCGAATACACCGGTATTACCCTCAAAGAAGGTTCCGGAAGGAAGACTGAAAGAAGAAGATATCTATCATTCGCTTGAAACCATCTTAAAAGATTCAACTAGCTTAGGTATCTTTAACTTATATAACCACGACCTTTCATTAATGAGACAACTAAAACTTACCGCGGATAAATTAAATCGTCAGATTGTTTATGAAGCCGATAGTGCTAGACTGCTCGAAGAAGTTTTAAAGGAGAAGCCTTTAATCCTAAATCGCTATGCCTTCGACAATCCCCGCTTAGTCAGTTATGAAATGATTAATAAGAATCCCGGAGGTTATCTGATTCAGAACTCTTACGAGAATTCTTTATATCTCTGCGAATTGGAAACCAACGATGCGGATTACTTTCACTTATTCGGCGCCCCGTTCATTCAGGATTCTTTGGATGCGAAACGCTTGAAAAGTATCCTAGAGACTTTGAATATTCATTATCATTCTTACCAATCCTTATTTAATTTCAATCACGCCTATTTAGAGAATCTCTTGTGGATGATCGATACGATAAATCCTCAGACCGTAATTCCTTTCCATTATTCTCATCCGGAAAAACTACAGGCTTACGATCCCAAAGTTCAATTGTTAAAAGAGAATACCGAATATACTTTAGAAAGAGGTCTATTACATGAATAATATCGATTTGATTGATTTACATTCCCACTCTATTGCGTCCGTCCATGCTTACAGTACTTTAAAAGAGAATATCGACGCGGCAAAAGTAAAAGGTTTGAAATATTACGGACTTTCCGACCATGGTCCGGGGATGAAGAATACGACTTTACCGAATTTCTTTCATAACTTTAGAGTCATTCCGCGTAATTGGGGTGAGTTACATTTCTTAGCCGGCATTGAATTAAATATCATGGACTATCACGGTAAGATCGACTTAGATACTAACACCCTGAAAAAATTAGACTACGCTTTAGCTTCTCTACACTTGAATTGTTTAAAGCCCGGTACCAAAGAAGAAAACACCAACGCTTATTTAGGTGCGATCGCAAACCCCTTCGTCAAAATCATCGCCCATCCGGATGATGCTAGATACATTTTCGATAGTGAACCGATTATCGCCGCAGCTAAGCAGCATCATGTCTTAATTGAAGTAAATAACGCTTCCCTGGCTCCCAATGCGACTAGACCCGGAGCTTGGGAATTGGATACCCTGAATCTAAAATACTGTGAACAATATGGTGTTCCGGTGATTGTTAACTCCGACGCTCACTTTTATACCGATATCGG
Source organism: Bacillota bacterium (assembly GCA_023426935.1). Taxonomy (GTDB): domain Bacteria; phylum Bacillota_I; class Bacilli_A; order Erysipelotrichales; family Erysipelotrichaceae; genus RUG11872. The sequence goes on along the minus strand of JAEZBR010000069.1, from coordinate 23,086 downwards.
TAACCATCAATATGCGTTTTCCTTACTGAAAAAGCTGTCATTCCCAAATGAATTGATTGTTAACTATAACGAAGAATTAATCAAAGAATACTTCTATTCAGCCGATAAATTCTAAAATTACCCGAAAAACACAGCAAAATACCCGAATTTCCACAGCAATTTGCCCGAAAAAACACAGCAAAATACCCGAATTTCCACAGCAAGATTGAAATAACCCTTTGTTTATACGAAAATATGGTCAGAAATCGAGGAAATAATATGGAGTATATTCGGCGCGTAATTGATAACCAAATCAATGAAAGAAACCAAGCTTTTAATGCGATCAATATTGTTGGTCCTAAAGGTTGCGGAAAAACCAGAACAGCAAAGGAAAGATGCGAAACGGTCATTGAATTCCAAGATGAAGAGAAAAGAGCCGGTTATTTAGCTGTAGCCAACTCTTCACCTACGCTCTTTTTAAAAAACAAGAAACCGATACTTTTTGATGAATGGCAGGATGCTCCGACTATCTGGGGAACAATCAGAAAAGACTGCGATGATCATCCAGATGCTGTAGGTGAATACTATCTAACCAGTTCCACAAGCCAAAAAATCAAAACGGTTCATACGGGCACCGGAAGAATCGGTGAAATCATCATGTATCCTATGACCTTATTCGAGACCGGAGAATCAAACGGATCAATTTCGCTTTTTCAGCTATTCAATGATCCAAAATATAATAGCGATGGAGAAAAAACGGACATAAAGCTCGATGACTTATTTTTTGCGGCGGCTCGCGGAGGTTGGCCAAGATGCTTAGCTTTAAAAAATTCTCAGGCTAAACTTGAAATTGCCAGAGACTACTATCACCAGATTTATCATAAAGACATGTCTGCAATAGACGGTGTACAGCGAAATGAGGAATGGGCACGTACTTTAATATGGGCATATGCCAGAAATTTAGGAACTTGTGCAAAAAAGACAAAAATATATACCGATGTCAAAGCAACCCAAGAAGTATCTGACTCAGTATTAGCATCCTACATTGCAACACTGGAGAATTTATTTGTGATAAAGGATATTGATGCTTGGACTCCCCAAATTCGTTCAAAATCAGCGATTCGCTCCGCAAAAAAGCATATATTTGTTGACCCCTCAATTGCCTTGGCGGCTTTAGGCATATCGCCGGAGTATTTCAATAATGATCTAGATCTATTCGGGCATGTATTTGAAAATATGGTCTTAAGAGATCTGCTTGTTTATGCCCGTGCTCATGATGCCAGAATCATGCACTATCATGACGATTACGGTATGGAGGCCGATGCTATATATCAGATGAATGATGGTCGCTACGCCATTATTGAGATTAAAGTCGGTGAAAATCAAATTGGAACGGCCGAAGAAGGCTTATTAAAGTTTAGAGAGGTCATACGCCAACACAATCAAGAGATTGCCAAGGATCCTAAATATCCTGGGGTTGCTTATCGTGAACCCTCAATGTTGATTATAATCTGTGCTAATGCTTCAATGGCCTTTACCACCTCAAAGGGGGTAAAAGTTATTCCGATTGGTTGTTTAAAGGATTAGTCTCAACGATTGTCTGGTAGCGTAATATCCCATTTCGCAATTTAATATTTCATTTTTCGAAGTAAAAAAACGGTGACCAAACTATGATCACCGTTTTACTATCTATTCGTTTCCGATTAAACTTTCATACAGTTGGCAGTATAACTGACAGCTCTTATCCCAAGATACATCGTTATTCATCGCATTGACCTGTAACTGCGTCCAGTCGTCATGGCGATAATAATAAACATAACAAGCATACTTAACCATATTCAGGAAGTCTTGACCATCCGGATTCTTAAAGGTAAAGCCGGTGCCTTCCTTCGTGAATTGGTTATAAGGAATCACCGTATCTTTTAAGCCGCCTGTTTCTCTGACTAAGGGTAAGGTTCCGTAATGCATCGAAATAAGTTGGGAAATTCCGCAGGGTTCAAAGATTGAAGGCATTAAGAAACAATCAACGCCGGCATAAATCCGATGCGATAAGGGTTCGTTATAGCCGCAATAGTAAACCGCCCGGTGCGGGAAGTTATATTCCAACGGCTTGAGTTGATTCTCCGCATTACTTTCACCGGTTCCCAAGATTACTAATTGGACATCCTGACCCATCAATTCATACATCTTTTGGATTAATAAATAGATGCCTTTCTGCCAGGTAAGTCTGGAGACCATTCCTAATAACAAGACGTGGTCGTCAACTCGTAGTCCTAACTCTTCCTGTAACTGACGCTTATTTTCTTTCTTGAGTTCTAAGGAAGAAACATCGTAGTTGGTATTGAGATCGACATCAGTCTTAGGATTCCAGACCGTCGTATCGATGCCGTTGGTGATGCCCCAAAGATCCCAAGCTCTCATGTTCAAAATCGGATCCATACCTTCGCCGCCATCCCCGGTCAAAATCTCATGGGCATAAGTGTTTGAGACCGTTGAGATCTTATCGGCGTATAAGATTCCCGCTTTCATGAAACTGATATCATTCTTGAATCGCAGAGAACCGTTATAGTAAAGATCGCTAGGCAGATTTAAGCAGCTTTCCAGCATTGCGGGCGGAAAGTTACCTTGGAATAACAAGTTATGAATCGTATAAACATGCTTAATCTTCTGATACTTAGGTTCATCCTTATGTTGATATTTCGTTAATAACGGAATCATACCGGTATGCCAATCATGGCTATGGATGATGGAAGGATAATACTTCAATTCCTTCAGCATTTGGACCACGGCTAAATCGAAGAATGCGAATCTTTCGCCGTCATCGCCATAACCATACATTCCGTCTCTTTCGAAATAACCCTGGTGTTCAATAAAGTAATAAGTGATCGCATCCAACTTCAGTTGATAAACGGTAGCGATAGTTTGCTTACTTCCCATATTGACTTCATAGGTCTTAACCTTCGTTAACTTATCCATCCAATTATTGATTATTTTCTGATAAAGCGGTAAAACGACGCGTACTTCGTAACCTTGTTTTACTTCTGATTGGGGTAAAGAACCGACAACATCGGCTAATCCGCCACTCTTAATAAATGGTAGGCCTTCGGCTGCCGCAAATAAGACTGTTTTTTTCATTACTTCACCTAGATCTGGTCATGCCGGTGCACATAAGCGATCGCATTCGGCTTGCCCTGAATTTCTTTCACGGTAACTACTCTAACCCATTTATCGATTACTGCATAGTCAATATTACAGTTTTCGGAGAAATAGGCTTCCGGTAATAAAATTGAATTCTTAATATTACAACCTTTCTGGACGACTACGCCTCTTCCCAATACGCAGTTAGTTAACTTACCTTCGATCTGACAGCCGTTGGCGATTAAACAATGGGAGACTTCGGCATCGGCACCATAGAAAGCCGGTGGGGAATCGTTAGTTTTAGTATGAATCGTCCAAGTATCCTTAAATAAATTCTTCGCTTTGTTGTAGTCGATCAGATCCATGCTGGCATCGTAATAAGCCTTTAAGGAATTGATACAAGCTAAATAACCGCGATATTGGTACCCTTTGACATTCAATGGCGTAATCACATTTCTTAACATATCCTTGAAAGAATATAAGGGACTGATCCGGTGGGCTTCATACACCAAATCGATAAATAATTTCTTGGATAGGATATAGGTATCCATCGAAACATTGCGGGTTTTATATTGGCCGATATTCGGTGAAATCTGATTGACGCGGGAATTAGCATCCATGCCAATCGTGGCACAATTAATGAAATGTTCATTCGCATCGTCAACGTTCTTATAAACGATGGTCACATCGGCGCCGGATTCCTTATGCGTTTTTAAGACATCGTTGAAATCCAAAGAATAAACCATATATCCCGGGGAAATTACGACATATTCTTCTTCGGCATTCTCGATGAATTCCATGTTCTGTAAATAGGCGTTGATATCGTTATTGTAGAGTCCGGCTAAGCCAGCCTGTTCCTCATATAAAATCTGTAACCTGCCATGCTTGGAGTTGATATTGTAATGTCGTCCATCACCCAATTGTTCGATTAAAGAACGGGGTTGTTTCTTGACGAATATTTTTAAATTCTGAATTCCGGAATTAGTCATATTCGAAACGACGAAGTCAATCAACCGGTAACGTCCCAGAAAAGAAATAGCGGGAACCGGACGATGTTCCATTAAACCTTCAACATTGATACTTTCGTTCTCAAAGGAAACGATTCCTAGGGCGGCACTCATTGTTCTTCTCCCTTCTTAACTTTTTTCTTGGTTACTAAAGCAATCTCGCCTTTAGGCGTTCCGACTTTAGCTCCCGGCGCAATATCCACGCCTTGACCGATAATCGCCCGGGAAATAACGGCTCCTTCGCCAATCTTTACCTCCGGGAAAATAACGGAATCCCGGACTAAAGCTTTCTTCCCGACCACGACATCGTTAAACATGACGGAGTCTTTAACGGTTCCATCGATGACACAACCCTGATTGATGAAGGAATGACATACTTTTGCTTCACGACCGATAAACTGCGGGGTCGTTGCGACATCTTCGGTATAGATCTTCCAGGAATTATCCGAGAGGTCCAGTTTATTTTTCTCATCCAAAAGATCCATATTGGCTTGCCATAACGAAGTAATCGTTCCGACATCTTTCCAATAACCCTTGAAGTGATAAGCGAAAATCCGTTTCTTCTCTTCTAACATTGTCGGAATGATATCTTTTCCGAAGTCATGTGAGGATTTCTCGTTCTTTTCGTCATCGGTCAAATACTTCCGCAGTAGTTTCCAATTAAAGATATAGATACCCATCGAAGCTAAATTTGAGGATGGTTTTTCGGGCTTTTCCTGGAATTCAACAATCTGGTCTTCTTTATTGGTGACCATGATTCCAAACCTAGATGCTTCTTGTAAAGGAACTTCAAGAACCGCAATCGTCAGATCGGCTTGATGCTGCTGGTGAAATTCCAACATCTTGGCATAATCCATCTTATAAATGTGATCGCCGGATAAGATTAAAACATATTCCGGATCCACATTATCAATGAAATCAATATTCTGGGTAATCGCATCTGCGGTTCCCCGATATAATCCGAAGCCACTGTCCTTTTCACGCGGTGGCAGCACATAAACGCCTGAATCCTTGGTATCTAAGCCCCAACGTTGATCCTGGGCGCAATAGGAATTCAAGAATACCGATTCATACTGAGTCAATACTCCGACTACTTCCACTCCGGAATTTGCGCAATTCGATAGTGGAAAATCAATTATTCGATACTTACCTCCATAGTAGACGGCCGGTTTGGCAACATTTTTGGTAAGGTCTAGTAAACGACTACCTCTTCCTCCCGCTAAGATCATTGCCATCATATTATTTCGCATAGGCTCTCTCCCTCTAATTCAATTATACCTTGTTTAGGGCTTAATGGCGCAGTAAATGTAACCGCTTGCAGAAAAATCAGAGAATCCGGTCGATCTCTTTGAAGATTTTCCCCAAAGACTCGTGCAAAACGACATTCGCTTCTTGATCATAAGGAGTTGTGCTCTTGTTGACAAGAATCAATTTATTTCCCCGGTAATAACGAAGTAGACTCGCAGCCGGTTGGACAACTAAGGAAGTTCCGCCGACAATCAATACTTCCGCTTGGGAAATCACCCGGATTGAATTCATAAGGACATCTTCGTCCAGTCCTTCTTCGTATAAAACCACATCCGGTTTTATGATTCCCCCGCATTTATCACAATGCGGGATTCCGGTCGAAGCGATTATTTTTTCTAGTGGATAGAAGGTATGGCACTTCAGACAATAGTTTCTTAAAATCGAACCATGCAATTCATAAACATTTTGAGAACCGGCTAATTGATGTAAACCATCAATATTCTGGGTCACAATCGCTTTCAATTTTCCTAATTTTTCCATCTTTGCCAAAACTAAATGGGTTTCATTGGGCTTGGCGTCCGGATAGATCATGCGATCTTTATAAAACTCATAGAATTTATCCGGATGGGCTAAGAAGTAAGAATGCGAGATAATCTCTTCCGGCGGATAAGCATACTTCTGATTATAGATGCCATCGACGGAACGAAAGTCCGGGATTCCGCTTTCCGTCGAAACTCCGGCTCCCCCAAAGAAAACGATATTATTCGAATCTTTAATCCAATCCAACCATTCATCCATGTTGTTTGCCCCTGAGCTTTTGTAATAGCTTATAACCGGTCAGAATAATGATCGTATCGACCGGGATCATGACCAGTAACTTCAGCATTCTCAAAAAGAAACTTACCAAATAAGGAATACCGTACATGGTATATAACCAAAGCGGATTAAGGAAAAGATTAATTACCGCTTCCACGACAATGACCGAAACAAACACCAACGATAACGCTTTATTGTTATCGGGATTCTGATACTTCACTAATAATATTTCAAAGATGATTAAATAAACCACGAGGATGAGCGAGATGATAATTCTTTGAACATTCGTTAGTTTCATGACTGCGTCGATAAACCAACTTTGATAGGTCAAGGTCCAGATGAAGGCCAATAATAATCCGATTAATAACCCGGCACTTATTTTTAACCGCTTGATCATATTCTTATTAAATCCGCAATAACGGGCAATTAAACCCGGAACGGTACATACCAAAACATTCGTTAAGGTAAAACCTAAGAAAGGTAAATCCGTCGGCGTAATAATCAAACCTAAGACATCGTAAATTAAGCCGGCAATAAAACCATAACTAGGTCCGTATTCTAAGCCGATGAGAATTAACGGCACCAACGCAAAGCCGATCTTCAAACTTGGAAAACCGGAAATAGCTAACATTAATGATAAATAAGAAAGAATAAGCGCAATAACAATCAAAAAGGTAACCTGAATCATGGGCTTGGTTTGTAACTTTAAAGGATACTTCTTAAAAACGAAGATGCCTAAAAGAATTAAAACGACTAAAGAAAGAATTTGCATTCCGATAATCATGCACATCCCTCCTTACTTTTTTTCTTTAAACCATTGTCGCACAATACTGATAAAATACAAAGACCCGGTAATAATGACCATGCCGGGATTATTATTTAAATTCTCTTTCAACGCTTCTTCCCAGTTTTGAATCACTTTAACGGGATAATCTCCGGCTAATTCCTTGGCGGGTTTATCCCGATAGAAATTAAACTGGGTAACAGTAACATTCTTGGTAATCTTTAATAAGCTTTCGACCATCTTGTCGGTCTCTTTATCCTTTAAGGCCGCAAAAACAATATTACAAGGCCGTTTTAACGCCGTGACTGTTTTAGCTAAAGCTTCGATACCTTCGCGGTTATGAGCCCCATCTAGGAATACCAACGGATTTGCTGAAACCTGTTCGAACCGCCCAGGCCAATTGGCCAAGAATAAACCTTCGTAAATATCTTCTTTCTTAAAATTCAAGCCGAGATCTTTTAAAGCCTTCATCGTTTCTAAGACCGTTGAGGCATTATCGGCCTGATATAACGCCAGCGTATTTAACTTAATATTTGGAAAATCCGGATAATCGAAAGTCAGATAATCCGTGACCTTAATATTCGATGGTTCTTTTACTAAATACAAATGACTGTTAGTCTCTAGACATTTATTCTTAATGACTTCTTGTGCTTCTATGGGTTTCGCATGAGAAACACAGGGACGGTTCGGTTTAATAATTCCGGCTTTCGCTTTCGCAATCAAAGCCAAGGTGTTTCCGAGATACTGCATATGATCGTAGTCAATGGTGGTGATGATCGATACTTCAGGATCGATTACATTCGTCGCATCCAATTCTCCCCCTAAGCCTACTTCGATCATCGCATAATCAACCTTCTCTTCCGCAAAATAAACGCAGGCGATAAACATATCAATCTCAAACATCGATAAACCGTATTCGGTAAATACATTATAGTATTTATTAAGGTAAGCCAATAATCTCTCGTCACTGATCATTTCGTTGTTAATGCGGATGCGGTCATTGTGCACGACTAAATGAGGAGAAGTGAAACTTCCGGTCTTATAACCGACTTGTTGAAAAATCGAGCGCAGATAATTCGTGGTGGAACCCTTACCATTGGTGCCGGCAATGTGCAAACACTTAGTCTTGAGTTCCGGATTGCCTTGACTTGCTAAGAACTTTTTAAAATCCGCTAGTCCATAAACACTTTTAGTTCTTAAAACTAACCAAGCTAAGGCTTCGTTGATATTATTAAACATTAATCCGTCCTCCAATCAATCGGCGAAAGATCATGTTCCCTCAAGAAATTATTCGTTTTACTGAAATGTTCACAGCCGAAGAATCCGTTATACGCACTTAAAGGTGAGGGATGGGCGGCGGTTAAGATTAAATGTTTAGGATTAGTTAAGAACTCCTGTTTCTTTTTTGCGTTGCTGCCCCAAAGTAAAAAGACGATTGGCTGATCCAATTCATTTATGCGCTTTATCGCGTTATCGGTGAAGGTTTCCCAACCATGATTGCGATGCGAAAGCGGTTGATTTTCCCGAACCGTCAAGACGGTATTCAGCAACATTACCCCTTGTTTAGCCCAAGGTAATAGATATCCGGAAGTATTAATAATTCCTAAATCATCCTCTAATTCCTGAAAGATATTTCTTAAGGAAGGGGGTAAAGGAGTTCCTGGGGTAACCGAGAAAGAAAACCCGCAGGCCTGATTAGGCTGATGGTAAGGATCCTGTCCCAGAATCACAACTTTCAAATCGTTAATGCCCGGGGTTTTGAACGCATTGAACACATTATTCTTCGCGGGATGGATGGCATAGTGGGCATACTCGTCATGCAAAAAACCGGAAAGCGTTTTAAAGTACGGCTTTTCAAATTCCGTCTGTAAAAAATCTTCCCAGGTTATTTCACTCATTATTTTTTCCCCAGAACCGTGATACTTAACGGAGCGCAAGAATAATAATTGGTTTTCGTTAAGTTCTTTAATAAGCCAGATTCATTCGCGAGAATCGCATACTCTTTATTTAATGGATGATCGATTCGCGTTTCCGTCACATTTATCAGAACTAACAATTCCGAATATTCGTTTCCTTCCTTCAATTGATAACTGACTAAATTATCTTTGATGGTGATCTTGGTATCTTCCGCGATCTGGTAGGCATCATCGATTCTTAAACACGGGAATCTTTTACGAAGTTTAATCAGATCTTCGGTATATTGAACGACCTGAGCATACTTATCTTTACGATCCCAGTTGAGTTGATTTATCTGATCGCCAGAGGCATAAGAGTTGATGATTCCTTGCTTGGAACGGCAGAATTCTTCGCCGCTATGAATAAACGGTACGCCTTGAGCCAACAATAAAATTCCTAACATTAATTTCTGACGTTTGACTCGCGTCTCGGTATCACTGCCGGAATTGGAAATTTTCATCTTATCCCAAGTCGTCGCCCCATCATGACATTCTAAGTAATTGATAGACTGCGTCGGTTGATTAAAAATCTTACGGTAACCATCTTTAATAATCGAACAGCCGGATAAACAAGCCGGCAGGTTCGGTAAAAGATCGAGATTACCGGTCAGTAAGCCCTGGGCGCCGATTGCTTCAACGGCGGAATCACCTTTAAGCTGATCGCGGAAATAATCGTTGAACTGTCCGATCTTAGGCAATTTATCCTGATTAGGTAAATTTGCTTTTAAAGCCGGATCTAATAAAGTCGGTAGATCCCAACCTTCGCCATATAATAAAGCGTCGGGTTTTAATTCATGAATTATCTTTTCGGCTAGATTCATCGTTTCTAAATCGAAAATACCCATTAAGTCGAAACGGAATCCGTCCACATCGTATTTGACGACCCATCTTCTTAACGAATCGATGATTATCTTTCGAGCCATTGCCCTGGAGGAATCGAAATCGTTGCCACAGAACGAACCGTTACTGGGGGCTCCGGAATCAGATAACCGGAAATAATAATTTGGGACGATCTTTTCGAAGTCACTATTCAACCGATCCTGCAAGTGATTATAAACGACATCCAAGATTACGCGAATTCCTTTCGAATGGAAACCTTCGATCGCTTCCCTTAATTCCTTGACTCGGGAATATGGATCGTTGGGGTTAGAACTGTAAGAACCTTCCGGCAAACTGAAATGACCGGGATCGTAACCCCAGTTATAATAAGCTTCGACATTTTCTTCATCGACACTGGTAAAATCGGCGACCGGCATTAATTGAACATGCGTGATGCCAAGTTCTTCTAAGTAATCAATGCCCGCTGGTTTACCATTAGGCGTCTTTAAACCTTCTTGGATTAATCCTAAGAATTTTCCGGCTTGTGCAAAGTTGAATTGCTTGGTAAAATCCCGCACATTCATCTCATAGATAATCGCATCGGTCGGATGATCTAAGCGAGGCAAAGTAGTTTTATTTTTTTGTTCAAAAACCTTTGGATCGATGATACAACCGGCTTTCTTATTAGCTAAAGCACTGTACGCATACGGATCGACCGCTTCGTTCCAAGCTCCGTTAACTTTTACCAAATATAAATATTGGGCTTTATCGTAGTCGCCGGTAAGGGTTATTTTCCAAACCCCTTTATCTTCTCTAGATAGATCGTAAGTTTCGGTTAAAGAATCCGGTTTAGTAATCACTACTTTTACTTCACTGGCACTAGGTGCCCATAAAGATAAGGTTAAATAATCCGGATGATATTCCGGGCCTAAAAATCCCTCATAAGAATACTCTTGGTCAAACCGTGTCGTACGGACGATTAAGCCATAACGCAAGACACACCTTAAAGCATAATCGGCGACTAAAGAATATTCTTCCCCGATGACTAGATCTTCCGGGGCTTCCAAGAAGTACTTGCAATATGAACGGCTCGATTTCGTGATACCGGTAATCGGTAATTTAATGCGTTTTCCCAAGTCGTCTTCGAGATAGAACGCACTGGAATGACCTTGGTAAAACTGCTGATGTAAATAGACCGCGATCTTACCGTAATCATCTAAATACGCTTCCATCATTTCTTCTTTACGCATGTTATTTGACCTTAATCGGTTCTAAGTGCCAGATGTCTTTGTTATAATCGTTAATCGTCCGATCGCTGGAAAAATAACCACTCTGGGCAATATTGACTAAACAGCTGCGATACCAAGCAGTTTGGTTCTGATATTTTTCTTCGATCTTCTTCTGAGCTTCCCGATAAGCCTCAAAATCGGCTAACACAAAATATTCATCGTTACGATATAACAATTCATCGTAAATTAACTTAAACTCATTGAGATCGGGACTGAAGGTTCCGTCGATCAAGGAATCGATAACCTGTTTTAATTTAGGATCGGAATTATAATATTCTTCGGCATCGTAGCCTTCATTCTTTAATTTCTTAATATCTTCAACTCTTAATCCGAAGATGACATCGTTATCTTGACCGACTAACTGATCGATCTCGACATTGGCTCCGTCATAAGTTCCTAGGGTAATCGCTCCATTCATCATAAACTTCATATTACCCGTGCCGCTGGCTTCTTTGCCGGCGGTGGAAATTTGTTCGGAAACATCGGAGCCGTTCATTAAAACTTCAGAGACCGAAACCGAATAATTCGGAATAAACACGACTTTAATATACTTGCTGACTTCGGGATCATGATTGATAACCTTCGCAACACAATTTATCAGTTCGATTACTTGTTTAGCGAAAGTATATGCCGGAGCTGCCTTGGCCGCAAAGATAAAAGTACGGGGGTAGATTTTAAACTGCGGATCGCGTTTGAATTCCTGGTAGAGATAAATAATATGCAAAACATTCAGCAACTGACGTTTATACGCATGTAATCTTTTAGCCATCCCGTCAAAGATTGAATTGGGATCGACCGCGACACCGGTATTCTCCAAGAGATAATCCGCTAAGATAAGTTTCCTGGTATGTTTTACTGCGGCAAAGTCTTTAATCAATTGCGGATCATCGAGATGATCCATCAGTTTAACTAAATCCTGCGGCTGAGTAATAAAGGAATCGCCGATATACTTCTTTAACATCGTGGCTAATTCCGGGTTGGAATACAATAACCAACGCCGATGGGTAATCCCATTAGTTTTATTGTTGAATTTGGAAGGATAAATCCGATAGTAATCTTTAAACACATCGTTCTTTAAAATCTCAGAATGTAAGGCCGCAACGCCATTGACCGAATATCCGGCCACGATACAGAGATTTGCCATATAGACTTGGCCATCCCGAATGATTGAGACCCGTTTCATCAGATCTTCATCATGGAAATGAGATAAGACATACCGGTTAAAGCGTCGGTTTATTTCTTCGATGATCATATAGATCCGCGGTAATAACTTCTGGAAATACTCAATCGGCCAATGTTCCAAAGCTTCCGCCATAACGGTATGGTTAGTATAGGCAACACATTTCTTCACAATTTGCCAAGCATGATCCCAAGAATATTCATAGTCATCCATCAAGATGCGCATTAATTCCGGAATCAGCATCGTCGGATGCGTGTCGTTGAGCTGAAAGACGACCTTATCCGGTAAATTATCTAAAGTGTGATAAGTATCCATGTGTGTTTTGAGCGCAGTTTGGACCCCAGCTGAAACAAAGAAATATTCCTGTTTCAATCTTAAGATCCGCCCGTGTTCGGTCGAATCATCCGGATAGACGTTCTGACAGATTTCATTAACTTCCTGAATATATGTCCGAAAGTCTTTTTCCTCAATATCTTCCGAGGCTTCCGCACTCCATAATCTTAAAGTGTTAGTGGTCTTGGTATCGTAACCAATCATCGGCATGTCATAAGGAACGGCTCTGACGATTTCCGCATCGACATGCGAAACGATGGTATGACCATGGATCGTATTCATATCGATCCGCCCCCAGAAACGGACGTCGACCGCATGCTTGGGTTTTCTTACTTCCCAGGGATTGCCATACTTTAACCATTTATCCGGAACTTCGACTTGTTTATTATTAACGATCTTCTGTTTGAAGAGTCCATATTCATAGCGGATACAATTGCCATTGCCCGGCAGATTCAACGAAGCCAAAGAATCCATGAAACAAGCGGCCAGTCTTCCCAGTCCCCCGTTGCCTAAGCCAGCATCCGTCTCCATCTTCTCTAAGTCGGTAAGTTTGATTCCGAGTGCCCCTAACCCATCTTTAACGATGTCATAGATTCCCAGATTCATCAAATTATTCTTTAACATCTTTCCTAATAAAAACTCCATGGAAAAATAATATAGTTGCTTGCCTTGACTATCGGACACGGCATCCTTCGTATTCTTCCAATTAACCCCAACGGAATTCTTAACCATTTCCGCTAAGAGATAATACTGTTCAGTTGGGTGTGATTGAGCTACAGAACGTCCATAGTTGGCAATCATTCCCGCTTCGTAATCTTTGATAAACGCTTCCTTATTCTGAAACATTCGGCTTCCTCCTATTAATTCTTAGTGCTTTTCTTCGGCTTAATCCATTGGAAGATAATTCCCGCAAACGGCGCCACCCGAATCGCAACGCATTCATTATAATCCTTAAAGCTCTGGTTAAAAGAAGAAACTGGTTGATAATTTCCCATATCACAGCCTTCATAGATTGCCCGTTCACTGTTAAATAGTTCAGAATACTCACCCTGATGAGGTACGCCAATCACAAAATTCTCATAAGAATTAGGCGTCATATTCAGGACAACCACGAAACAATTCTCCTCATCCTCGCGATAGTAAGAATAAACACTTTGATTGCCGTTATCCGCATCGATCCATTTAAATCCCCGGTAATCATAGTCATATTTATAGAAGGCGGAATAATAGGTGTAGATATGATTAAGATCTTTCACCGCCCGATTAAAGGCCTGGTGTCTAGGATATTTTAACAAGAACCAGTCTAACTGCTTAGCTTCATCGAACTCTCTGAAATGCGCAAACTCATTTCCCATGAAGTTTAATTTCTTACCCGGATGTGTCATCTGATAAACACAAAGATTTTTACATTGGGCAAACTTCTGATCATAGCTGCCCCACATCTTATTCACGATACTTAACTTACCATGCACGACTTCATCGTGAGATAAGGGTAGAATAAATTTCTCGGAACCGAAATACATCATCGAGAACGATAAGGTGTTGTGTTTATATTTCCGATAGATCGGATCCCGCTTGTAATATTTCAAGGTATCGTTCATCCAGCCTAAATCCCACTTATAATCGAAACCCAAGCCGCCATCAAACGTCGGATGGGTAACATTAGGATAATCGGAAGAATCTTCCGCAATCAGCATCACGTTAGGAAATTCATGAGAAAGATTGTAATTGAAGCGCTTGATAAAATCCAAAGCCCCTTCATTGGTTCCCCGATTCTTATTGCCCTGCCAGTAGATCGTGTTGGAGATCGCATCCATTCTCAATCCGTCCAAATGATAGTTTTTGATCCACCATTTTCCCGCCGACATTAAGAATGAGCGCGTGGTTTCCTTCCATAAGTCAAAATTATAAGTTCCCCATTCACTCTTGGCGTCGCTCTCATTGGGATATTCATAGACCGGCGAACCGTCAAAGTTAGCGAGACCATAGGCATCCGAAGCGAAATGAACCGCGACCATATCCATGATTACACCGATTCCCGCTTTATGACATTCATTGATAAAATGTTGGAATTCATAGACGGTTCCGTAACGGGAAGTTAAGGCATAGAAGCCCGAGATCTGATAACCCCAGGAGCCGTCAAACGGATAACTCATTAGAGGCATTAATTCTAAGTGGGTAAAACCCTGTTCCTTTAAATACGGAATTAATTCTTTTTCTAAACGGCTATAGGTATACCAATTCCCAAACTCATCCCTGCGCCAACCGCCTAAATGAGCTTCATAGATATTGACCGGACGATCGAAATTCCTCGTCCGCTGTTTCATCCATTCACTATCGTCCCAAGGGAAATCTTCACCATTGACGATAATACTGCACCATTGGGGCCGTAATTGACTATAGCGGGCATAAGGATCCGCTTTCTCAATCCAACCGTTATGTTTAGTCTCAATTGAATATTTGTATAACTGAAACTCCTTGGCTTGGGGAACCAATACGCTCCAAACCCCTCTTTCATCGACTTTCTTTAACCAGTTTCGATTTCCGTCCCAGCTATTAAAATCACCTTTAACCTGAACATTGACCGCATCCGGTGCATATACCGTAAAAGTAACGCCTTCTTTACTCATGATTGAGCCGAATATTTCGTACGCGTCAACATCCTGACCTTGGAAATAACGATCTAACCGTTGATAGTCCATTATGGAGACCTCCGTTTATCAAGTCTATTTTAACACAGATAGAGACTTCGCTTGATGGGATAATCACAAATTACAAGTTAATGATCTTAGTTGCGACCTTATGCCCAAAGGCTTCATCATGCTCGACAAAGATAAGCGTTGGTTTAAACTTCAACAATAATTCTTCAATCTGAATTCGGGCATAAATATCTAAGTAGTTTAAAGGTTCATCCCAAATAAATAGATGAGCCTTAGAAGATAATGAGGTTGCGATCAGCACTTTTCTTTGTTCGCCGGCACTGAAATCCTCAAGGTTCTTCTCTAACTTATCACGGGAGAAATCCAGCTTAAATAAGATTGCTTGGAAACGGGAACGCTCCAAGTGATGTTCGCTGGCGTAATTGCTTAGACTGCCTTGTAAAAACGGAGTAACCTGCGGCAGATAAGAAATGATTAGATTGCTGCCCTTTTTGATAGTTCCGGAGTAATTCAGATCCTGCAAAATGAGTTTAATGACCGTCGATTTACCACAGCCGTTAGGTCCATAAAGCGCCAGCCGATCGCCATTATTTACCTCGAAAGAAAGCTCATGAAATACTTCTTTATCATACTTAAACGAAACCTTCTTAAAGGTTATTAAATCACGATGCGGATAAGCTAACGGATATAATTCAAGATCTTCCTTGACTTCGACATTCTTCATTAAGGTTGATTTCGTGCTGATTTCTTTTTCTTTGCGGGCTTCGATATTCTTGGCTCGAGACATCATCTTGGCCGCTTTATGCCCGATTCGACCCCGATTAGGTCGTAATCCAGAGTTCCGGGTCCCGTTTTTTGTCTTCTCGACCGCATCTGCCCAATTCTCTTTTTGTTTGGCGGATTTTTCTAAACGCTTGATATCTTTTTTAAGATGTTCATTCTGCTGAATCTCAGGCTTGTCCTTATTTATTTTATTATTGTACCAGACCGAAAAATTACCTTTGGATACTTCGATATTCATCCGATTGATCGCTAAAACATGATCGATACAACCATCTAAGAAATTACGGTCATGACTAACAATGATATATCCGCTTTTTTGATTCAAATACTTGCTTAACAGCTTCCTGCCTTCCAAATCCAAGTGATTGGTCGGTTCATCGATCAAAAGAAAGTTATGCGGCTTTAAGAATAATACGGCAAGCTGGATCTTAGTCTGTTGGCCCCCGGATAATGTATTATACGGTTGGGATAGAACTTGTTGGTCGACTTGCAGTAACGATAATTGTTTCTGTAATTCCCAAAGCTGATAATCCGGATAAATATCCTTTATTACTTCTAAAGTGTTCAGCATTTCATTCTGAATCGTCACGGGGAAATATTGGAAGTTAACGGTATGAATTATCTGACCTTCATAAGAATACTTATTCAGTAAAAGATTTAGGAAGGTCGTTTTTCCTTTACCGTTGCGACCGATTAAGCCTAACTTCCAGGCGGAATCTAATTGAAAACTGACGTTATCGAAGATCGGTTTAAATCCGTTATCGTAAGCGAACGAAAGATTATTTACTTGTATTAATGACATTGTTGTCCTCCTTAAATAAAAACGCACTAAGAAAGTTCTCAGTGCGTATCGTTACTTAAAAAGAAACTAACAAAGAAGGAACTTTCTTGCGTTAACGGTACAACAAAAAATCGTTATACCGGAATTCTAGCAAGATAAGTTTCGCATCTTTCCACCTCAATTCGAAAATACTATACCTGATAATATCCTATTTGCCAATCATCTTAGCCATTGCGGCCTGTAATTCTTTGGTCTTGGCGT
This sequence comes from Bacillota bacterium, assembly GCA_023426935.1. GTDB lineage: Bacteria > Bacillota_I > Bacilli_A > Erysipelotrichales > Erysipelotrichaceae > RUG11872. The sequence continues at coordinate 6,053 of JAEZBR010000069.1, read as the reverse complement.
CAACATCCGCTTGATCCTTACCTTTAACGCAATAATAAAATTTACACTTCGGTTCGGTACCGCTTGGTCTAACCGCAACCCAACTGGCATCTTCCAGATAATATTTCAAAACATCGGACTTCGGGAAACCGACTAACTTACAAAGTCTTCCTTGTTGTAAGGCGGTCTGATTCTGGTAGTCTTCTTTCTTAACCACTAGATACTTACCGATTCTTTCCGGGTTTTCACTTCTTAAGAGATCCAGCATCTGCTTCATTTCCTTAGAACCATCGGCGCCAGGGAATTGGATCGACTGCTGACTCTCCGCATACCAACCATACTTCTTATACAGTTCAATCAAGACATCATATAAAGTCTTTCCCTGCTGTAAATAATAGTTAGCACATTCCGCTAATAAGGTGCAGGATTGCATCGCATCTTTATCTCTGACAAACGGGGCGATTAAGTAGCCATAGGATTCTTCATAACCAAACACGAAATTCTTTTCCTTGTTAGCTTCATACTTGGCAATCTTGTCGCCGATAAATTTGAACCCCGTTAAAGTTTTCTCGGTACTAACCCCATAACTTTCAGCGATTATTTCTCCTAAATCAGAAGTTACGATGGTATTAAACATTACCGGATTCTTCGGTAAATGATGTTGAAGTTTTAGCTGGGATAAAATGTATTCCAAAAGAATACTGCCACCCTGATTGCCGGTCAACAGAACATAATCGTTTCCTTTACGGCAGGCAATTCCTAAACGATCCGCATCGGGATCGGTCGTTAAAACTAGATCGGCTGAATACTTTCTGGCATATTCCAAAGCCAGCTTATACGCTTCGGGTTGTTCGGGATTAGGAGTAATCGTACTGGAAAAGGCCGGATCGGGATCACATTGTTCCTTAACATAAATCACCTCGTAACCGATACGCTTAAACAATTCATGGATGGGAACATTACCCGTTCCGCATTGCGGGGTATAGACAATCTTAAGATCTGAATGATCCAATTGCGGATTCTTCTGAATGCTTAAGACTTTCTGATAGTATGGTTCATCAACTTCTTTACCGATGACTTTAATTAATTTTTCCTGAGCTTTAGTTATCTCGATTTTTAATTCAAGCTCATTCTCAATCTGATTAACTTCATCAATGACCTGAGAAACTAAATTAGGAACCAATTGGCAGCCATTCTGATCATACAGTTTATAACCGTTATACTCTTTGGGGTTATGCGAAGCGGTAATCATAATTCCGCCGAAACAATGTAAATGACGCACCGCAAAAGATAATTCCGGTGTCGGTCTTAAAGACTCGAAAAGATAACTCTTGATATTATGGGAAGCCAATAACTGTGCTGATTCTTTGGCGAACTGTTTGGAGTGATAACGATTATCGTAGGCAATTGCCACGCCTTGTTCCTTTGCCAGTTGTCCGTTTTTCTCGATATAACGGGCAAAACCTTCGTTGGCCTTCCTTAAAGTATAGATATTTAACCGATTACTGCCGGCTCCCATAATTCCCCGCATTCCCGCGGTGCCAAATTCGACATTGGTATAGAAGGCATCGTTGATAGCTTTCTGATCCATATTTTCCAATTCTTTTCTTAATTCCGGATCTAGATTTGGCCAATGTAGCCACAGTTGATATTTTTCGTTAATGTTCATAAACAGGTCCTTTCGTCTGAAAAAAGGCCGAAAGATAACGAGTATCCTCCGGTCTAAGATCTAGTACTTTAAGCGATTACTTTGTTGGTACGTAAGGATTCTTCAATGGCCTTGATGGCTTCTTCTTCGTCTTCACCTTCGCAAGTAATGACGATTTCGGACTGCGTGGGGATTCCCAAAGACATAACGCCCATGATTGATTTCATGTTGACGGAACGCCCTTTAAAGGAAACGTTTACGTCACTCTTGCACTTGCTGGCAACGTTCACTGCGATTGTTGCCGGACGAGCATGAAGACCGACCGGATCCACAACTAATACCTTGAGTTCTTTCATAAGTTCCTCCAATATCTGATTTAATTCTAGACTAACAAGGTCGTCTTTTCAATCATTAAAGGTAAACGCTTTCAAACTTTTTCGTTTATTTTACCAATAAGCCGGTAATTATTCCGCTGATAAGTAAAATTATCACGATTTTTATGACTTCTCGGTGCTTAGAATCCAAATGCGCCAGTACGGCCAACCCGACTCCGGCATTAGTGACTAATCCGGCAATCATCGCGCCTAAAGTTATCGTTTGATCGACATATAAGGTCGTAATGATAACGGACGTTCCGCAGTTGGGGATCAAACCTACCAAAGAAAGAATCAGGATCGGGACGATATTTGATTGGCTGGATAACCAACCGGCAATCGTTTCTTTGCCAATGACTAACATTAAGATTCCTAAAGCAATATTCATTATTAAGATAAAACCGGTAATCTTTAAAGTATGAATTAAAGCGGAATGAAAAATTCCTTTTTCACATTCACAATGGGCTTTTTCACACATCTCTGTGATTTGGAAATTATCATTGTCTTTCTTTTTAAAGATCAGATCGGCTAAATAACCGGTAACGATTCCACTGATTCCTTTAATCAATAAGATTTCGACAATAATCCCAATCGATATTCCGCCGCTGATCAAGATCGGTAGCATCTCGTCACTGGTTGCTACAAATACCGCCACTAAAGTTCCTAGCGAAATCACTGAGCCGGTATAGAAACTAGCCGCCGCTGAAGAGAAGCCGCATAACGGAATCAAGCCTAATAGACTACCGTAAACCGGACCTAATTTGCCGCTCTTTTTAATCAAGGAAATAGTTTTATCACTGGCTTTATTCTCAATAAATTCCAAGAAAAGATAGGTTAAAAATAAAAAAGGAACTAGCTTTAGAGTATCGATAAAGCCTTCCGAGAAAACTTCGATAATTTCATTTAACATTAATTATCACTCTCAACGCCTCGGAGATATTCCTCCGCCGCTTCCAAAATATCCATGTCGCTTTGATAACTTAACAGCGCCAAAGCCTCGGTAAAGGAAACCCATTTAACTTCTTCAATTTCTTTTAAATCAGGCTGTGCCGTACCGGATTGAGGTTTACCGACAAAATAAACAACCTGTTTATAAACATCGTTGCTAGGGGAATAGGTCGAAGTTTTCCTAAAACCGGTATCCAAATCCACAATCAGACCTGTCTCTTCTTTAATTTCCCGCTTCGCCGTCGCTTCTTCATCGATATCTTCGGGATCTTGATGACCCTTGGGGAAACCCCAGTGACCTAAGGTATGTTTAACCAGCAACGTATAATAACGACCTTCTTTTAAACAGAATAGGACAGCGCCACAGGACTTTTCTCTTTTCATCACGGCATCCCCTTTCGCTTGTTTTTCATTATAGCACAAATGAAATTAATCGTTTGTTTGGAATAATAAATTGCTAAATCTAGTACCTATTATGATTTTTCTCTGTTATATTGATGGTAAGGAGATTTTTTATATGCAATTTGGCTATCGCGAATTCCTAATTAATCCGAATCATCCTTATCTTCCGGTGGGTTATATTTCATCCCAAATCCCTCGCGAGAAGGTCAATGGCGATTTATATGGCCATTTACTGTATCTTAAAAACGAAAATTGCGAACTTAGCATCTTAAGTTTGGATAGCCTAAGTGTTGATCCCCGCTCTACCGATTATTTGGCCAAAGTCATTCATGAATCTTATCCTAAGGCCAAAGTCATAATTAATTGTACCCATACCCACTACGCTCCGGCCTTAAGTGAAGAAATGGGTTTATGCAAGCTAGAGACCGAATATCTTACCCAGGTCGGTGAAGAATTAGGAAAAGCCCTTTCAAAATTAGAAGTTAAGGAAGGCGATCTCTTCTTCGACTATCACCATGTACCATTTAATAAAGTGGGGAAATGCCGAATATCTTCAGGAAATGACGATAATATTTATGCCGGCGTCTTTACCTTATTTTGTAATAATGAACCTTTCTTTCATGGCTTATTCTATAATTGTCATCCAACGATTTCAGCCGAAGATGCGCCTTACTTAACTTCCGGTTATCCCGGTTATGTCATTGAGAAACTTAAACTGCACAATCAGGGAAACTTCTCGTTCTATAATGGCTCTGACGGCGATGTCTCTACCAGGTTTACCCGCAAGGAAAAATCTTACGACGAAGTTATTCGGTTAGGAAATCTTTTATCCGACTGCTTCCAATCGTTGATTGCCAAGAATAAACCTAAGTATCTGCTTAACCCGACTTATCGGGAAGATATTCTATCATTACATCCTCGGATAAAAGAAGTCGATCTTTCAACCGTCGATAAGACTAAATTAAGTCAAAAAGAACTGCGGGAGATTGATCGCGGTGTCGCTTTCCGAAAGTTAATGATCGATAATTTCGAAAATCTGCCCCGCCAAGCAAATATCTATTCCGTCGATTTGGGTAGTTTAAAACTGGTATTCCATCCGTTTGAATTATTCTCTCAATACAATCAGCTGATCGATAAGGATAAAGTTTTGTTGATTGGTTATAGCGGAAGTTCTTTAGGGTACCTGACTTATCCGAATAATTCCGTAATCTCCTATGAGTCACTCATTGAGATCCCCAGCGAGAAAGACAAGCAGGAATTTCTTAAACTTCTGCCGTTTTAAATTTCTTTTTACTGATTATTACAAGGATAGTAAAGACCCCGATGGCACAAGTCAGAGCGATTATTAAGGAAAGCGCATAGGTTCCCGTCAGATCATATAAGAAACCGTTAAGTGATAACATCACCGCATTGACTATCATCGCAAAAGTATTGATGTAAGAATAACTGATTGAAAAGTTTTTTTCGCCAATCAGTTTTTTTGTTAGTAACGGAATTCCGACAGTCGAAATCGCATAGACCATTCCGAAGCCTAGAGGTGCTAAATACTGTAAAATGTTCGGGGCTAAAGAAAGATAATTCAAACCTAACACGCCAAGGATTACAAATACCGCATAAATCAATAATGATTTAATGATTCCTAAGTGATCGTTTAAATAACCAAGGATCAGTTTTGAGATAACATTGCTGACCATCGAAAGCGACATCATTGAAGCTCCGACGGCCGAACTTAAACCTAAAACAACCGCATAAGTCGGGACATGGGAACCAAAGCCGATAATCCCGTTCAATAACACTCCGAATAGAATAAGAATAATAAAAATCGGAGTTACCAGACTAAGACCGCTAGGCGCTCCTTTTTCTTTCTCGGTAATCGGAGCCGTTTTAGCATCTCCATAGGGTTTCAAATTCAGATCACTGGGCTTATTCCGAATCAATAAGGCTCCCGGCAAACTGATGATCGCAATAATAATCATCATGAATAAATAGGTATACCGCCACCCCCATACTTCAATCAGGTTATTGAAGATCGGATTAAAAATCGCCCCGGCAATTCCGGAAAAGCTGAAAGTTATGCCGACGACCAACCCCAGTTTTTCCTTGAACCAGTTGTTTAATAAAACATTGATCGGAATAACGCAGAATCCGGTAATTCCCACCCCAAGCATGACCGCACTGATGTACAAAATATATAAATTAGGCGTGAAAGCAATCAGGGTTAACGCTAACAAAGTCAATAAAATAAAACTGCTGCATAAAACCCGAATATCCCATTTATTTAATAACCAAGCAACCAGCGGACAAGTTACCGCCTGCACTAGATTTGCGATCGTCACGAATAAAGTAATCGAACCGATTCCCACCCCTAAGCTATCCGCCATCGGTTTAAAGAAAACTCCATTTGAATTGGAGATCAAACCTAAGGTCGCGGCGGAGAATCCGCAACAGACGATAACGATTAACCAGTGATAACCATACTTTGTTTGTTTCATTGGTCTATTATAACCTAAATACCTAAGTGATTTGATTCAAAATCATGCTCGATCAACATTGTAAACGAATACATCTTGATTTTTGGCTCACCAATAGGAAGTGTGGGTAAAAGAAGTTAGAAAATATGCGAATAGGCCTGTAAATAGAAGGAAAATCGGATAATAAAGCATCTGTAAAATATCGATATAGTATTTTTGCCATAGAAAAAG
>JAEZBR010000070.1 GCA_023426935.1 Bacillota bacterium | reverse complement strand
TTCTAATACTTTTAAACATCTTTTAAACTCACCGTTTTTAAATAGTAATTCAAAATACTGTGTTGCCTCTTTATCTAGAGTCTCATAGTTAAATGTTATCGTTTTTTCATTGTATTTTCTATCATACGAAACAAAGTATTTTTCATTATTCCATATTTCATAATACAACTTAGGACAAACTGATCTAATGTATTGCAAACTAGAACTGTCTTTTTTATTAAGTAATGAGTCAGTAATTATATTTGCCACTAGAATCGAATTTATATAAAGTTTAAGTTCCCGAATATTTTCAAAACTATATTGTTCATCATTAATATAATACATGCATTTCTCACCTTTATATAACAAATTATTAATTGCTTTCTCTTTAAGATTATTGATGGAATTATTATCTGTCATTGGTACATTAATTTTTAGTTGAACAATTTTATCCATATACTTACTATCAGAATTAAACTTTTTATTCAGCATTTTGTTTATTAAATTTTCGTCATATAACAAAATATTAATTGTTCTATGAAAATTTGTTATTGATTCAATACACTTAATCATAAATAATGCAACATTAGAATCTGCTCTATCCAAATTGTCTATTATTACTATTAATTTTCTATTATTACTTTCTAGATAATTGTTTACTATGTTAGTGACGGTGTCATCATTTTTTAAGCCTCTAATTTCATCATAGATATAACTGCTTATATTTGTAATGCTTTTCCCAAATACAACATTAATAGCATCTTGTATTAATGGCATATAGTTTTCTACACTGAAACTGTAATTAATTTGTTTTAAAATTTCCGACAAAAAAGCTCTCAACACAGTTTGCTCGTCATTGTACTTCCACAGGTCAAATTTAACAATGGTAAAATTATTTGATAAACTATTGTCTTTAATCTGTCTTAAAACATTATTGATTATTGTAGTTTTACCACTACCCCATACACCATTTAAACCTATAGTAAATTTGTTTTGAGGATTACAACAAGTTATAGCATTGTATAGCTGATTTATAGTGTCCTCTCTACCAAGTAAATCGTAATCAACATCATCATCATCCAGTAAAATGTATTTTTTATCTTCCAATTCAATTGGTTTACTACAAAGAGTCCTAAGATCTAATATATTACATTCTTGATTATTATTATTTGAATAACAGTATTTGAACCTAATGACTAATAATACAATTTGCATCACACTTAAAACTATTAACAGTATGAATTTATATATACTAAAATCAAAAAATAGTTGATACGCATATATAACAATACTTGCAAAGATTGACGTTGATAATAATCTATCAACTATATTAATGCTTTTTGATTTAATCTTATTAAAATTATCTTTTGAAGCAAATTTTATAACAACTACTATCACAATGAGTATTACAAAAAAATAACTATTTTTTTGTAATACTAGCGAAAGTAAATTCAATGAATCCACTAACGAAATAACAAACCCAATAATAATTCCTTCGGTGATTATGTTGGGAATCTTATATATTGATAATAGTTTTTTAAAGTAATTTTTCATATTTTACCAAGTGTTTTACTCGTATAATTTATTGCAATCTTTTCTTTATAATAATTAGTGATACACATTGGTCTTTGAAATAATATTCTCATTAGTTTATCGCCTCCCACTTCGGATATAACCTAAATCCTAAGGAATCCCCGGTGAAGATATAACCTGATGAACTTACTCCTTCAAGGTATAAGTAATAGGTAGTCTTTCCACTGACGATCGTTGCATAAGTAACCCCACTTCCGGTCTTCTGGGGAGCGGTCGTAACGCCATTCCCATCGAAGGAACCGGTATAAGTTGAACCCGCTACCGTACTATAACCTTCATAGGCTTCCTTAACAGTCTCAAATGCGGTCTGATAGATCGTGGAAGTAATCGCGCCGGTACATAGATCGTTAGTAAAGGTTCCTTCTTCCTTACTTACTTTCTTATCGCTTGACGCATAGACTAGATCGAACGCTCCGTTATATGCGTCATTACTGTATTTAGTATGACCGACAAAGTATTCTTCATTGTTTATTCTGACATAGGTGATCTCTTCATTATTCTTTAACCATAACTGGATCCCATTCTTATCCAATAACAGTCTATTATCCCCGCTGGTATATTTTCTTTCGGTCTGCTTAGCAGTAAAGAGACTGGCGATATAATCTAAATCGACGGTCGTATAATCACTGATATAACCTAAAAGAGTCGTCTTGACCGATTCTTCCTCGGTATCTAAGTCAATAACGATCGTGTCTAATAACTCTAAGACAGCCGCATCGTGATAGACTCGATAACCATCCTCCAATAGATTACGCTTCTGTAAGATCTCTTCATCGGTATAATAAGCGGCTAAGGCTTTATACTCATCATTGGTAAAGGAGCCATAAGTATATAGTTCCTCCAGATACTTTCTTTGTAAGGTCGCATCGTCTTTACTGCATTCGACCATCTTACGTAAAGTATCTTCCGGAATTTCTCCATGGATCTGTTTATACTCACTTAAGGCAGTCTTATAATCTCCGGACTCATAAGCCTGATCGCCTTTTTCAATCAAGCTGGCATTACTGGCACAGCTCGTTAATAAAGCCGTGACTAGTAAACATACTAATAGTTTAGGAAAGTGTTTCATAGGACTTACTCAACATCTCCTGACCATTCAATATCTTCACCATCACCACCGCTGGTACCGCCACCGGAAGATCCGCCACCGCCAGAGGAACCACCTGAGGAGCTTCCGCCACTAGAAGGTCTAGAATACCATCCCCCAGAATAAGTGACCTTTTCTACTTCGGTCTCAGAACCCTGACCTCTGGCAATGATCTTAACGGGGTTATCTTCTTCAACCATTCCATCATTAGTTAGATCGTTTTCTTTCATTTCGTCCACATCGCCCGCATTCACCCATTTAGTTCCTAAGGAATACTGTACCTGATTCCCAAAGACCCGACATTTAACTTCTGTTGCGACTTTAGGTTGATTAACTAAGATGACAACGATAGTTACGATTAAAACAACGATGATCGCACCTAAAGAACCGATTATCCATTGGTTCTTAGTCAACTTCTTTTCTTTGACTTTAATCTCTTTTAATTCCGCATTTTCTTCCAACACGGTTTTTTCTTTCTTAATCTCTTCAGTTGGTTGACTCTCGATTTTTTCTTTAACTTCTTCAACCTTTTCTTCAATTACTTCTTTGACCCCTAACTTCTCTGCAACTACGGGTTTGGTTACTTTCTTACTGTTTTTTTTCTTTGACATAACTAAGCCCCTTTCTCGACTGCGTCGATGATATTCTGAATGAAGTTATAGGCATCGGTGCCTTCTTTAAACTGTCCGCTCTTCTTAACTAAGACTGCAACCTCATACATGGACTTGGAGACGATTGGTCCATAGATAGTGTAGTTTTTACCATCTTTTTCGACGATGACATAACCTCGGAAAGAAATTACTTTATTGTAGTTTTTAACGGGGATCTTAGTAATGACTGAAGTATAGCGTTCCCGCCCATCTTTAGTTTCAAAGACACTGTCGACTAGTTGATTACTTTCGTTGGTATAATATGCTTTACCGCAACCAGTCTTAGTACCTCCCTTAACTAAAGGATAAGTTGTACTGTAATCTACCTCATTCATAATGATGGTTCCGGCTTCAATGATATGATAGCCAGCTAGTCCAGCATTGGATTTCAATTTAGTTTTGTTATCGGCGCTGATACTTGATTTAACCCGCATCCCGGTGATTCCGACGATCCGCATCGAGAAGCCATGATAAGCAACTAGATTATCGAACTCGTCGATCTTCGTGGCGGTATAGATCTCGTTACTATAACTAAGAAGATAGACCTTCATATCATCCGGAACGCCATTATCTTTATAATGATAGATCGTCAACATATCTCCAGTATTTATCTTGGCATATAGTACCCCAGAGGTAATACTGCCGGCATATTCGACTCCATCCACAAACACTTTATTATCGGTATACCCCTCCGGTAAGGTTAAGGCTATATTATTCTCCGTCGTCGTAACGTTGACGGTACAGGTATCACTTAAATTACGGGCTTCGATCTTAGCGGTGATCGTCGCGTTTCCTGCCGAAACCGCGGTAACCTTGCCACTCTGATCGACGGTCGCGATATTCTGATCACTGCTAGACCAACTTACCACATCGGTGGTATCAGTGGGGGTTAATGTCGCGGTCAATTGGGCATTCGGAATAAGCTTAAGTAATAAACTAACGGAATCTTTATCTAAAGTAATGGCGGTCGCCGGTACTTCATTGGTCGTGAAAGCTTTTATCCTGAGATTACCGGTATAGTTAGTACTCATATCGACCCAGGAATTGGTATAGTTATTTTTGAGATAACTTTGCCCGGCTAGGATCGACGAAGAATTTATTTGACCATATTCAGTCCAATTCTGTTCAAATAACATCTTTGCACCGGAACTGGCTTTACTTAGAGTCAAAACGACCGAGAACTTTTGGTTCTTAGCTAAATTGACCGGAGAAGTAAGGTCTATCGTATGATACCCGGCATAGGTTTGAGTCCCGGATAGATCCGCAACTTTGGTGCCGGAAGTCGGGTCAGTAGAATCGGCCGCCATCAGATAAACCGAAACATTATAGTTAATATTCGTCTGGTCATAGGTAAAGAAACTGACTGCCTTTAATTGTTCGGATTTCTGAGCGGTAAAGACGTTCGCCCCAGAAATACTAGTGTTGTATGGACTAACCATCCAACTAGCGGCCTTTGTGCCATCATATTGGTAAGCATTATCGTAAGTATCTTTGGGCTTAACGGTATAGAAAGTTGCCTGGGAATAACTAGGAGCATCCGAATTGCTTAAGACGGCATCCTCATAGGAGACCCAGAAATAACCATCATTACCGAACATGTCACTCCAACTGTTCCTAACTAACCAAGCTCCGTTACTGGTCGGTTGGGTCCCGGTCTTAAAATTAGTTCTGGCATAATTATCGTCCCATCCGACTAAAGTAACTTCGTGATTGGCGCTTTTTAAAGCATCATTACAATAATAAGCATCAGTCAGATAATTGTTATATTGAGCACCCCAATAAATCGCGATATCGCCGGCGCCATAGTTCATTAAAAGATTCTTGATCGTACTAACATCGCTCATATTGATGACATAAGTATCCGTCAGAATGAAAGAATCATGACCATTAGAAAAAGCCGTATCCTTACTAAGATTAGAGATAAAATTATGCGAATCATCGACACTATAAGCTAAATCAGCAGTATTTCCGCTGAGTTGATTTACATACCCTGCCCATCCCGCTAGCGTAAAAGTTGTAATCCAGTTATTACCGCCGGTCGTTAAATAACCGGTCGTACTATTCTGCCATGCGGTATGATCACTGCCAACTAATCCTAAAGGATCGTTCAATTGATGCCAGCCATAATAAGCTAAATGTAACTCATCGAGATCTAAGGTATCTTTACTATAATCATCGACGCCATCGGCGTCATCATTGCTCAGTAAATAAGCTTCGGCACAAGCCATGGCCGCATAAGTCCAACAAGTTCCTAGATTGCCCTGATCCTTAACCGCGGTTACATTACCTTGAGTTACCGAGCTATAACTGGCCGGCAACGAAAGTAATGACCGACTTTTTCTTGCCGATGCCCCATCGTTAACGGACTCTACTGCCTCTTGGTGCGGGGTTAAAGTCGTAATGGTTTCGGTATAATTCTCTTCGCTGGTTCCAGATTCATCGGTAGCTTTGATCGGTGAGAACACAATCAAAAGAGCTAGTATCAGAAATGGCGTATTAAGTATTCGGAATAAGCGTTTTGTGACTTGCATATAGGCGTTTTTCCTAATTTTTTATTATATACGATAATTATTGTTAAAATCACAAGTTTAGAATAAATTTTGAATATTATTGTATAAATGCTTAGACAGTAAACAAATTTTGACTGAATGAAAAGTCCGAATCTGACTGAATGAAAATGCTGAATCTGACTGAATGGAATTGACTAATTTGACTGAATAGAATAGAATAACGATGAGGTGATTACTATGGATAACGAAAAATACCTTCCTAGGATAATAGACAACCAAATCGATCAATATTTAGCAACTTTTGGGGCAGTATGCATAGAAGGCGCTAAATGGTGCGGTAAAACTTGGACTTCCATGTATCACTGCAAAAGCAGAATCATGCTAGGTGATCCTAAGGGCAATTTTCAAAATCGCAATCTGGCCCAAATCGATCCTGAATTAGTTTTAAAAGGCGATAATCCGCGACTTATCGATGAATGGCAAGAGGTCCCGGCTATTTGGGATGCGGTAAGATCAACTGTCGATCAACGAAATGAGAAAGGTTTATTTATTCTAACTGGCTCAGCAACTCCTAACCACAAAGGAATCTTACATAGTGGTGCCGGCAGAATAGCTAAACTTAGAATGAGACCAATGTCATTATTTGAGTCGGGCGATTCATCCGGACAAGTATCTTTGCAAGATCTTTGTCAGCATAAGTTTACCCCTGCCATGAATAATGAAATATCCTTAAAGAAAATAATCGATTTAGTAGTAAGAGGCGGTTGGCCAAGCAATATCGGCTTAGAAACTTCTAAGGCTGCCTTAGTTCACGAAACATATCTAAAAGCAATCATTGATGATGACATCTATAGAATTGACGGAATAAAGCGAGATACAAATAAAATGAACTTATTGTTACGTTCGCTGGCGCGAAATGAATGTACTACGGCTACAAACAAGGTTCTGCTAAATGATATCAAAGCAATTGATGATGAGGACCTCGATAGTAATACATTAGCCACTTATCTAGATATTTTAAAACGGCTATTTATAACGGACAATCAACCTCCGTTTTCAAGTAATATCCGTTCCTCGGTTAGAGTTAAGCAAGCTGAAAAAAGACATCTCGCTGATCCATCATTAGCCTGTTCATTGCTAAAACTGAATTCAGAATCATTACTAACTAATCTAGAAACATTAGGTTTCTTATTTGAATCTCTTTGCCAAAGAGATCTAAGAATATATGCCGAATCATTTGGAGCAAATCTTTACCATTATCAAGATTATTCCAACAAAGAAATTGACGCGGTTGTTGAATTACCCGATGGTGATTGGTGTGCTTTTGAAATTAAACTAGGAGCTAGCCAAATTGACTCCGCCGCCAAGGGATTAATTAAAATCCGGGAAGAAATAGCTCGCGAGAAAAATGGTAAGCCTCCGATTCTTTTAGGGGTAATATGTGGTTTATCTAATGCCGCTTATCGTCGCGAAGATGAGGTTTATGTAATTCCGATTAACATGTTAAAAAACTAAATATTGCGATTCCTATCTATTTGAAACTATGGATAATCTCTTGTAACTTTTGTTCCAATTTTTGTTTTTCCCCACTACCGTTTGTAGCAAATCTAAGGTAAGGAATCGCATATAATTCTAGAACATGATCTTTCAATTTATCACGCTGTGCTTGCATTGTTCCTTCTTTATGATAATCAAAACCATCAACCTCAATCGCCAGTATTGATTTTTTAGAGACATGATTAAAAATCAAGAAATCTAAATGAGTGCTATTGTTCATAACATATTTACACTCTTCATCGCTTAATAAGCTTGGATCTCGTATTAACATCTTTAGCGACTGGTGACAGATCACCTTCCAAGTAGAACAATGCAATTCTTCAAGTACTTCCGTAATCAATGCATACATTAGATTCTCGGAATCGTATTCTGATATTTGTTTGTTAGTTTTCAAATATTCAAATCTCTTCTGGGTATACTGACTATAAAGATAGTCAAAAATCGAATATAACTTACTTTCAGTAATTGAACACTTATTATACTCAACATAAGAAATCAAATCGCCAACATTACTTTCACTGTCCTGTATGTTTCCCGATACTACAAGGTATAATTTTTTCTTCGCTCTAGAAATCGCAACATTTAGTAAATAGGGATCATCGGTAAAACTAGAAATACTATTATCTACCGTAGTTAATATAATGACATCCTTTTCGCGACCTTGGAACTTATGAACAGTTGCGATTTCAATCCCGTTGTGAATTTCTTTCTTAAGAGCTACAACCTGATCATTATATGGCGCAATAATCCCAATTTGATCCGGAGATACATTTTTTAGCTTTGGCAATATTTCGTCTTTCACTACCTCAATCTGTCTCTGGTTGAAATGACCTCTGGCATGATTTCCGATAGTCGTTTTAACTACCGATAGCACATCTTCTTCATTTTCGTCCGGCGTTAAGACAATTAATTGTCCGTCATAGAATTTTTGGTTGCAGTAATTAATAATCTTAGGATGGCAGCGATAATGCTCACGCAATAAAGTTCGAGGTACATTTGGAATAATTTCGCATATGGACTGAAGAAAACTATGATTAGCAAAATTATAACTTGGGTCTACTTTGAAATGATCGAATATTTCTTTTGCTATTTGTTTATCGACATCACTCAGTACATTTGGTAATTGCTTGGTATCACCAACGATTACCGCATTAATAGAACTCGATAATGCTAACGCACCGGTTGAAACATCAACTTGAGAGGCTTCATCCATAATTACATAGTCAAACATCACGGTTTTACTAAGACTACTTCTGGAAGAAAAAGTGGTACTCAGGACAACTGGATATTCTTTTAGAACCTTCTCTGGATTCATCCAGAGATCATTACCATCAAATGTAACTCTTTGCGTTTTATTTGCATAACGGTGATATAGTGCATTCTTCAAGTAATGCATGGAAATGTCACAAAAATCATCGATCTTTTTCTGGGAATCGATATTTTTCAAATATTCTTCAACATCTGAAATATCCCTAGTTAATTCATTTATCTTGGTCTCATAATAAAGTTTTTGTAAGATGCTTATAATAGTCGGTATTCTATTGCGATAAAAATCCCAGTTAGCCACACCATATATAAATCGACTTTTAAACTTAAAAAAGAATGGTAAGGGCAATTCTTTATCAGATAAATTCTGGCATGTTTGCCATAATCTCATAATCTGTGAAGACTTTAAACGCTTTCTAGTTTTAATACTAAGATTGCTAAGATCAGTTTCTTCTAAATACTGTTTAAAATGCCTTTGTTCGATTGTTACATCATTGAATTCTTGTTTATCAATTCCTAAGCGTTCCACCTTGGTAAATATTTGATTTAATTGTTTAGCCTTTAAGCGAAAGCTCTCTTTATACTCATCATTTTCACATTCCGGATATTCCCACGTTTCAAAATTAGGATACTCTCCGGATTGATTCATAATAAAATCTTTTTTGTTATCTGATTTCCCTAACTCAGCTACAATAAAACCCATTTGATACTTCTTTGAAGAAAGCTTTTCTTTAATACTTTCAATTGCGGCGTTATTGTTTGAAACGACTTGAACAGTTTTACCCCTGATGACTAAATTTGCGATAATGTTTAATATCGTTTGCGTCTTTCCGGTACCTGGTGGCCCTTCAATCACACTTATTTGATTATTAAGCGCATTATTAACTGCTTTCAATTGACTGTTATTAATCCCAAAAGGAAAAATTGGATAAGTTTTATTCTCTTTTGCAGATTCATTCTTCTTTTGAATTGAGGGATTTAAATAAGTCGATAATGCGGTGTCATCACCAACAAAATCAATTTTCTCATATTGTTTTGGTAAAAGTTTAACGCCATTCTCTCCTTTAAGCGTACAAATCTCTGACGAATGATACAAATAATCGAAAACACTTTTTGAATGAATATCGTTTAAAACAGATTTGACTATTCTCAATTCACTTTCCGAATAACTTTGTTCAAGTTTATTCTTGAAGCATATATGATAATAACTAAGGCTCTTGTCTCTGAAATTGTATATCTCCGCAATGTCTTTTAATTCCCTACTTCGATAATATACTTTACAGAATTCAGGATCAATTGTAATGGGATTTTTGAATATCAGCACATTATCATAATTATAAGAATAAATGCGCTCGTTCCAATAAGTAATATCATATTTATTAATCTGGCGATTATATTTACATGAAATAATATCAGCGGTCTTATCCACACCTTTGACTATTATTAGATATTGTTTGTTATCCATATCATGTGTTCCTATCTATCCTAGCGAGGACTCGAAATCAACACTTATACTTTATCATACAAAGCAAACTGTTTGCTTTATTATCGTCCGTGCTAGATTGCATTACTCTGTATCGAATTAACTCTGGTAATGTCTGTTCATATCTTCCATTACGAAATAGGCTTAACAACTTTACTTTCTCATTATGAAACGTTTGTTACGATTTCTAAAAGCTCGTTAGACATTTTATTACTAATTATTCGTATTAAATTAAGGAATCAACCTTCTCACTTATCAAATCTTGGCAAAGCATAAATACTTCATAAAACGGAATAGTCAAGATCTTGTTCTTTTCATCATATCCATATTGATTTGAACTTATTTTGACCGCAATATCGGTTTTATTATGATTCCTGAAATCATTTAGGGAATTTAATGAACCCTTTGATTTCTTTACATCTATCGGAATTATTATTGAGTTAAATTCTACAACAAATTCAAATTCTGAATTGTTCTTGCCTTTCCAATAGAATAGTTTAATACCCGCATTAGTCAATTCATTAGCAACATAATTTTCAAAGAATATTCCTGATAAAGCATTACGGGCATCCTTATCAATAAAGGTTGCCGCATTAATTCCGCTTTGATATGAAAACATCCCAATATCTGCTAGATATAAACGAAATAATGACTCATTAGAATCAATTAAAGGAACAGTGACTTTTTCTTTTAGCAAGCATGATTTTTGTACAATATATGCTAAGGTAAGCCAATCGATTGGACTTCTCATTTCCCGTATACCGGATTTTGCTTCGATTAATGAACTCTTAAAATTCTTTGATGCTTTATTAAGTTGGGAATAAATGTTTTCAAATATTTTTTTTGCCCTCACAATCGCTTCAGGACTGGCCTGATATAGTTCCATATCAGACAAATAGTTATCATAAAGATCTTTTAGTATAACTCGAGATTTTTGATAATTATTAGTTTCTAGAAAAATATCTACCGCTTCCGGCATTCCACCAACCAACAAGTAATCATAGAAAACCTTTAAAGCCATTTCATGCGTAGTTCTATCTAAAGCTTTTTTATTCTTATAGGCATCTAAGATACTGTGATACAACATCTGATTGCTGTTCATCAAAAATTCTTCAAAATTAAGTGGATAAACAGTAATTTGATTTATTTTCCCTACTGGAAACAGAAATTTGTTATCATTCGACACTCCTCTTTTCCTATTTGTTCGTTGGATTTTAATTCTAACCATTGAACCTGTTACAATAATTGGAATCTCCGGATAATCCTGACAGAAATATTTCAACAAAGTAATGATTGGAAGACATTCTTGAGCTTCATCGAATATTAAAAGAGTATTCTTATCAATGACTTTATTTCGATCCAAGGACAAATAGTTAATTACATCTTTAGGATTTATATGCTTTTCACAATAATTAACAAAATCAGAGTCAATTCTACAATCAACATAGATGAATTTGTCTTTAAATTTAGTCTCAGCAAATAAGTCCTTTATAAGGTAGGATTTACCCACCTGCCTGGCACCCCAAACAATTAATGGCTTTCGGTGTGGATCAACTAACCAATCATCAAGTTTTTTAAGGTATTTTCGGTACATTTAGACACCTTTCTAAATTATATGCAAGTTTTAGCAACATAATATTATCATTAATTACAAGTTTTAGCAACATAATTTACCAATTAATTACATGTTATCAACCTATCTACGCAAATAGCGTTATAAATCCTTGGTTTTTGAATCGTTTTACATTTATTAGGTTTTTTTAAAGTGATTTGTAACACTTATTGGTGAACTTTTTCCTAGTTGTAGTAATCCTACGAAGATTCAGTATATTTTCAGAATACATACATTGATTAGTGATAGAATACTAACATTCTGAAAGTGTGAAACTATGAAACCTGTTTTAGATATCGTAATACCCTGTTATAACGAGGAAGAAGTCTTACCGCTTACTTCGAAATTATTTTTAACTGAATTAGAGAAAATGATCAAGGAACAGTTGATCGATGAAAATAGTAAGATCTTATTTGTCGATGACGGTTCCAAGGATAAAACTTGGGAGTTGATCGAACAACTATCTAAGGATGATTCGCATTATACCGGAATCTCTTTAGCACATAACCGCGGGCATCAAAATGCCTTAACGGCCGGTCTATTGGAAGCGAAACAAACTTGTGATATCACGATCTCAATTGATTGTGATGGCCAGGATGATCTAAGCGTTATGAGTCAGATGGTCAAAGAATATCTCAAGGGATCGCAAGTCGTTTATGGGGTTCGTAGTGATCGCCGTTCCGATTCCCCATTCAAAAGATTTACCGCTGAGACTTTCTACAAGTTCTTGAAGGCGATGGATGTTGAGACCGTATTTAACCATGCGGATTACCGGTTGGTATCTAAAACCGTCTTAGACCAATTCGCGGATTATCATGAAGTCAATCTCTATCTTAGAGGTCTATTCCCCCTAATTGGTTATCCCTCCAGTTGTGTTTACTATAAACGAAGTAAACGAATGGCGGGTAAGAGTCATTATCCGTTGACCAAGATGTTTTCCTTAGCCAGTGATGGTCTGACCAGTTTATCGATTAAGCCAATCTCCCTTATTTCGGCATTTGGGTTTGTGTTAGCGTTTATCTCGTTTGTTATATTACTAATTGTTTTAATTATAGAAATTATTAACCAAGCTTTCATCGGTTGGTTATTAGTTTTATTGGTCATCTGTTTCTTAGCCGGAGTTCAGATCTTCGCGATCGGCATCGTCGGAATCTATGTCGGCAAGACTTATATGGAAGCTAAAGCACGTCCGCGTTATCTAGTTTCCCGCCGGACGAAAATAACTTCCGCCAACCATTAATACTAAGCACGATAAATAACGGTAGATATAAATATAGATACCGGGAACGTTGTTCGAATAAAAGTAAGAATAATGATAGTCCCAATAAGGAGAGCATAATCAAGGTCTCCTTTTCATTTGGTTTCCTCAGCCAGTTACCGAAGATTCCTAGTAACGTAAATAACCAGAACGCTTGGGCAATGTTCACAAAGACCGCATAGTTATTCTCGTTGTACCAATAAAATTCATGTAAGACTTCCGATAACGTATTATTTATTCCGGAAATTTCTTGGTAGAAATAAGTATAGCTTCCGTTATCGAAGGTTCCTTCCCCACTCCAGAAAAATGTTCCATCGTTATAAACCGACATACTTTTTTTGAATAAAAATTCCGGATAATCCCAACCATAATTCTTCAAACGGTTAACTGTCTCTTTAATTTCAGCTTGTTTACGTTCTTGGGAATTTAGATAATATGCGGAGAAGCGGAAATCTTTCCCGGAATATCCGCCGTTACTATCTTGATTAAGCCCCATCATTAAATAATGGGTCAAAGAGAATTCACTTTCCTTGTCGGCTTTAAACCCGATTGAAAGATAAGTTAGATTCTTGAACCCCCAAAGGGAAAATACGATCGCCACAACGATGAAGAAAGAAGAGATAACTTTCTTAAATTTAGGTTTAGATTTGAATAATAGAATTCCTCTGATAATAATGCTGGCGATTAAGACAATTACGACGGTCGGTTTGATTAAATAACCGATGGCGGTAACTAAAGTTACTAACGGAATTCTTTGCTTTTGATCTTCAAGACTTATCTCCAAGTAAATAACCAAAATCGGGAATAACGTTCCGTAGGCATCGCTGTAGGGAATCGTAATCCAGGGGGATAGTCCGATAATAATACTGCCCAAAACTAAAACCGAAATCGTCCAGAAATCATTCTTACTTAATTTCTTTATGACTAACGCCGCTAAAACAATTGAAAGATTCGTAATAAGGTTTCCTAAATAAATTAACCCCCGGTAAGAATCTAAGCCAAGATAAGTAAACATCCTTTTCAATACCGCAAAGTTCCAAGCTAAGAATGCATTATTGGGATAAGTCTGCAGATAATGTAAGTTGTTGATATTTGTCCCGGCATTAATCCGGTCGGAAAGATACATTAGGTTTTTAACATCCCAATCGGTGTAGAAATAGAAATTATAAGAAATAATCATTTGAATAACTAAGAATACTAAAGCATAAATAATCAGGAACCTCTTAAAATGTTTAAGTTGTTTAGTGCCTAGTTTACGATAGAGGAAATAATATCCCAAGGCACCTAGTAAAACAACAATTAAAATAAGCCAGTTTGAAAGTTTAAACTGCTGAATGACACTGTAATAGTCTAAGTTCTCATCGACAAAAACCATCCCGATAAAGACTAAGGTCAGATAACCTAGGAAGAGATATTTAATCGTGCTGAATAGTTTCGAGTGGGTCATATTTGTTTATTCTAGACTGCCTTTGTTAGTTACGCAACTTCTTAACTCAATAGTTTAATCAACGTATCGGTATCCATCGACATCAAGGAGCCTTCATTATTCTCGACAAAAGTATCCGCGATCTTCTGTTTGCGTTCCTGCATCTTCACGATCTTTTCTTCGATGGTATTCTTAATGATCAGTTTATAGACTAAAACATCCTTAGTCTGCCCAATGCGGTAAGCGCGGTCCGTGGCTTGATTCTGGGCACTGACATTCCACCAGGGATCGAAGTGAATCACGCAGCTGGCGGCGGTGATATTTAATCCGGTTCCTCCGGCCTTCAGGGAAATCAAGAAAACTTCGGTATCATCGCTTTGAAACGACGCAACCATTCGATGTCTTTCTTCCTTATTCGTACCGCCAACAAGTTTAAAGTAAGAAATCTTCTTTTTCTGCAATTCTTCCTCCAATAAACCTAAAATACTGGTAAAGGAAGAAAAGACGATAACCTTTCGTTTATTGTCGATCATCTGCTGAATGATATCTAAGCACCCCTCCATCTTACTTCCCGGGGTTCGGATATTCTCATAGACTAATCGGGCATCGCAACAGATCTGGCGTAATCTAGTCAACATGGCTAAGATTTCAATCTTATCTTGGTTAGGCGTTTTAAGAAGTTGCTGGAGTTGTTGATTAACCATCGCTAAGTTCGCTAAGTATAACTTCTCTTCTTCCTCGTTAAACTCCAACGGTAAGATCTGTTCCATCTTCTCTGGCAGATCTTTTAAAACTTCCTTCTTCGTTCTTCTCAAGATAAAAGGTTCAACTAAGGATTTTAATTTAATCTGAGCCTTTTCGTCATGTTCCTTAATAATCGGAGCTTCATAATTCTGCTTGAAATAATGATAGTTGTATAGATACTGAGGCATGATGAAATCGAAGATGCTCCACAATTCCGCGATTGAATTCTCGATTGGGGTACCGGTTAAGGCTAAGCGATGTAACGCTTTTAGTTTCTTAACACTGTGGGCATTCTTCGTGGTCTGATTCTTGATATATTGAGCTTCATCCAAGATTGCATAGAAGAAGGTGGTATTCTCGTATAACTCGATATCGTTTCTTAGATAATCGTAAGAAGTAACTAAGATATCGTAATCTTTGAGCTGAGAAATAAGTTGAGCTCGTTTAGTTTGACCGCCGAGAACACAACCGATTTTTAACTTACTGTTGAACTTCTCCGCTTCATCCTTCCAATTCAGGATTAAGGAAGACGGACAGACAATTAAGGAACAGCTTTCCTTGGGTTGTAAGGCTTCCAATAACGCTAAGACTTGGATCGTTTTTCCTAGCCCCATATCATCTGCCAAGATTCCACCTAATCCATAATCACTCAATAAACTTAACCAATGAAACCCGAACTTCTGGTAGTCTCTAAAGGTAGTATCGAACTCCTGAGGAATCTTCGTCTGGTTCGCATTCACATTCTTTAAACGTTCCAGTAACTCTTTGTAACTATCGGAACGCTTGATGATGAGTTTCTTTTGTTCATCCTTACTTAAGTCAAAAACCCGATATGTTGGTAAGGATACCTTGCCGTCTTTTAACTGACTGGGATCGATACCGTTAGTCTGCAATAATTGGTCTAGCTGAACCAGATCTTCCGAACCTAAAGAGATGGTCTGACCGTTCTTCAATTTATGAAACTTCTGACGTTTGCGGTAAGATCTTAAGATCTCCCCAATCTCTTCTTTGGGTAAGTTCGAACTTTCGACGTCAATCTCCAGAAGATTATTCTTTACGCTGACCCCGACGATGAAATGATAGTTACTGGCGTGGTTGAGATTAAGAATATTCTGGGAAGCATAAACGGTTGCCATCTTCTGGATCTGAGGAATCCCATTCTGAACTAGCGCATAGGTATTCGCATTATTCAAACTGTATAAAAGTTTATGGTTCTCTTCATCCTTATCTTGGGCGTAAGTTTCGAGGAATCTTTCTAAACTTTTCGCTTCCGAAGATAATTTCTGATTATGCGGATCGAAACCTTCGACTTTCACCTCATCATAAAGATAATTTATTTTGACATACATCTGCTCGGTATTCTCAAGGTCAAAATAAACTTCTCTATTAGTCTCCGTTAATACTTCTTCGGGACTATCCGATAAACCTTCGAGCTTAAGACTCGATGGATATTGATTGACTAAATGTACTAACTTAAGTGCGTCTTCTTTAACAAGCGGTTTACTTTGTAACGAAAATAACGCATTGACTAGCTTAAGTGCTTTCGGATCATGATTAGCCGGAAAATCGACTAACTTCCCTTGTTCTTCCTGAAACAAACCGCAGGGAGTCAGAAAGAAATAATCATTGTCGAACGGATATTTTAAATAATAAAAGTCTTCGTGATGATCCGGAATCAGTCGGAACTTCAAAGGCTGTTCCCGATAAATTATTAAATCATCCTTAAGGCCGATTTGTTGGACTAAGTTAAGGTACCGTTCGATATTCCGAGGATTTAAATGGATCACGCTCTTCTTTTGAGAGAGAGAATTAACCGTCGGTGCTTCATAATTATCCTTGACGAACTGATAGATGATCTTGGCCTTGGGATCAAATAATTCCTCACGATGTCTGAAGGACAGCTTTTTACCGTAAGAATAGTATTCGTTATTCTCCATCGCTTCAATAAACTTTCCGAGATCCTTGATCGTATAGAAAGAATCGATTCCCAGCTTAAAAGAAAAGTCGATTGAGCGTTGGTACCAATTTGTCATTAACGTAGCTGAAATTTCCAGATGTAAACATTCTGGTCCGTATAAATCGAAATAATTATCTAGAACTTTATCCTCAATATCCTGCAGGTATAAATGTGAATTATCGATATCTTGCTGGCGGCGCTGAAGCTCTTCTTCCTGCTTGAGTCTTAACCGTTCCGCTTCCAGCTGTTCATAATAAGCTCTCAGGTCAACTTCATAGTGATAAGGCAATTTCGGCATTTCCATCTTCATCAGATAATCCGCCAAAAAAGTTACATGTTCGCAGGCATCGGTTGAATAATCCCGATAACAGTTACAGCCATGTGATATTATCTGTTGGTACTTACCGATATTTAACCTAGTCTCATACTCATAATCATCATCCGCAATCGTCGCGACCGCTTTTAATTCTTTATAACGGTCATAGAAAAGATCGAGCGAAAGAATCTTATAGTCCGGTTTCTTCGTTAGTACTTCCCGATAATGATTGACACTGTGCGGTAAACCTAATTCCGGATCAAGTACTTTCATTAAATCCTCTTAATAAAGGCAAGGTAGGCACGATAAGTCTCATAGATATCTAGCTTACTGGTGACTTCCCAAGGTGAATGCATACTTAGTACCGCCACCCCACAATCGATGACGTTCATATTGTAATTGGCCATGATATAAGCGATCGTTCCGCCGCCGCCCGCATCGACCTTTCCTAGTTCACAAGTCTGATAACTTACTTTGTCGTCTTCGAACGCTTTAGTTACTCGGGCAATATATTCCGGATCGGCATCGTTGGTTCCGGCTTTCCCGGCTGAGCCGACATATTTATTCAAACAGATTCCTTTCCCTAAATAAGCCGCATTCAGCGGTTCCATTACCGAAGGGAAAGTCGGATCGAAGCCGGCAGAAACATCGGACGATAACATATCCGAATGTTCATAGAGACTGCGCATCTTTAACTCATCATAACCTTCTTTCAACGCTAAGATCTTAACTAAAAGATCATCGAAGAAGCGGGAATGCATTCCACTGGCGCCAACCGAACCGATTTCTTCCTTATCGACTAGTAATGCCCCAGCTGTCCGATCGGTCTTCTCCAGTTCTAATAAAGCTGCTAGGGAAGTAAACGCACAGACCCGATCGTCCTGACCATAGCCCATGATCATACTGCGATCTAAACCATAATCTCGGGCCGGTCCGGCCGGAACGACTTCGATTTCCGCGGAAATAAAATCACTCTCTGCGATATCATACTTATCTTTCAATAATTTAAGGATATTCGCTTTGACCGGATCTTTATCAACATCTTTTAACGGTAAAGAACCTAGAGTAACATTCAGTTCTTCGCCTTCGATTACTTTCGGTGCTTTCTTTTCCATCTGTTCTTTCGCCAGGTGAATTAAAAGATCGGTGATGCCGACTACCGGATCATTAACATCTTCACCGATATTAATCTCGACAATGGTCCCATCTTTCTTGCAAACCACGCCATGTAAGGCCATCGGTAAAGTTACCCATTGATAATTCTTAATTCCGCCGTAATAATGCGTCTTGGCTAAAGCTAGACCGCCGTCTTCATAGAACGGATGCTGCTTAAGATCTAATCTAGGCGAATCGATATGCGCCCCTAATAATCGAATTCCTTCACTTAAAGGTTTACTGCCAATTAAGAACGCCACAAAACTCTTAGCGTGATTAGTCGCATAAACCTTATCACCTGGCTGTAACTTAGAATAACTGTTAATGTTCTTATAACCTTTTTCTTCCGCCATTTTGACGGCGAGTTTTACACATTCTCTTTCAGTCTTACCCTTACTGATAAACTCCTTATATTCCTTGCTTAGTTCTTCGTTTGTTTTCATTTCTTTTCACCTTTATTTTTCTCTTTCTTTACTTTTTTCGGATAATACACTTCCACAATCTTCTCGGCCACTTTCTGCAACTGATTCGCTAAAGAAGTAATCGTAAGTAGCGATACTAAGGCATCCTCATAAGGCGTCTTACTCTTATCATCGGGAATTAACTTTTTCATCAATTCATCGGAATCATTTACCTTACTTTTCTCAAAATCCAAGAAGCGTTGGTAACATCGTTCAAACCCTTCCTCGCCTAATTGCGAAGTATCGTACATTTGAACCATGACTTGTTTTAACTCTTCCATCGTTAACATATTTTTCAAAACATACACCATCAATAATTGAATAAGCTGTTCCCGAGGATAGGTCTTACCTTTGATGGGTTTAATGATCTTAGCCTTGGAATAATTATGAATCATGGTTTTAGTTAAGATCTTATCTTCGGAATCTTTCTTCTGGTTAGCCATCAAGGAAACGATCTGATCCATATATAAAGGAATCTGCGGAATTTCGGAGATTTCCAGCGGGGTTTCGTTAAGTACCTGTTCGGTATACTTTAAGATTTCCGTTTTCATGAAAATATTATACCGCATCACAAAGTAGTTGCAATCACGATTAGTTAGTATATAATATCGATATGAAGTAGTATTCAATACTACTTTAGGAGGTCTTATATGACATTAACCGCAATTCATCCTACTCAACCCAACGATAAGCTTCACCTGCCTAGACCCTTTAAAAAGGTTCAGGATCCCATCAGTTGTTATACCCATTTCCTTGGTGCCATCTTCTCGATTATCTTAACTATAACCTGGACAATTATCGGGATTGTAAACAAATTTCCTTTAGATACTTTGCTTTCCTGCTTAGTGTTCTGTCTATCTTTAACCGCTTTATATTCCGCTTCCAGTTACTATCATTCCTTAATGATCGATTCTCCTAAACATAAGATTTTCCGCAAGTTAGATCATTCGATGATCTATGTGTTGATTGTCGGAACCTATACTCCGATAATTATCGCTTATAGTAATAACGGTTATCTGGCGGTCTTAATCATGTGGTTGATCGCTTTAGCCGGCGTTACGATGAAAATCATTTGGCTCAATGCGCCTAGATGGTTATACACCAGTTTATATATCGTTCTAGGCTGGAGTATCGTCATGATGCCTTCAATCTATCAGAATGCGCCGCTAGGTTTCTTAGCTTGGTTATTGGCCGGCGGTCTTTTCTATACCT
Organism: Bacillota bacterium; assembly: GCA_023426935.1. Classification (GTDB taxonomy): domain Bacteria; phylum Bacillota_I; class Bacilli_A; order Erysipelotrichales; family Erysipelotrichaceae; genus RUG11872. The sequence goes on along the minus strand of JAEZBR010000070.1, from coordinate 47,536 downwards.
TAGGCGGAATCTTCTATATTTTAAAGAAACCCAATCTTTCGAATAACTGGACTTTCCACGAAACTTTCCATGTTCTAATCATGTTAGGATCGTTATGTCATGTCATTGGGATCTGGTCATACATTTTCCATTAAGCACCTAATTGACTATAATTGAGTAATGAATAAATATCCCAAAAGACTACACACTGTCTCGTTGACCTGTTTCTTCATCGGGGTTTTATTTATTTTCTTAAAATTCTATCTCGATAAAAACTTCGGCTTATTAACGCCTTTGGAATTCGTCTTTCATCTTAAAGTCCCATTGACCGGTACTTCTCATGGTCAAGTCTTTATTTTCATGAAAGAAGTTTTATTTCCGACTTTGTTAGTTTTCTTCCCGGTCCGTTACACTCTGAAATATCTGAAGAAGAAAGTCTCCTTCCAGAAAATCTGTAAGTATTGTCTAGTTACGATTATAATTCTTTCTTTAGTCACGTCTTCTTTAGTTTTAAATCAACTGAATTTCTTTTCTTATATCGGCTCCCAATTTACTTATTCTGACTTTATTGAGACTAACTATACCGATCCTTCAACTGTTCAATTAACTTTTCCCGCCAAGAAAAAGAACCTCATTCATATTTATGTCGAATCTTTAGAGGTCTCTTATGCAAGTAAGGAAAACGGCGGGGCGGCGGATCTTGAGCTGCTTCCCGGTTTAACAGAACTGGCGAAAGATAATTTGAATTTTTCGCCGACTGCTTCCTTAGGAGGCTTTTATCAGGTTCCCGGTACCAACTGGACCAGTGCGGCTTTGATCTCGCAATCTTCCGGTCTACCCGTTCTTTTACCTTTGACTTCTAAAGTTTATACCCAAGGCGCTAAATTCATGTCTGGGGCCACAACTTTAGGTGATATCCTCGCTAAGCAAGATTATACCCAAATGGTAATGTTCGGTTCGGATGCCAGGTTCGGAGCCCGCAATCTCTACTACCAAACCCATGGAAACTATCAGATTTTCGATTTGAATACCGCCAAGGAAGAAGGTTTAATTCCGCAAGATTATTCCCTGTGGTGGGGATTTGAGGATTCAAAGTTATTTACTTTTGCCAGAGAAAAATTAAATGATTTATCCTCCGATTCCCAACCTTTCGAATTAGACTTAATGACCGCCAACACCCATTCCCCGGACGGTTTAGCCGAAGATAGCTGTACCTTAGACCTTAAAGATAATTACAGTAAAGCAATCGCCTGTTCCGATCAACAAATTAATGCCTTCATATCTTGGTTACAGACCCAGAATTATTATGAAGATACTTTAATTATTATCACCGGCGATCATTTAAGTATGGATACCGCGTGGTTTAAAAGTGTCGCTTCCGATTATTCCCGACAGGTTTATAATGTCTTTATCAATTCCGAAAGTATGACTAGCGATACCACCAGGGAATTTACTTCCTTCGACATCTTCCCCACGACCCTATCGGCTTTAGGCGTCAAGATCCAAGGCGATAAGTTAGGATTAGGAACTAATCTCTTCTCCGACACTAAAACTCTAGCGGAAACTTATGGGATTTCTACGCTGACTAGGGAATTGAATAAGCGTTCCAAGTACTATGAAAAAAATATTCTTAAGTAAACCCAACAAGTATATCTTGCTTTATCTGATCCTCAGTGCGATCTTAATTATTTTCTGCGTCTCTAAATCTTCCCCGCTCTACCCGTTCAATGATTGGTTCGACGCGAACTGTTATTTCACGGTCGGTAAATCATTATGGAAAGGTCTAGTCGTTTATAAAGATCTCTTCGAGCAGAAAGGACCGTTATTATATTTCTTACATGCTTTGGCTTACTTAGTTTCCCAGGATACTTTCTTAGGTGTTTACTTTCTGGAAGTAATCGCCGCTTCTTTCTTCGCTTATTTTGTTTATAAGATAATTCTTCTTTTCTCGAAGAAACCGCTCTGGGTATTCATTCCCTTAGTCATGACGTTAATCTATACCAGTGCTAGTTTTTCGCATGGTGATAGTGCCGAAGAATTCTGTTTACCTTTATTAACTTATGGTCTATATCTTTTACTTAAGAATCAGAAAACGAAAGAAACTTTATCTTTCAGGGAAGCCTTACTTTTAGGGCTTACTTCCGGCATGGTTCTTTGGATCAAATTCTCCTTACTGGGTTTTTATCTCGGTTGGATCATTATGCCGCTAATTACTTATTTAAAAGATAAAAAATACAGGGAACTAGGAACTTTAATTTTGGGCATAATCTTAGGCGTTATTTTAATTACCTTACCCTTCTTTATTTACTTCTTAGTCAATAACGCGTTAGCTGATTGGTTCACGGTTTATTTCTACGATAATATCTTTATCTACCACCAAGCCGGTTCGTTAATTAACGCCTTTACCAAAACGATATTCAATAACCCCTGGATATGGATTTTAATCCTAGGCGGCTTGATTTCTTTATTCAAAGAACCCAAAGTATTAGCTGCGACTTTATTAACTCTAATTACTTCAGTTTTATTAGTTTATTCCGGCGGTCGAAGTTATGTCTATTACGGACTTATCTTTGCGATCTATGCGCCGTTATCTCTTCTGATGTTCGATTATCTTCCCCCATTCAATAAATTTAAAATATGGAGTATTCTTATCCTCCTAGTTTCGGTATCGCTTTCTTACTTCTTAACTCCGAATGCGTATTTAAGAAAGTATTCGAAAGAAGATCTGCCTCAGTATAGATTCGCGAAGATAATCAATAAAATTCCGAATGCGACATTATTAAACTATGGTTTCTTAGATGGTGGTTTCTATACTGCAGCGAATATTTTCCCTAGCGAACGTTTCTTCTGTCAACTTAATATCGAACTACCGGAAATGACTGAAAGTTTAACTAGCGCCTTAAGCGAAGGACGCGTCGACTTTATCGTTTCTTCCCACAAACTTAAAAACTCTTACAACTATGAATTAGTCGCGAGTGAAGACTTCCCCTATGAGAAGATGACATTTACTTATTATCTGTATCGGAAGATCGGATTGACCAACTAAAAACTAAAATACTTCGATGCTAGTAAAAAAAGGAACAATCTAACCTTCAAAGATTACTTTATTCCTTTTCTTGATAATCAATCGCATTTATTAGGTCTATGAATAATTTCTCAACCTTTATTCATAATATTTCCCACTCGTTATAGATTGTTTGGTTTTTGGGTCGGGACTAAGTCGAAGAACTTCATATCATCCGGTACATTCAGACCGGTGTGGAAGTTACCGTTGATCTTTTCCATGACGGTATTGATATCTTTCTGGCCACTGAGATATTGATCAACCGAAGCCAAGATTTCGATACCACATAATCTCGCCTGTTCGAATAATTCTTGGAAGGATTCGTGATGTTCTTGATTAGTGCTGGGGTGATGCCATAACTGATGGTCATCGTTCATAACATCCCAAGCCGGATCTAAGTGGGTGGGGATAATCATGGAAGTTCCGGCACCTTCGATATGCAGCTGCTTCTCTAACTTACCGACAACTTTCATCTTTTTACCGTTGGGATCGTATAAAACTTTTTCAACTTTATAGAAGTCCTTGACGGCTTTCTGAATATCCTTCTGTTTTAATTCAGCCTGCCAGCCTTGTTTTAAAACTTCGGAGTATAGTACCCAAATCGGATACCAGGTCGAAGACTGATAAGCGACAACGCTGTATGGTTTAAATTTGTGTAGATCGACGCCTTTCCAATCAATCATTCCTTTATCTAATTGCGATTCGAAATAACGATGCGGAATATCGCTCTTTTTGCCATGCCCGGTCTTATTAAAGACATAAGGATGGGCGATATGATCCAAGCACCAATGTAAGATCACTCCGGCAGTATAACTTAACTGTAATTCGGAACCGCTGTTATAACATTGCGTTAACATTTCCCTGAATAATAAGTCGGTTTTTCCTTCATGCATCCAGCTGCCGAATTTCGCAACTTCATAGGCCTTCTTAGGATTAGCCCAAGGCCAAGCGGCATAAAAGAAGAAAATATCCGGTCCGGAGGTTCCGATCGAATATAACTCAAACGCGTGGTCAATCGCTTTCTTGACCTTACTGTCTTTTCCTAATTCCTTAATTACCTCATCACCTAACATCCGATGCGTTAACATACTTGGCATAATAAAATCCTCCTAGATGGTCTTTAAGAAAGCTTCGATCCGACTGATCGCTTCTTTGATCTGATCGATACTGTAAGAATAAGATAATCGGATATACCCTTCTCCCGCTGGCCCGAATGCGCTGCCGGGAATAACCGCAACTTTCGCTTCCTTCATTAACCTACTGGCTAGTTCATAAGAGCTTAAGCCGGTTTTTTTAATATTCGGGAAGACATAGAAAGCACCTAATGGTGAATGACAGGTTAATCCAATCCGATTACATTCCGAGACTAAATAGTTTCTTCTTTCCTCGAATGATTCTTTCATCATGGTCGCATCTTTATCGCCATGATTCAGCGCTTCGATTGCCGCATACTGCGTGATCGTCGGAGCGGAGATTAAGACATAGTCCTGAATAATACTTAAGGCTTGAATGATTTCTTTATCGGCTAAGATATATCCTAAACGCCAGCCAGTCATTGAGTAAGCCTTTGAAATCCCGTTCATCAGAATCAGTTGATCCTTAATCTCGGGGAAATTTCCTAACGAACAATGTTTACCCGCGTAGGTCAATTCCGCATAGATTTCATCGGCTAAGACAATAATTTTATGTTTCTTAATTATCGGGATTATTTTCTCGTAATCAGCCTTCGTCATAATTCCCCCGGTCGGATTACTGGGATAATTCAGAATCAACATCTTCGTTTTCGGGGTGATTGCTTTCTCTAAGGCCTCCGGGGTAACTTTGAATTGATTTTCTTCCTTTAATTCCAAATATACTGGTTTTCCTCCGGCTAATAAAGTATCCGGTCCGTAACAGACATAACCCGGCGTCGGAACAATTACTTCATCGCCCGGATTCACGAAGATCCTGGTCACTAAATCGATTCCTTGGGAACATCCGGTCGTAATCATTACTTCACCGGGATCGTAATGAACCTTAAAACGTCTTGCCTGATAATTAACGATAGCTTGGCGTAATTCCGGAAACCCATTACAGGAAGTATAAAAAGTATTGCCTAAATTTAACTGGTGAATCGCAGCTTCTCTAATATGCCAAGGCGTCGGAAAATCCGGCTCCCCAACCGCTAAAGAAACTAAGTCCTTCATTCCTTCCGCCTGTAAAAAGAAATTTCCGATTCCCGAACGGGAGATACTGCAGGCTAGTTTTGATAACTCCGGCCGACTCATAAGGAAGCTAACTGCCTCTTCTGTTTCTCTTCATCGTTCTTCTTTAAAATAACCCCATCCCGTTTATACATCTTCAATACGAAGATCGTACTGGTTCCTTTAATCCCATCCATCGGAGCTAATTTACTACCGACAAAATCCGCAATATCCTGAATGCTCTTGCCAACAACCCTGATAATAAATTCACTGTGCCCAGAAATCAGATATACCGATCTTACTTCCGGATACTGCGCGATCATTAACGCAACCTTGTCATAACCATGTTCCCTTTGGGGAATCGAATTGACTTCGATCAAGGCTGTACATTGATTCTCGTCTAATTTCTCCTGATTGATAATCGCATGATAACCGGCGATTACACCTTTTTTCTCTAATGCTTTGATCGTCTTTTTAACTTCGGCTTCCGAAATATTCAACATCTTCGCAATATCACTATCACTGGTCCGCGCATTCTCATCCAGAATCCGTAAGATTTCTTGTTCTTTCATAATTGTTCTCCTAGTGCCTATTTTAACGATTACGTGATAGTTTGACAACGACTTATTGGTTTAGTCAGAGAAAAAGCGACATTATTCGTCGCTTAGGATAATTAGATTTTCTTTGAATATAAGATCCGCATCGAGTTTAAGATCGCCAACAAGCTGACACCGACATCCGCGAAGACCGCAGCCCACATATTCGCTAAGCCTAGTGCGCCAAGAATCAGGATAACTAACTTAACCGCTAGTGCGAAGATAATATTCTCTCTGACGATTCTTAAGGTCTTAAGTGAAATATTATAGGCGGTGATAATTTTTGTTAAGTCGTCTTTCATAATGATGACATCGGCCGCTTCAATCGCCGCATCAGAGCCGATATTACCCATCGCAATCCCGATATCCGCTCTGGTTAAGACCGGGGCATCGTTAATCCCATCCCCCACAAACCCAACTAACCCATCTTTCTCCGCCTTATCAACGATTTCCAGCTTCTCGTTTGGTAATAAGGAAGCTTTAACTTCATCTAACTGTAATTGTTCATTAACGGCCATTGCGACTTCTTCCCGGTCACCAGTTAACATAATCCGCTTGATTCCGAGTTTCTTTAATTGAAGTAAAGTATCTTTCGCTTCTGATTTTAGTTGGTCGCCAATCTCAATAATACCGACTAACTGTTCGTTCTTACCAACATAGATTAAGGTTCCGACACTGTCGATCTTTTGGATTTCAATCCCTTGAGTATTCATTAAAGTATCATTCCCCACACTGATTAAATCACCCTTATATTTAGCCGTTACTCCCTGGCCGGCGATCTCTTTGAAGAAGGTTACCTTTTCTTTATTCTCTTTGCCATACTCTTTCTTGATGGCCAGCGCTAAAGGATGTAAAGAATTCTGTTCCAATAAATCCGCCAAGAATAAGGTCTCATTCACGGTTCCGTTAAAGGGAACGATTTTCGTGACGGCTAATTTCCCTTCCGATAACGTTCCGGTTTTATCGAAATACAAGGTCTTTAATTTTGAGAATCTTTCTAAGTAGTTAGATCCTTTGAATAGAATACCTTCTTTCCCCGCTTTACCAATCCCGCTGAAGAAACCTAGCGGAATCGAAATCACTAACGCACAGGGACAAGAAATAACTAGAAAGATACAAGCCCGATATAAATACTCGCTCCATTGTTGGTTAAAGAGCGGTACGATAAACGCGATGATTAACGCGATTGCAACCACGATTGGCGTATAGTAATGCGCAAACTTCGTTACGAAATCTTCTGACTGTGATTTATTTTCTTTCGCATTCGTAACTAAATCCAAGATCTTGGATGCGGTCGATTCCGCGAAAATCTTATCGACATGAATCTTTAGGGGTGAAACCAGATTGACCGAACCACTCAACACTTTACTGCCGATATTAACTTCTTGCGGCAAAGATTCACCAGTCAAAGCTACGGTATCCAAAGAAGAGATTCCCTCATAGATTGTCCCATCAACCGGAATCTTCTCTCCGGGATAGACAATGAAAGAATCGTTAAGCTGTAATTCGCTGGGGTCAACTTTCGCAATCTGATCATTGACGATTTTATTCGCATGATCCGGTCTTAGATCCATTAAATCCGTGATTGATTTTTTCGACTTTTCAACTGAAAGATCTTCCAAATATTCCCCCACTTCATAGAACAACATGACCGCCAAGGCTTCCGGATATTGCTTTGTATAGATAGCCCCGAAAGTTGCGATCATCATTAAGAAATTCTCATCGAGCATTTTTCCTTTGAAGAGATTCTCAAACGCTTCGAGGATTACTTTATATCCGACAATGATATAGCCTAGCCCTAACAATAATAGCTTTAACCAGCCGCTGAAAAAGTAGGAAGAAATAAATAAAACTAAACTGATAATAATTCGATACAGCGCTTTATTGTCTTCTTTTTCTTCGCAACTGGCACAATGTTCGCTCATTAGATTTTCTCCTTTACATGACTCAATCCGGCTTCATAAATTAACTTAACATGTTCATCCTTCAGGAAATAAAAGATCGTTTTTCCTTGTCTCCTGTTTCCGACTAACTGTGCTTGTTTCAAAACCCGAAGTTGATGTGAGATAGCGCTCTGACTCATCTGGGTCACTTCCGCCAAATCACAGACACACATCTCGTGATTAAATAATGCACATAATAATTTAATGCGGGTATAATCCCCGAACACTTTGAATAGATCGGCCAAAGCATCCAACGTTTCATGTTCAGGCAAATTCGTTTTTACCTGTTTAATAATCTCCGGATGAATAACATGTTCTTCGCAAACTTCGAGATCTTTCATACACACCTCCATATATGAACACTTGTTCATATATAATGATAATCATTTATTATTCTCTGTCAACTACTTTCCGTCTAATTATTAAATGATTATAATGGTTTAAAAGGGAGTGAAAAATATGTGGTGGTTAATCATCCTAGGATTATTGTTGGTTTTGATTGTGATCTTGCTGGTACGTACGGTTAATTACAAACCTAAGAAAGTCGAAGTTACCTCTTTGCCAAAACTCGAAGTCGATAACGAGTTAATGACGAAACACTTACAGGAAATGATTCGGATCCCAACCGTTTCGAATCATGACTTTGAGAAATGTGATAAGGAAGTCTTTGCGTCTTTTCCTAAACTCTTAGTTAAGAATTATCCGTTAGTGAATGAAAAGTGCGATTTTAAGAAGATTGGGAATACCGGTCTGGTCTATCATTGGGAAGGTAAAAATTCGGATTCCCCTACCGTTCTAATGGCGCATTACGATGTCGTCGCGACAGGCGAAGCTTCGAAATGGAAACACGCACCATTTGCGGGCGATATTGCGGATGGTCAATTATGGGGTCGCGGAACCCTTGATACCAAAATCACTTTATTAGGCGTCATGGAAGGTGCCGAAAGAATGATTAAGGAAGGATACGTCCCCGAACACGATATCTACTTATGTTTCTCCGGGAATGAAGAAGTCGCCGGTGATGGCGCCCCGGGAATCGTTGAATATTTCGCATCGATCAACGTTCATCCCGCTTTAGTCGTTGACGAAGGCGGCGCCATCGTTCCGGATATGTTCCCTTCAATCCCGCCCTTAGCGGTTATCGGGGTCGGGGAAAAAGGCATGATGGATCTAAGAATGAGTGTGCCGGGTGAAGGCGGACATGCATCCCACCCACCGGTTCATACCGCATTAGGCGTCTTATCTAAAGCGATCTGTGACAGCGAAAAACATCCGTTCAAGGCTTCACTCTCTGCCCCAATCAAGGGTTTATTAGAAACCGTCGGAAGAAATCTCCCGTTCGGTTTACAGAAGCTCGCTTTAGCGAATATGTGGTTATTCGGCGGAATCTTAAAGAAAGCCTTCGTTGCCAAAGGTGGTGAATTAGCGGCGATGTTAAAGACAACGCAGTCTTGGAACATGGCCTCCGCTTCTCCGCAGGCAAATATAATTCCTAACGACGCTAAAGCTGTCTGTAATATTCGTTTAATGAATACCGATTCCCCGCAACAAGCCTTAGATCATATTAAGCAAGCCGTCAATAATCCCAAGGTAGAATTTGAGATCATCGATGGGATGGCAGCTTCACCGTATACCGATACTAATTCTCCGGAATATCAGAAAGTATCTCAAGCGATTAATCGAACCTGGCCTAACACCTTAGTTACGCCATATCTTATGATTGCCTGTTCCGATTCCCGGCATTATCCGCCGATCTGCGACCATATCTGCCGCTTCTCGTGCATGCAGCTAGATAAGGAACAACGTAATATGATTCATAACTACAACGAACGGATCAAGCTACCGATGATCGGGGAATGTGTTACTTTCTATCTGAATCTAATTAGAACATTATAATTAATAAAGGACATAAGCGTTATTGCCTATGTCCTTTTATAATCTCTCCTTAGCTTATTTCTTTCTGAATCACCCTATTATCCTTTGTTTAAGAATCCAGTCCTGTTTAGCATTATACCAATGCTGGATAAGAAATCTTAATATAAGTCTTGTCCAACCATTTTTAGTCAATGTTTACGGTATCTAGTGAGTTTTCTAACCTGAATTATCATTTTTTCCTTGCATATTCCACCATTTTTTATATACTTATATATGCGCGCCGGCTTAGCTCAGTGGTAGAGCACTTCCTTGGTAAGGAAGGGGTCGTAAGTTCAACTCTTATAGCCGGCACCATTTATTCTAAGAGGCCCAAGTTTCATCGTCCTTGGGTTTTATTTTGGGCAAGAAATTTGCTAAAAGGAAACAATTGCTTTAGAATATGAATCAGCGGATATACCTATTAGAAATTAAACATAACCTTTTAATACAGATGTATCTAGTAAGAAAGAAGGAATTATATGATTTTTTTAATTGATGGCGATAACAACATCACCACAGACTTAAATGGCATAGAGGTCCTGAACAAGGAAGACAGTGTCATGATTTTTCACAAGAAAGGATTAGATTTAACAAAATTAAAAAAGAGAACGGCAACCACGAAAGCCGCTGTGCAGTTTATCGAATCGGTCAAAGCCGGGAAGAATTCCCTGGATTTCCAGATTGTTTCAGAACTTGGAGTTTTGATTGGAGAAAAGAAAGTCGATCAGGCTTACATTATTTCCCAAGATAAAGGCTACGAAGCCGCAATCAAATCTTTGAAGAAAAGATATCCGGATTCATTTAAGGACATCGCTTTGAAGGAATCGATCGAGGAATGTTTATCGTTACCATTTGTCTTAAAAGCGAAATCCAAGTTGGAATTATCGAATGCCTTGAACCGGGAATATGGTACCGGTCAGGGTACTCAACTGTATAATCATCTCAAAGCATTATTTAACGGTACGGTAATCGATAAGACGGCTACGCCTACCGATAAGAAGTAATGATTAAGAATCTGGTCTTTGACTGTGGCGGAGTCTTAGTTGACTTCGACCCCCAAAAGATGATAAAAACCATCGGAGTACCACAAAAAGATACTCAATGGTTTTATGAGGCTTTCTTCGGCAATTGGGCCGAAATGGATGCCGGCACAATCAATGAATCAGATTATTTTGAGAAGGTATATAACTTATTACCGGCGCGCTTACATCCTTATGCCGAGAAACTAATTGCGACTAGAGACGAGTTATCGGTTTTTTATCCTAAAGTTCCCAAAGTATTAAATGAATATAAACTTATTGGTTATGATTTGTTTATTCTATCCAATGCTCCGGTCTCCTTCGGAAAACATATCCGTTCTTTACCGGAAATGAAATATTTTAAAGATGCGATCTTTTCCGCGGATATTAAAATGGTAAAACCAAATAAGGATATTTTTGAGTATGCAATCAAGACCTTTAAGATTAATCCGGCGGAATCTTTATTCATCGATGATCGCAGCGATAATGTAAAGATGGCTCTAAGTTGTGGCTTTAAAGGTCTAGTGTTCAAAGGTGATTATCAGACTATCACTGATTATTTAAAGAATAACCATGAATAACCCTTATAAGTATTCCTTAGATAACAAGCGTTATCAGACTTGGAATTATTATTGTTTAAAACACTTTGGGACTAAGCTTGCCAAGGTTCCTTTGAACGCGGGATTCACCTGTCCTAACCGAGACGGTACTTATAGCACTCATGGTTGTTACTTCTGCCCGGGTAACGGAATCGATGACTTCCCAGGTGATAACGATCCTGATCTACTTCAACAGTTTAATAAACGTAAACAAGTCTATTTAAAGAAGTGGCCTACAGCTCAACCGCAGCCATACTTCCAGAGTTACTCAAATACTTACGGCTCACTTGAAAAATTAAGACAAACCTTTGAACCATTTATTGCCGACCCTAGGATTCAGGTTCTTTTCATCGCGACTAGAGTCGATTGCTTAAGCGATGAGATCATCGAATTACTATCCCATTATAATAAAGAAAAAGAAGTCTGGCTCGAATTAGGAATCCAATCGATCCACGATGATATAACGAAAAGGATGAATTGTTACCACACCTTTGACCAAGCTAAAACCGTTATTTCTAAACTTGCGAAAGAAAAACTGCATATCACCGTGCATTTGATTAACGGCTTACCTGGTGAATCCAAAGAGATGATGAAGGAAAACGCTTCAGCCTTAAATTCATTACCGATCAACGCCGTCAAGTTTCATAACTTATTGATCCTGAAGGAATCATTTCTAGCCAAGGAATATCAGAAAACTCCCTTCCCGTTATTATCTAAAGAAGAATATTTCAATATCATCGTTTCCCAGTTGGAAATCCTCGATCCTAGTTTTGTGATCGAAAGGGTCATGTCTGATGCTCCGCTTAAAGAACTAATCGCCCCTTTATGGACTAGAGAAAAGATCACATCTTTAAACTATCTTGACCAACTACTGAAACAAAAGAATACCTGGCAAGGTAAATCTTTTCAGAAATAATGCTATAATTCCAAACTATTAGCTTGGGTTAAAATCGTTCAATTCCAATAATCAAAGTACCTCGCTCATTATGCCAAGGTATCACTCGATCCTTGACCACAATAATTTTCTTAAAGGAATCAGCAATGTTAATGAAGTCTCGTTCCTCCTGCTCTTTCTTTTCTTTGGTCTCGATATTTAAAACAGACTGAATTTAGTAACGATTACTGCCTTTATTCACCACAAAATCGACCTCCAATTATTTTCGCACTATTTTTTGTTCATCTTTATCACTAAATTCAATTACACCGACATCTACATTAAATCCTCGATATAATAATTCATTGTAAAATATATTTTCCATCAAATGATTTTCTTCATATTGTCTAAATCATAATTTCTCATTTCTTAATCCTAAATCAGTAAAGTAAAACTTTGAAGGCGTGCTAATATATCGACGGCCTTTAACATCATATCTTTTTGCTTGAGTAATAATAAAGGCATCTTGCAAATACTCTAAATAATTATTAATCGTCGGAACGGAAACATCTTTTTCGTTGTTACTGTGAAAGGTATTTACTATTCGTGATGGATTAGTTAGCGAGCCGATTGAAGAAGCACTTGCTTCAGTTAATCGGTTTAAACCATTCCCATTTCTTAACTCATATTTATATTTATGTAAATATTTGCACTTTTTTAAAGCATAAGATAAATGTTGCATAAATGCAACTTGAACCTTGCAAGGTAGCAATTATGTAAGAAAGCCTACGTAGGGTTTCATGATTATTCTTCACTTTTCGTTTCATTATTTATTGCTATTCACAGAAATAAATCTCAATTTTGCTACATCTCGCATTTGATTAATTACATCTTCATAACTAACGGCATCATCAATGAAATAATCTGTAATTATACGGTAATCTTCTTCATAAAACCCGTTATCGCAAAACTCAGTTATTAACTTAGACACATCTACTCTTGGTTGTGCTGATGGGCATATTTCCATCTTGGCACGTTGCTTTCTAACTTCCTCATATAGTTTGGAAAAACTATCATCGAATTTAATAAACGGAGTTAGCTTATAGATATCATATAGATGTCGCGAATTTCGCTTAACTCTTCCATTAATATAGTAATCACAGAGCGCAAATATTTTATCAATATATGTTCTTTCAAGCGATTGAATTTTCATTTGAAAATCATCTAGTGAATATTGTTTAGCTAAGGATTCTTTGCCTATTCCTTTCAAATAATTACCTATAAAGTTATCGATTGTAATTACAACCGTCGGAAACGCATAAGATCCTAATGCTGTTTCTAATTTGACATTTTGCAACATTCTATCATCATCATATTTTATTACAGAATCATACGAAAACAAGTAAGCATTTAGATCTCTATCACTTTGAGTTTTCTCCCAGTTCGAAATTGACATCTTCAATTCTTCACCGATACCTTTAACAACGACATTCTTAAGTTTTGCCCTCCTTGACTCACCAATGTGTTCATCAAAGGTTATGTCAATATCTTCTGAAAATCGGTTAATTACATGAAAACCTTTAGACAAGGATGTGCCTCCCTTAAAAACACAATTACTTAATTTCTGTGATAGCAATCTCAGTATTAAAGTTACATAATAATCTTTCTCAATAACAGCAAGTGGTCTAGAAGAATTGTTCGCTACTTGTTCAAGGAGATCTTTAAATTGATTCCTATCATTGTGAAGATACATAATTAACCCCCGTTTCATAAATTGCTTTATATACCTTAGTCGGATAATTTGAAATGTACTTATCAATATCATCCTTGGATATTTTATGTTCGCTAATATGCTTAGATAATACTTCCCCGTATGACTTAATATCTTCTTCATCAAACGCACCAATACTCTTAAGGCAGTCAAGGATCTGCAAAGTATACATATTATTTTCATTAATTTTAACGACTGGTTTGCGAATTAGATAGCTTCGATTCTTAATTGTAATTTTTCTTACCAATGCTGGAGCATAATTGCTGGTTATTTCTTCAATAAAAGGAACCTGGGTTGATAACCCAATTCGATTCATAAAAGTATGACCCGAATAATATCCGACATACACGTTTTTCCGGCAGATATATTTGTTATATGCAACTGTTTCCGCTGAAATCACCGATTTTTCTCCAAATTGGTTATCTTTCGGAAAGTAATATATACCCGGTTCAAAACGAGACAAAAGACCTTCATCAGTATACTTTTTAAGATGATATCGGATATTTTCTTGAGTCATACCTTTTACATTAATATCCGAAAGGAAAATAGGTTCGCCGTCTTTATAATTCTTCCTTAAATAGTTTATCAGCATTTTAGTCTCCTTTCGCTATGTATTATTCATATTTACTTATTGTGAGTATATCTGTCTTTTCCGATATTGTCAACATAGACTCAAACCACAAAAAAGGCCAGAGTTTCCTCTGGTCTTTAATCATTTGAATGTTTAATACATCTCCGGTGCTGGGGCTGCCGGTCCTTTTTCAGGTTCCGGTTCACTGGCAACGGCGGCTTCTGCCGTTAAGAATTGGGCAGAAATACTAGCGGAATATCTAATTGCGGACTTGGTAACGGTGGTTGGATCAACGATACCATTCTTGAACATATCGACCCAGACTCCATTCTTCGCATCGAAGCCCATATTCTCTTTAGCTTCCTTCTGCTTGGAAACGATATCTTCGCCGTCATATCCGGCATTCTCAGCGATCTGCCAGATCGGTTTGAGTAAGGAGTTCAGAATGACATTATAGCCTTTCTGAATATCGGTTACTTTAGATTTTAAGGTCGGCTTCAATTCTTCGTAGATTTCTACCAAGACGGAGCCACCGCCGGTAACGATACCCTCTTGAACTGCGGCTTTGGTCGCATTGAGGGCATCCTCGATTCTTAACTTCTTATCCTTCATTTCCGTTTCGGTAACCGCACCAACCTGAATTACGGCGATACCGTTATCTAACTTCGCTAGACGCTCCTGTAACTTCTTCTTATCATAATCGGAAGTAGTGGCGGAAATCTGCGTTCTTAATTCTTCTCTTCTAGCATCCAAGGAAGCCTTGGATCCTTTACCATCAACAATCGTCGTCGTATCTTTCGCAACGATGACTTTCTTAGCTGTACCACAATCTGCGATCGTGACATCTTCCAACTTCATCTTGAGATCTTTCGAAATGAATTTAGCTTTGGTAACTAAAGCGAGATCCTGGAGTTGTTCCTTCTGAGAATCACCGAAGCCCGGAGCTTTAGTCGCAACGACATTGAATACACCTCTTAGTTTATTAACGACTAAGGTAGAGATAACATCGTTATCGATATCATCCGCAATAATCAATAACGGACGATGGGATTCAACAACTTTATTCAAAAGATTCAAAATCGAATCAATGGTACTAATCTTTTGATCGGTAATGAAGATCAGCGGATCATCCATAGTAACTTCCATCGAATCTCGATCGGAAACCATATATGGAGATACATAGCCCTTATCGTATTGTAAACCTTCAGCCTGTTTCAAAACGGTCTCGAAACCTTTAGCTTCATCGACATTGATGACGCCGTCTTTACCGACTTTAGCCATCGCCTGAGCGATGATATGACCAATTTCTTTATCCTGAGCGGAGATTGTCGCAACGGATTCGATATCACTGTTGGATTCAACCTTATGAGTTCTCTTCATTAAGGCTTCGATTACTTTATTCGTTGCTTCATCCATACCTTGTTTTAATAACACCGGATTGGAACCGCCATCGATTGCCCGTTTTCCGTTATGAATCATCGTTTGTGCCAACAGGGTTGCGGTAGTCGTACCGTCACCTGCGGAATCGTTAGTCTTATTCGCAACTTCATAGACTAACTTTGCGCCCATATTCTCAAATTTATCTTTTAATTCGATTTCCTTAGCGATCGAAACACCATCGTTAACAATCATCGGAGCGCCATAGGAACGCTCTAGAACGACATTACGTCCTTTCGGTCCTAATGTTACCTTGACGGTATCCGCTAAGGTATCGACTCCTTTTAACATGCTTACTCTAGCTTCATTACCAAATTTAATTTGTTTTGCCATGTTCTTTCTCCTTTTACTTAATTATGGCGAGAATGTCTTTCTCGTCGACAATCAGATACTCAACCTTATCATAAGTAAATTCCGTTCCACTATACTTTTTAAAGACAATCTGATCACCTTTTTTGACCTTCATCGGGATTAATTTGCCATCTTCGTAATGACCTTCACCCGTAGCTAAGACTTTAGCGATCGACGGTTTTTCTTTATCATTATTCAAGATTATTCCGGTTTCAGTCTTATTCTCTTCCTTCTCTTTTTTCAATAATACGTTTCCATACAATGGTTGTAACATACCTTGCCTCCTAGATATTTGGCACTCTTACGTTATAAGTGCTAGCAGTTACTATTATACGCAAATATGGCACTCTGTCAATAAGAGTGCCAAAAAAATTATTATTATTTACAAGATAAAAGGTCTGGTTGTAGCCCTTGATTGTTTATACATTCTGTATTATCAATCATTTTTTCTAAACAATGTAAGTAAACATCATTGGTTTACTTTGAGAGGGAATTGTAAAAGTAATATTTATATAGCACTTAACATTTCCTTGATATATTTGAAAGTATTTATCGGTAATTCTGGCAGTTGCGTTTTGAAAAGATGAAGATACTGAAGATATCCTAGCTTGTAAGCTATAAGACGTTGTAACCCCAGAGTTTTTATATATAGTCCCATATATGTTCAAAACTGCTGTTGCCGTGTTCCCATTGTCGAACACACATAGTGCATTATAGTAATTATCAATCTGTACAGGCGCTACCCTTTCTATACTACTTTTACTTGTATCCTTGCTTTCTATGTTGTTATACCCCAAAACTGACATGTTGTTAAAACAAATTAGAAGAGCAGAAACTATTACAATTATTTTTATTTTCATAGGTATTTTACCCCTTTCCTATTATTTATTTTTCATACAACAAAACTGACTTATTAATAGTGTGTTCAATAGTTTCTTTTGCAAGATTTCCTCCGTATCGGTTTTTAAATATGGGTTCTGCTCCATCTTGGCAATAATATATCTCATCAATAAATGAATAATCATCATTTGATTCTGTTAAGCAGATTTTATGTATTGCATTTTTGCTTGCAATAATTTGTTGCCATCTGTTAGTTTTTAGCGTAACAAACATTATTGTTTTATCATTATATTCAAAAGTATCATAGTAAACCGCTGTTGGTGCTGATCCTCGGTTTACGATAAAAAAATTATTCATATACCTAATTATGCGCAGGGAATCATTACCTAACTCTGCCGTATTTAATAATTTGTTTGTATTTGACGACACTTCATTCTCATAAGGAATAAACATAAATTCTTTTGATGCCGTGTCCCGTATTATCAAAAATGTCACAGTTAAAACAATAGCTAGTAATAGAATTGCAGAAAACATATGAAGCATCTTTTTATGCAAGAATGATCTATTAATTCTATTTTCAGTTATTATTGCCGTATTTGAACTCCACATTTTCTCTGCGTCATTGAATTTTTTACCCAATATTAATTCATTAACATTCACATCTAATTCTTTGGACAGCTTTTCTATAATCGTAATATCAGGAAAGCATTTACCATTTTCCCATTTTGAAACCGCTTTGTTAGTTACAAATAACTTTTCAGCAAGCTCTTTTTGGGTTAATCCTTTTTCTTTCCGAAGTTCTGCTATAAATTTCCGATATTATGAGACGCCATTTACTCACTCCTTTGTATCGTTCATTAATTATGCAAAATCATTTGCAATGTATCTTAAATACATTATATCTTCCCCTAATAAACAATCAAGTTCAGCTATCAGCTCGATTGTTTCTTTATGTCTACTTATAGTAGATATTTGCAATAAAACAAGATTCATACAAACATTAAGTTGATAAACCATAAGTAGATTTACTTATATTAACCGCAATTTATAATTAACTTATAGTAGGAACAGATATGAAAAAGCTGAATTCGTTGTGGAAAACCTCAATTGTTTTATTTCTGATACTTTCGACCATATCATTCTATTTTTGTTCTGTTTCTTTTGACAATCACAATTATGATAATTTTATTCCTACGAATAATCTTACAAACTACTATGTTTTAAATATCAAATCTATCGATTCAACAATTAATAGTAACGATTTTATTGAAAGTTTTAAAAGTTGCTTAGATCAATCAGGTCTAAATGTTTATAAAGAGTTTATTACTAATGACAGTAATAAGTCGGCTTATGATCGTTTATTTTTCATGTATGCTAATGATCCTGAATATCAAAGGAAGCTAATTCTATGTGATAAAGACGCGTTTGCTGGCTTAAAATGTTTTTCTCATTATTCCTCGCATGATTTATCAATGAAAAATTGTCTGTTTACGATTTTCGATTCCAGAATATATGGTATATATCCTTTAGGATCTGAAAGTGTTGGTTTTACTAATTTAGGTTACTATTCTTTATATAGTAACAATATCAACTACCAAGAAAATCAAATCAAACAATTTAGCCTTCTTTTTAAAAAAGCATTTGGTGATTCAATTACCTATGATTTAACTACTGATCAGGTAAAAAAGGATCCGAACCTCAATTATGGAATTAGTACCCAGCAAATAATCCTGATCATGCTATTTACTGGCTTATTAACAATTATTATCAATGGAAAGTTGTTTTCCCAACAAAAAATAATTTCACAGTTAAAGTTGGAAGGAAACTCAGCCATTGAGATATTTTGGAAATTAGTAATTAAGCAATATCTCCTCGCACTCCCCTCTATAATCATTACTTATTGCACCCTTATCATTATCTTCATTAGATCCATTGGCGCTGATTATCATTACTTTTATCTTAGCTTATTAAAGCTAACTATTTTATATCTAGTCGTGGTATTAGCGATGAGTTTAATCCTGTTCCTGCTAATTTATTTAGTCCCAATTAATCTCTCCCTTAAAGGTCATAGCTTTAATCTAAAGGTTAAAAGATCATTCCATATTATTAAGGCCATAATTCTAGTTTTAACCCTTCCGATCATTGTGAACGGTGTATCTAGTATTACAGATGTCATTGCCTTATTAAGTAATAATTCAGTCTTAAATAAACTATATAATAATATGTATAAGTTTTCCGGGGCTAAATCTGATGCTCTAACCTATGATTCGCAAACTAACAGCTACTCAATGTATTTTCCTTTGGAAGCACAAGAACAAATATATTCAAAGTTGAGATCTAATAATTCTGTTTTCAACTATGCAATTCAAACTAGTTATGCTAGTGATGATACAATTACTTACGCCGTTGTAAATATTGATTATTTACAATTATATGGAATAGAAAGTGAAATAGACACCAGTAAAGATGCACTAATTATTCCAGTTTGAAAAATATTTCGGGAATCAAAGCCGAGGCAATAAAGATTTATGCTAGTTTTTCATTTTCAAGTACAGCTGAAGATACTAATGATATACCAATTGTTTATTCTGATAAATTAAAGAATTTCGATTATAGTTTTATCACCCCATCTAGAGGCGTCAGTCCCAAACAAATATATATTTATCGAAACGGCGAGGGTTCTAGTTTAATTAGTAGTTCTACCTATTTTATTTATAACGGTAATATTCAACAAGCACAGGATTACATTGATTCCCTATGGATTGATGAGAATTTATCCCCTCAATTCAACATTGTCAGTGTTCAGAATCAATACAATCTTTTCTACCACAAACTTGTTCTGAGTAAACTCCCATCAATACTTTCATTTATTATTGCTTTAGTTACCTACGTTATTTTAGATCTGCAAATTCTTAAAATCGATTATGTCATTAATCAAAAGCGATATTTTCTTGAGTATATCGAAGGTATTAGATTCGGTTTATTCTATAAAGATACTTTATTGAACTCGTTGATAATAATTATCATAACGATTCTCTCCTATTACCTACATCCAAAATATAATTACGCAAAGATAATAAGCATCTATTTCATTCTGTTTATTTTCGAAGGATTATTCTTTAGTATTTATCACTCCATCACCAGTAAAGAAAGAAAAGAGGTATCCTCCATATGGAAATAGTAATTGATAAGATTTCCAAAAAGTTTAATAACCGAATAGTATTCAACGATCTTAGCATGGTAATCCCTGATCAAAAACTCACCGGAATATATGGTGCCTCCGGAGCGGGAAAGACTACCCTCCTAAATATCATCGGGTTAATTGAACCATGCCAAGGGACAATCCTTTACGATGGAAAGATGATTAAGACTAAAAAAGAAAAGAGAAAAATGTTGAGCAACGATATTGGTTTTATTTTTCAAAACTTTGGTTTGATTGAAGAAATGACGGTCATCGATAACATTAAAATTTTAAAATGTATGCGTAATAAAAATAAGGTCAATAAAATCATCCCTACTCTTGAACTTCTTGGTTTGAAAGGTTATGAAAATAAGCCGGTCTATGAACTATCCGGGGGCGAACAACAACGTGTATCCTTTGCTAAGATAATCTTAAAAAATTGTTCCTTAATTTTAGCGGATGAACCTACCGCTTCTTTGGATGTCGCAAACAAAAATTTAATTATGAGAATCTTCAAACATTTGGTCGCATCCGGAAAGACTGTTGTTCTAGTCAGTCATGATCAGGAAATACTAAATCAATGTGATGTCAGACTCAGCATTAGTCCTAAATCGCAATTGCATTAATTCTATTTTAGAGAAAGCAGGCTTCACTCCTGTTAAATAAGAAAGGACAATATGTCAAAACTATTTAGGACTGTAGTGTCATCAGTATTCTTGTTATCGCTTTTGACTACGGGAATTAATGCTGCCACCTACCATTATTATGGGAGCTATAATTCTATTAATTATTCAGATTCTTATTCATCCGGATATTATTATATTAAATCTTATGCCTCAGTAAGATATGGGAACCCTATCTCAGGTGCATCGACAGCTAATAGAAATGGTGGTGAATGGGTTTTTTATAATTTAGGAGTCGGTGACTCATATGGTGTTAGTTTGCAAATTGGCACAAGTTATTACTCAACTCATGATCATTGTGTAGTTACTTACGCTAACGGTTCGTATACTTTTACTAGTATACAATAGATAATAGATTGACCTGCTTTCTCGATTATTATGCTTATTAAAAAGGCGACTATCGAATTATTGATAATCGCCTGTAGTTTATCCGATTGATCCGGTCATATCCAACTTCAGCAACTGGTTCAACTCAACCGCATATTCCATCGGCAGTTCAGCCGTAAAGGGTTCTAGGAAACCCATGACGATCATCTGAGTCGCCTGAGCTTCACTTAGGCTTCTACTCATCAGATAGAATAGTTGTTCCTCGGAAACTTTCGAGACCGTCGCTTCATGAGTGATTGTACTGGTCGCATTGGCGGTTTTATTTAACGGAATGGTATCCGAACGCGATTGTTGATCGAGAATCAAGGTATCGCAGGAAACACTCGTCTTAGCATAATCGGCTTTAGGGGAATGATAGACCCAGCCCCGATAATTGACCGCTCCCCCATTACGGGAAACAGATTTGGAGATAATCGAGCTGGAAGTATGGGGAGCCAAATGAATCATCTTGGCGCCGGTATCCTGAATCTGTCCTTTACCGGCAATCGCGACGGAGATGCATAGACCTCTGGCATAAGGTTCCGCTAAGATACAAGCCGGATATTTCATCGAGATTGTCGAACCGATATTCCCGTCAATCCATTCCATCAGGCCATGTTCATAAACCTTGGCCCGTTTGGTAACTAAGTTTAAGATATTCGACCAATTCTGCACCGTTGAATAACGGCACTTCGCATCCTTATGGACGAAAATTTCCACGACTGCCGCATGGACAGAATCTAAGGAATACTGGGGTGCGGTGCAGCCTTCAACATAATGGACATCCGCTCCTTCATCCGCGATAATCAGGGTTCTTTCAAACTGACCCATCCGTTGGGAATTGATTCGGAAGTAGGATTGCAACGGTTTCGCTAAATGCACGCCTTTGGGGACATAGATAAATGATCCGCCACTCCAGACTGCACTATTCAACGCCGCAAATTTATTGTCGTTATAAGGGACGATTTTTCCAAAGTATTTCTTCACTAGATCCGGGACAACTCTCAAGGCTGAATCGGTATCTAGGAAAACGATGCCTTTATCTTCGACTTCCTTCAACATATTGTGATAGACGACTTCGGATTCATACTGGGTCGAGACGCCGGCGAGATATTCCTGCTCGGCTTGGGGGATTCCTAGTTTCGAGAAAGTTTCTCTGATCGGTTTGGGGACATCTTCCCACTTCTTCTCGGTACCTTTATCCGTGGGCTTAATGTAATAAGTATAATCCGCGAAATTAATCATCGAGAGATCCGGTCCCCAGGTGGGCATCGGTAGTTTTAAGAAGGCTTCATAAGCTTTAAGTCGATATTCCAACATCCATTGCGGTTCTTTCTTGATCGCACTGATTTCTCTGACTACGGCTTCACTTAAACCTTTACCGGAATTAAAGACACTGATATCTTTATCCGCAAAACCATATTTATAATCAGTATTGGGCAGCTCTTTCTTAGTCATCTTCTTCACCTTTTAATAAGCGGTCTAGTCCATGCCAACCGATCGAGGCACAATGAACCCGATTAGGTTGTTTATAAACATTCTGAAAAGCGACCGCTTCCTTTAATATTTCATCGTTATAGGGTTTCCCGTCTAACATCTTGTAATATTCTTCTTCAATTTTCTTAGCTTCTTCAATCGTCTTTCCTTTAATTAATTGAGTCATGATGGTGGTCGAAGAAGTACCGATCGCACAGGCATTCCCATCGAAGCGGATATCTTCGATCTTATCGTTGACGATTTTTGCTTGAACATAGATATCGTCGATGCAGGAATCCGAAGTCATATGAACCTTACGATAACCTTCCTCTTTACTTAAGGATTTATTCTGGGGATATTGATAGTTATCCATAATAATGGTTCGTAAAACTGCGGGATCTTTAAACATTTCATCCATAACTTGCCCTCCTAGAAAAAGATATCGACACTGGTTTCCAAATTACAGCCCTTTAAGGCTTCGACCAGTTGATCACATTCCGCAAACGTATTATAGAAATATAAGGATGCCCTGACCGTGCCGGGAACTTTAAGAATATCCGGCAAGATCTTGGCACAATGCAGACCGGAACGCACCGCGATTCCTTGGTGGGATAAATAGGATGCGACATCCTGGGGGAAGACATCCTTCACATTGAAAGTAACGATACCCGTTTCCGCCGCGGAATTATAAAGAATTACATTATCTAGCTGCTGTAATTTCGCGACCAGATAATTTCTTAAGGTAAATTCATATTCCTGAATATTTTCCATCCCGATGTTCATTAGATATTCAGCGGCCGCGCCTAAACCTAAAACCTGCTCGATGGGAGGCGTTCCCGCCTCAAATTTGAACGGTACTTCGCGTAGGATTAAATCACCTTGGGCATCGAAGCGGGCATTTGAACCGCCGCCTAATAAATAGGGATCCATCTTATTCAATAATTCAGACTTACCATATAAAACCCCGATACCGCTAGGGCCGCACATCTTATGACCCGAGAACGAAAGGAAATCACAGTCCCAATCCTTCACATCGATCTTTAAATGCGGTACCGCTTGGGCGCCATCAACAGAAACAACGGCACCATATTCGTGTCCGATCTTACTCAATTCCTTCACTGGAGTAATATAACCCAAGACATTCGAAACGGCGGTGAAGGCAACAATCTTGACCGCATCATTCATTACCTTCTTGAGATTCTCCGGGGTAATTCTTCCTTTTTCATCCAGGGGAATATATTCAACCTTCGCGCCTTTTTCTTTGGCGACTTTAAACCATGGCAAGATATCCGAAGCATGTTCTTCTTGGGTGGTTAAAATAATATCTCCTGGCTTAATAAACTTTTCGCCATAACCATAAGCAACTAAATTCAATGAACCGGTCGCCCCGGAAGTATATACGATCTCATCCGGGTCGCAATTCAATAACTTACCTAGATCTTTTCTAACATCCTCAAACTGCTGGGAAACATTGACGGATAGTTCATAGTCACCACGCTCAACATTGGTGGTCTCGTTCTGGTAAAAATTCATTACCGTATTAATGACCGGATACGGTTTAAAGGTGGTAGCCGCATTATCAAAATAGATTAAGGGCTGACCATTCATTCTTTTCGTACCCTCTAACATCGGAAAGTCTTTCCGGAATTTACTTAAATCTTCCATGAAGTCACCTTCTTGGTTATTTCCTGAGCAATCAGTTTTTGATAAGACTTATCGTCCGGTAATTTCGCGATTGGCATTAAATATCCAATCGTTAGTAAACCGATGGCCTGATCCCGATTTAAACCTCTGGATTCCATATAATATAATTCGTCCGCATCCGGTTGGCCTAAACTAGTCGCATGGGACGCGATGACATCGTCTTCATCAATATAAAGAATCGGTAGAACTTTAATTAATTCCGGCTGGACAAAAGTTAAGATTCGCGTGGTCTGTTTAGATTGAGCCCCGACGGAATACTTATTTATTCTCCCGGCACAAACAATCGTCCAAGGGACTTGTTTGACCACAATGCCATAGTTTTCCATTAAGCCGGTCGTATGCGGTTTCTCATGGATCGTTTCGATATCGTAATCTAAGTTATTATCCGCCACACTGGCGGTGTGAATATCACTGTAGGCGCCTTCGCTAGTCAAGTAACTACGAATATGATGCTTAGCAGGATGTCCGGATAATTCCAAATAACCGAACTGAGCATACCCGGCAATTCTAAACTCTTCCTTAGTTTCCAAGGAATTTGTCGTATGGTTTAAGAAGACTAAAGTCGTATGGGAAGCTTTTCCGACTTCCACTTTCAAATCTACTTTCAGTGGTTGGTCGGAAAGATATTCGATTAAGGTCTCCGTGTCACTTTCCGCCTTGAAAAGATATTCACCGCTTTCCTTAATGGTTAATTTTCCGTTAGTTAAAAGAACTTCTTTCATGCTTATTCCCCTTTATTAAAGGGATTTGCCCCACAGCTTCCTAAGGAGACCTTAGGCTTTGGTTGGGAACCGTCGGTAATATCAACATGATACTGCTGGCCAATCCATTGGTAGCCTTCCTTATCAATCTTTTCGGATAATTCCGGTCCGCCTTCAACTAAGATCTTGCCATCAATTAAGACGTGAACTTTCGTCGGGGCGACTAACTGATAGAATCTTTCGTAATGGGAAACAATAATCATCGATAATTCCGGTCTTTCGGTATGCATCTTGTTTAAACTACTTGCGACGATCTTCAACGCATCAACATCCAGTCCGGAGTCAATTTCGTCTAACATCGCCAATTCCGGTTTCAGTAACATCATCTGAACGATCTCATTACGCTTCTTCTCGCCACCGGAGAAGCCTTCATTTAAGAACCGATGAGCCAAATCCGGTTTCAGTTCCAATTCCTTGGTCGCTTGTTCCACATCTTTAATAAAGGTAAATAAGGAAACCGGTTTTCCTTCCTTGGCATTCAAAGCAGCCCGGAAGAAATCAGAATTCGTCACGCCGGCTATTTCCGGCGGGTATTGCATCGCCAAGAAGATCCCGGCTTTTGCCCGTTGATCAACCGACATCGCACTTAGATCATTCCCGTTATAAAGGATCTTTCCTTCATCGATATGGTAGTTGGGATTGCCCATGATTGTAGCTAACAAGGTACTTTTCCCGTTCCCGTTAGGTCCCATCAAGGCATGAATCTCACCTTCTTTAATCTCCAGATTCAATCCTTTGAGGATTTGTTTATCGTCTACGGATACTTTAAGATTTTGGATACTTAGGTTCATTTCAAGCTACTCCCTTCAAACTGGCGTAATTATAGCACAGATATATCGAGGTTAGGTTCTTAACGACCTTGAGAATACTTCACCTAAAATTCAGCATTATCCCCGTTTTGTCTGATTGCAAAGGTAAACCTGATTGTCTATAATGGTAAAGATTATTGATTTCTAGGAGGATTCAATGAAAAACTTCTTTAAAAAAAACTGGTTTGTCTGCGTAGTAGCGGTATTGTTTATCGCAATTGCCGTTTACTTCATCTATGACCAGAACAAAGATGTCCTTTGGGGTAAGACCAAAGGTGGTTCCGGAGTCGTCTTCTCTTTAGACGGGAAAGACTTCACGGCGGATGATTTATATGATAAGTATTTTGCTAACGGCGGTTCAGATGCCAGCTATACGTTGATGCAAAGAACCCTATTGGATAAAGCCGTTAAGACGACTGACGACATGAAAACAACTGCTGCCAGCATGGCTGAACAATACCAAGCCTATTTCGAACAGTACTATGGTGACAGTGCTACTTCTTTGATTGCTCAGAATCTAAAGGCAATCGGCTTAGACAGCTTAGACGAATATTGCCTCTATAACGTTAAGTTGGAAGAACTTTCCAAATTATATGTTGCGGACAATCTCGATAAATACTGGACGGATTTCGCCACCGAGTATTCCCCAAAAATTGTTTCGCATGTTTTAATTCAGATGAGCGATCCGGATAATCCGACTGAGGATGAAGCTAAAGCTTTGAAAGAAGCTCAGGAAGCGTGGGCTTCTGGCGAATATACTTTCGAAGAGTTCGCTAAGAAATATTCCGACGATTCTTCCAGTGCCGTTAAAGGCGGAAAAATCGGCTATATCGATAAGAATTCAACCGACACTTATGTGGAGCCGTTAGTTACGACTGCCATCTCCTTAAAAGAAGGCGAAGTCAGTGAATGGGTCAAGTCTACCTATGGTTATCATTTGATTACTGTTACTTCAACCCAAGCGACTGATTGTTTGGAAGATACTACCTGTGTCGAACGGTTAATGTCTTATTGGCCAAACTTAGAAAAACAAGCGATGTGGGCTAAGATGCAAGAACTCAAGACGACCTTCTCGGATGAGACGGTTGAAAAAGATGTTAAAGAAGCGTTAGGCGTTCAGGATGACGGAACCATCCCGGATGGCAGAACGACCACGGAGGGCGAATAATGAAATACTTTAGAAAAGCGTTAATTATTATCGGCTGTCTATTATTAGCCGGTTGTGCCGATGCTTCGGCGACTGTTAAAAATGGCTCCAGTGCCATCGTTACCGTTGGCGGTAAGAAAGTCACTAAGGAACAAGTCTACGAGTTACTGCGGGCTCAGAACGATTCTTCGGCAGCCTTGAATATCATTAAGACCTATATCTGTGACAAAGAAGTCGAAACCACCGACGAGATTACCGCAACCGCTCAAGCGGCTTTACAAAAAGCGAAAGATAACTATGGCGATGATTTCAGTACCTACTTATCTTATTATGGTTATACCGATGAGAACGATTACTATACAAATGTCTGCTTAACCGATGCCAAGTACGCAAAGCTGACCGATACTTATGTCAACGAGAATTGGGATGCGTTATTAGATACCTATTGGCCAAGTCAGGTTCAGATCTTGGAGACAGCGGATGCGGATACGGCAACTAACGCTCTGAATCAATTAAAAGCCGGTGCGGACTTTGCGACTTTAGCTGCCAGCATCTCTACCAAGTCGAGTACCTTATTCGACGGAACAATCCAAGTTGTTTCCAGTAACGATTCCGACACGCTGCCGACTTTCGTTCAGGATTTCCTTAAAGCGACTAACCAAGCGGAATTATCCGGCGTCATTCAGAATGACAGCGGTGATAAGTTCTATATCGTTAATTTAATAAGTAAGGATGCCTTATCCTACAAGAAAGAAGCCGTAGCGGAAATCGAAACCAGTACGACTTTGGAAACCGAAATGATGGCTTACTATTACAAGAAGTATAACTTCCATACTTACGATAAGACCTTGAGAGATTATCTCAAGACCAATTATCCGACTTACTTAAATCAATAAAAGGCTGAATAAGCCTTTTTTCTCAAGGAGGAACCATGTGTATATTCTGTGAGATTGCGGAAGGAAAGATACCTTCCTACAAAGTATATGAAGACGAATTAGTCATCGCTTTCCTAGACTTATCCCAAGTTACTTTAGGTCATACCTTAGTATTGCCGAAGAAACATTATGAGACTTTACTAGATTGTCCCAAAGAAGTTCAGGCTCGGATGATCGAAGTCGCCAGCCTGATTGCCCAGAAACAATTAACCAACTTGCATGCTAAAGGTTATAACCTCATTAACAATGGTTATGCGATTGCCGGTCAAAGCGTAATGCATGCCCACATCCATGTGATACCCCGGTACGATGAAAACGATAACCTCAAGATCGAATTTACACCCACGGAAAAACCGGATTATGAAGGTATCTTAGCGAAACTAAAATAGAGTGCTGCGGCACTCTTTATTTTTGGCGAAATTTAACCGTTAAGACAGCGACCATGACCATCGTCACTAAGGAAACGATACCGGCAATCCGATTGACATAGTTCGGCAAACGACCAAATCGCGCATAGACCTGAACTGCGATGGAAATAAACAAGATAATTAAACTGATATTCAAGTACTTTTTCATGCTTAACCCCCTACGGTCTCAGCTGGTTCCGTCAACGAAATGGTACCGTTAGGATCGTCAATCTTAAGAATATTTCCGGTGATAGTCTGACTGGTTACTTCAAGCGGTTGGTGATTCAGTAGAATACTGGTTCCCGCTAAACTATAAGACATCGCTTCCAGCTTCTGCGGTAATTGTAGGTAAATAGAGCTCGATTTCGTCGTGATATTCAAATCAGTGAAAGTTACCTGATGTTGAAAGATCTTGCCACTGGAAACATCAAGCGAAGAAGCCGTAATAAGGTTTGAATTGCTTAAGGATACTAAACCGGTCTGTGTTTTAGCGTCTAAGGAGTTTAGAGAAACACTGTCGATATCGATAAATCCGCTGCCGGTCTCAATCTTCAGATCGATTGCGGAATTTTTAGGTAAATAAAGATAAATCATTTCTCTTTGATTAGGAACGATACCCGAACTGACCTCGACTTCCCCCACATCCATCGTCAAGGTACCCGCATTAAGGGAGTATTTAAAAGTCAGACCATCGGTACTGGGCTGATAAACTAAGCGGATATATTTATTATCGCTTAAGGATACTTTCACATTTTCATTCTTAAGTTGGAGATGAATTTTTTTTACGGTACTGACGGGGAATTCTTCATATACTTCCATCGCCTGCTTACTTTCGACGATTTTATTGACCGGTTCGGATGATTTACGCCAAAAATAGCCGATCCCAAAACCGGCTCCGATTAAAACTGCACCCACGATAATTCCGACTACGATCTTTTTCATTATTTCCTCTTCTAGTCCACATTATACAGGTATTTCAAAAATAACGGTACCTCTTTTTCCCAGCTGCCTTCATTGTGCATACCCTTGGCATTGCTGAGATAGTAAACTTGAGCACCCTTTTCCCTTAATTTATTGCCCACAATTAGATTATTCTGAGTCGCTAAGGCTAAGTCATTCAGTCTTTTGGATTCCTTTCCGCCCCAACTTAAATAGACTAAGGTTGGATCTTTTAGCTTTACTTCCAGATCCTTTATTAAATCCTTCATCACTAGATCGATATACGAAGATAGACAAGCAGCCTTTGAGAACGTCTTATTCCATTGACTGATTGAATAGATTGACATAAGTCCACCCATCGAACTGCCGGCAATCCCGGTATGTTTACGATCCGGATAAGTCCGATAATGCGCATCGATATAGGGCTTTAGATCCTTTACCAACCATTCCATATATACTTTACCGGTGCCTTCAACTTTACCCCAGTAACGATCCTTAAAATTGTATGGACTATATTCAACTAAGCGTTGATTCCCTTCGTGGTTGCATTCGACACCAACTACGATCAATTCCGCCTGATGTTGGTCAAGATAAGCTTTTAAGCCCCAGCTTTTTCCATAAGTCGCTTCGTTATCGAAAAAAAGATTATGTCCGTCATACATATATAGTACCGGATAGCGTTTAGTCGTTTTCCGGTAATTTAAAGGTAAATAGATATGCAAAGTTCGTTTTAAGCCATAAGGTTTGATCAGAATCTGTTTTTTGACGATCATAGGGCACCTCTTAGAAATTATTGTATCACTACAAGCATATTAGTACTGAATTTGAAAGATATTTGTTAGAATAAAGCCGGAGGTAGTAAGATGTTAAAACTGTTTTATCAGAAAAGATGTCCTTATTGTAAACAAGCGTTGCAGTATCTTGAGGAGTTGAAGAGCGAGTACCCGGATCTCAAATTAGAAATGATCGAAGAGACCGAACAACCCGACTTAGCTAATCAGTATGATTACTACTATGTTCCGACTTTCTATTTAGACCAAGTTAAGTTACATGAAGGTCCGGTTGAAAAAGAAGACGTCCGGCAGATCTTAGAAAAAGCGAAGTAAACAGAATAACGACACCTTGCGATGTCGTTATTTTTTATTCACTGATTTGTTTAACTAAATTATTTAAGTCTTGTAAGCCGGCTTCTTTCAAAGAAGACTTAATCGTTACAATCGGTTCTAAGATCGTTAAATCCTTGCCGGTACTTAAGATATCTTTCATTAACTTACCGCTCTTGGGCGCCCAGGAACCATTCTGGATTAAACCAATCTTCCGGTTCTGAATATTATGCGCCATTAAATCTCTCAGCAGATCTTCCATCTTAACGAAGATACCCATATTATAGGTCGTGGCCGCAAAGATGACTCGATCATAACGGAAGATTGCGGAAATAATATCGGAAGCCGGAGTTACTGAAACATCGAAGATCTCCGTTTTTAAGCCGGCCTTATTCAACTTCGCAGCTAGAATCTCCACTAAATTCTCAGTGTTCCCATAGATTGAAGAATAAGCGATGACACAGCCTTTATCTTCCGGTTGATACAAACTCCACTTGTTGTACTTATCGAAATAATAATCCAGGTTTTTCCGCCAGGTATAACCATGTAACGGGGCAATCATCTTAAGATCCAAGGTCGCAGCTTTCTTCAATAGATCCTGAACTTGGGGACCATACTTACCGACGATATTGGTATAATAACGTCGCGCTTCGTCTAAATAATCCCGGTCGAAATCGACTTCGTCCGCGAATAAAGCTCCGTTCAAGGCCCCGAAAGTACCAAACGCATCCGCTGAGAATAAAATCTTCTCCGTACTTTCATAGCTGACCATGACCTCCGGCCAATGGACCATCGGAGCCATATAGAAAGTCAACTGATGTTTACCTAAGCTTAAGGTATCTCCTTCGTCCACGGTCTTAATCTTCATCGGTTCGGTAAAGTACTGGCCGATCATCACTTTCGCCAAAAACGAACAAACGATCGTTACTTCCGGATGTCTTAAGACTAGTTCCGCTAAGGTTGCCGAATGATCCGGTTCCATATGGGAAACAATGACATAATCTAACTTACGGCCTTGTAATAAATATTCGAGATTCTCAAAATAAACTTTACTGACCGCTTTATCGACCGTATCGAAGACCGTCAGTTTCTCATCCTCAAGAAAATAAGCATTATAGGAAACGCCTTTCGGAACCGAATAGACGCCTTCGAACATCGATAATCTTCGATCATTACCACCGATCCAGGTGATATCTTCGCTAACTTTTTTTACACAATACATTGTTTTACCTCCTAAGCTAGTATAGCAGTTCTGGTTAATCTGTAAACAAACCTTTACGATATAAAGTCTTTAATTCTTCGTTAATTTTATCTAAGGAAGTGGTATAGAGATTTTTGTAGACTTTCTGATAGATTTCTTCATAGATTTCATGGTTTTTCTTATCCGGTTTAAACTCATCCTTGACTCTTACCATTTTAGAAATCGCCGTCGCATAATCAGGATAAACTTTCAAAGAAACAAAGCACGAGATCGCCGAGCCTAAAGCACTGGCCTCATTGGTCTGAATCCTTTTCAAAGGTAATCCGAACATATCGGCCATAATCTGACAGATTACCGCACTGCGCGAACCGCCGCCGGCCGCATATAGTTCCGTCACCGTCAATTTACTGCGGGATAGCATCGTATCTAGACCTTTCAATAAACTAAAGCCGATTCCTTCGACAATTGAGCGGTAGAAGTGATCTCTGGTATGTCGATCGGTAAAACCTAAAATCGCCCCATGGGAATTAGGTTGTTCCAAGCCAGGTTGCCAATAAGGCTGCACAATCAAGCCATCACTGCCGGGATTTATCTTCAGTAATTTTTCATTCATCAATTCTTCGATCGAAATATTCCGTTCTTTCGCTTCGGCTTTATCTTCTTTACCGAATTGTTCAATAAACCAATTGATCATCCAATATCCCCGATAAATCTGCACATCATGGTTATACATGCCCGGTTCGATTGCCGGATAGGAAGGCAAGAATGGCTGCGGTTCAAAATAATGATTGGACGCCAGATCAATCGTCGCTGCCGTACCTAGCGAAATCGCCGCCTTTCCCGGAGAATTAACGGATAAACCCAAAGTCTCACAGGCTTTATCCGGTCCGCTGGAGATTAGGTCAATACCTTCGGGAATTCCGGATTCTTCAGAAGCTTTCTTTGTGATCTTGCCAATATATCCGGCAGGTTCACTCAATTCGCATAACATAGAAAACGGAATATTAAAGATTGCCGTATTCAACGCTCCCGGTTTTAACCATTTCCCGGTTTTATAATCGATCGGTAAATGTCCGGTCTGATTAGCGGGATTATCTTTTAATAAACCGGTTAGCTGATAGTTTAAGTAAGTAGGAACCATGACATATTTTTTGGTTTTGGCCCAAATTTCCGGCTCATTCTGTCTAACCCAGTTAGCCGGAGTCATTTCATATTGCATCACGGCGGTATCGTACATATTAACTAAATGAAATAAAGTCGACTTAACCGAACCGAATTCACCCTGATACACTGATTTACGCTGATCAAGCCAAAGAATAATATCTCTTACCGGTTTTAAGTCCTCATCCAAGAAGACCACGGAATCCCTAAAACAGGTTAAGGTAACTCCCTCGATCCGCTTATATGCTTCCGGATATTTTTCTTTAAGTTCTAAGGAGATCTGACAAAGAATCTCGTAGTAGTAATTAGATTTTTGTTGGGCCCAGTTCGCTGAAGGCGAGTAATAGGCCGGTTGGTACTTTAATTGTTTACTGGCAACAAAATTACCCTGGGCATCGACTAAGATTCCTCGCATACTCTGGGTTCCAATATCAAAAGTTAGAATCAGTGGACAATCCATGATAAATCCTCCGGTTTCTGGTTAAATTAATTGTACACTCAAGGCGTTTCTTTCACAATAAAAACAATTTAGCCAAAGCAATATTAACACCCAAGATTTATGAAAAAAGAGGATGCTTAGCACCCTCATAGTTCAATTATTTTTTGAGCTTCTAATCTAATTCCGGCTTATTGACGATCCGATAATAAGTCCTGGCGGTTGACCAATAGATTAAACCATAGATGGCCGAGAAACATACTAAGGTTATTGCGGTACAAAGCATGAATAATTTAATATCCGTCAAGCCGAACAATTGCAGCATCAATGAGATCATATGGAAGGAACCGAAGACATGAATTCCCGAAACAATTAAGGGTAGGAAGAAAACCATTAAGATCTGTTTACGGATGGTTTTCTTAACTTCCGCCTGACTCATACCGACTTGTTCCATAATAATAAAGCGTTGTTGATCCTGATAGCCTTCAGTGACCTGTTTGTAATAAATAATCAAACCGGTTATTAACAGGAAGAGGATTCCTAAGAACAAACCTAAGAACAAGAAACCGCCATAGAGGGAATAATAATCTGCGCGATTCATTTCTAAACTGCTGACTTTTATATAAGCTTCCCTGGCATCCATCGCACTCGTAAGCTGTTGAGAAAATTCTTTCTTCGCTTCAACACTTCCGTTTAAGTCATATTGAATATTTTGGATAAACTTTCCGGAGTTATCACTGGTATTAGCTAAGTTATA
Source organism: Bacillota bacterium (assembly GCA_023426935.1). Classification (GTDB taxonomy): domain Bacteria; phylum Bacillota_I; class Bacilli_A; order Erysipelotrichales; family Erysipelotrichaceae; genus RUG11872. The sequence goes on along the minus strand of JAEZBR010000070.1, from coordinate 13,329 downwards.
AAGCGTCGAAACTATATCCGCATCTTTAACGACGATTAACATGCTATTAATAATATACGCATTGCGTTTCTTTTCCGCAATGATTTTTTTGATCGTAAAATTATAATTACCGATTTTCAATATCTCATTCTCTTTAAACTTGCTGCCGGTAACTAGGATCTGATCATCCATGAGTTCAATAGTTTCACCATAGATCTTCTGATAACCATCCTGGGTAATGATTGAGACGAAACTATAACCGTTGACATCGCCTATTTCGGTTGCTTCATAGGGCAGTAACATCCGTCCATCCTTATAGTAACCTTGGAAGTCATAAGAGAGATAATTGCTTAAATTCTCAAGCGTTAGATCATTCTTTAATGCCAGATCTTTGGAAGTCTGAACGATTTCTTGAGTTTCGGTATCGTAATCTCCGCTGCTTACTTCGATATTGATATCGTTAGGATAAATCCTTTTCAGGGTCTGTTCGGAACCGACATATAAACAAATCGTGGTCGAAACCGTAACTAGTACCATCGTACAAAGAATACAGATGTTCGCTAAACCTTTTCCGTTCTGTTTCATTCGATATAACATCCCGGAGACCGCCGTGAAATGTTCCTTCTGATAGTAGAATTTCTTATTCGCCTTCATTAATTTCAGAACGGCAATCGAAACGGAAGTGAATAAACATTCAGTTCCGATGATAACTAAGATGACGGCGATAAAGAATAAAGCTATCGCATTAATCGGATCGGAAACAAACTGGGCAATCACATAGCCGGATACCATTGAAATAACACCGATGATAGTTAAGGTCCAAGGTGTCTTAGGTTCTTTTTCCCCTGCTTCACTATGTAATAACTCAATCGGTCTGACTTTTGAGACCTTGAAGATATTAACGGCAAGAATCAAGCCGAAAATCGCCAAGAATAAGATCGCCGTGATAATAATTCCCATCGTACTGAAATAAAAGCCTAAGCTGCTCTCAAACCATAATAACTTCCCTAATAATAAAGATACTAACTTTGAGAATAATACTCCGATAAATAGCCCCCCGACGATTCCCATGATGGCTAAGAACAAGTCTTCCCAGAACATTACTAAGGCTAAGTGTCGTTTCTCTAAACCTAAAATGTTATATAAAGCCAATTCTCGCTGTCTTCTTTTCATCACGAAATTATTCGTATATAGCATGAAGATAACCGAGAAGATACCAATGACAATTACCCCTAGCGTTAACATTAACAATAGCGCTGACGTTCCCGGCATCTTTAGTAGATCGGGATTGGTGACTAAACTTATCAAGATGTAAAACATTCCGCACATACCCCAGCAGGCTATCAGAAACGGCAGATAATTTTCTTTGTTATGTTTGATTCCATTGAAGGCTAAGGTTGGATAGAGACAAAACTTAGTCATTGGGTACTCCTCCCTGCGCAATAACACTCAGGGTGGAAGAGATTTGGGCAAAGAAATTTTCTTTGGTCAGATTTCCCCGATATAACTGATGATAAACTTCACCGTCTCTTAAGAATAAAACTCTTTTTGCGGAACTGGCGGCTTTGACGGAGTGAGTGACCATCAAGATTGTTTGACCGTATTTATTGATATTTTCGAATAGATCCGTCAAACTTTCGGCCGCCTTCGAATCCAAAGCTCCAGTCGGTTCATCGGCTAGCACGATTGCCGGTTCGGTAATCAACGCTCGGGCAATCGCCACTCGTTGTTTCTGACCACCGGAGATTTCATAAGGATACTTACTTACCAGGGTATCAATGCCTAACTGTTGGGCCAAAGGAGTAAGTTTACGATTCATTTCACCATACTTCTTCCCGGCTAAGACTAGCGGTAAGAAAATATTATCCTTGACCGAAAAGGTATCCAAAAGATTAAAGTCTTGGAACACGAAACCTAAGTGGTCTCTTCTAAAGGCGGCTAAATCCGCTTCCTTAATCGTCTGTAAATCTTTTCCGTCTAATTCCACACTGCCACTGGTCGGGCGGTCTAAAGCCGCTAAAATATTCAATAAAGTGGTTTTCCCGGATCCAGATTCACCCATGATTGCGACATACTCGCCTTTCTCCACGGCGAAGTTTACATTATGTAAAGCTACAACCTGATTCCCGCCAAAACGAGTCGTATATACTTTTCTAAGATGCTTCGCTTCTAATAGTGCCATGTTAAAATTCCTCCAGCAAACTTAGAATACCGGATTCAAAAATAATAATCTCATACTTTAACTTACATCATGATCCGGTATCTTACATTATTGTAAGTTAGTCGAATATTTTTTTCTGATCGGGAAATTTCAGATATACTTTCGTCCCTACCGAAACTTTAGATTCAATCCGCAGTTTCCCGTTAAGTTTACCCATAATCTGCTTACAAAGATATAAGCCTAGGCCGCTGGATTTGGAATCTTCGTGCCCGTTATAGCCGGTAAAACCCGCTTGGCCTAACCTTGGTAAATCTTCCGGACGAATCCCGATTCCTTCATCCGCGATTACCAGTTCTTCTTTTTCCTTGGAGATGGTTATGGTGGTGTTTTTATTAGAGTATTTCAACGCATTCGATAAGATCTGTTCGATGACTAACTGCGCCCACTTCGCATCGGAATAGATTTTTAAATTGGTAGGTTTAAAATCACAGGAAATCTTCTTAAGAATAAAGGTCTGCGAATACTTACGGATACTCGCCTTAATTACCTCATCCAGTTCAAGCTGTTTGAATAAGTAATCACTGCTCTCATTGGTCAAGCGAAGATAAGAAAGAACCATTCCGACATATTCTTCGATTCGGAATAATTCTTCTTTCAAAGCCTTTTTATCCCAATTATCTTCTTCCATCAGTAAGTGCATCCCTGCGATCGGGGTCTTAATCTGATGAACCCAGAGCGAATAATAATCCTGATAGTCTTTCTGTTGATTAACTAAATCTTTACGGATATTTTCCCGGTCGGTTGCCAGGCGTTTGATTAATTCTTGGTAATCGGCTTCGATTGCATTGCCAGCTTTAGGTAACTTAAATTCCGCTTCCTGAATATTCGCGATTAACCTTTGCATCCTTAGATGATCCCGACGATAACGAAAGAAGCCCATAAGAAAGAATAGCGACCCGATTACAATCACTAATAAGGTGCCATAACCGAAAGCTTCTAACGGTAAACCATAAAGATAATAAGTAACTCCCCAAATAATGAAAACCGAAATCATCATTAAGATTAAGATTGAATGTTTTCTTAAGTATGAAAGTAGTAATTTCATTCGATGATATATCCTTCTCCCTTACGGGTTTTAATCAAATCACCTAAGCCTAAATTACTTAAGGTCGTTCTTAATCTTGCCACATTGACTGTTAAAGTATTCTCATCGATATATTCATCCGAGTTCCATAACACTAACATCAAATCACTGCGCGAAACAATCTTGCCTTTATTCGTTAATAACGTTATTAAGATTTTACTTTCATTCTTGGTTAATTCGACTTGCGAATCCGCTAGTTGTAAGATGCCGTTAGCTTGGTTAAAGAAACCTTTTCCGCAAGGAATCAAAGATGAAGTTTGATGAAAATCATAAGTTCTTCGTAATAAAGCATGTACTTTCGCTAGTAAAACTTCTAGGTCAAACGGTTTCGCGACAAAATCATCGCCCCCCATATTCATGGCCATAACTTGATTCATCTGATCGTAGGCACTGGAAACGAATAAGATTGGGACTTCGGAGATCTTACGGATTTCTTGGCACCAATGATAACCATTAAAAAAAGGTAAAGTGATATCTAAGATCACTAATTGCGGATTATACGCGATAAACTCTTCTTTGACCTGTTGAAAATCATCAGTAATCTTGACCTGATAGTTCCAAGCTTTTAATCTTTTTTCGATACCAGTCGCAATGACTTCATCATCTTCGACCACATAGATCTTATAATTCATCAGTAATAGAATACCTTAAAATCGTGGCATTCTTCCTCTAAAGGTAAGCTTTGAATGTCTAACTCTTTAATATAATACTCGCGGGGATTAGTTATATAAGCTCTAAGTTGGTCAACTTTAATTTTCGGACCTTGAACAATCGCTTCAACCTGTCCGGTCTCTAAGTTTCTGACCCAGCCGCAGATTCCCAAGCGTTTCGCTTCCATTACTAACTCATAACGAAAACCCACGCCCTGAACTTCGCCGGTAAATAACCAATGCTCCCGTGAATCAGCCATTACTTATCCAAACCTTCGCTCTGTCTTTCCATGTTTTCGATGACGATATCGTGAATCTCACCTAGTGAGGCACAATATTCCAATACCTGCCAAGGCTCATTCGTGTGGAAATGAATCTTGATCAAAGTATCGTCACCAACCGCTAATAAACAATCGCCTTTGAAATGTTCGCGGAAATAGTCATTGATCTTATCTTCATCAAGATTAGTTCCTTCAATCAATAATTGGGTGTCAAATTTGAATTCAAGCATAGTTTCTCCTTAGTGTTGTTTTAACCAATTGCCGATATCATTCATAACTTCATCACGATTGATCTCATTGAGAATTTCGTGACGGGCATCCGGATATAACTTCATCGTTACATCTTTAATTCCTACTTTATCATACATGTTTTTTAACTTCGTGACACCTTTTCCCTGAGCACCGACCGGATCCAGGGAACCGGAGATAATCAATAACGGTAAATCTTTAGGTACATTATTGACATTGCTCTTCTTGAATATCGTTACTAAACCATCCATAAAGTCGTAATAGAATTGACTTGAGCATACACTGCCGCAATAGGGATCGGCGATATATTTATCGACTTCGGCATTATCTCGGGATAACCAATCATAGTCGGTGCGATTCGGCTTGAAATTATCATTATAGGAACCAAAGGATAGTTTATTCATCTTCTCACTCTTACCCTTAGGTCCATTCTTCTTAATTTCGCCTTTCGCAATTATTTTCGCAACACCGAAGATTGGACTGCTGCCATTAGAACCACTTAAGATTGCACCTTTTATTTCCTTGCCGAATTCCTGAATATATCGCTGAGTAATGAAAGAACCCATGCTATGTCCGAAGAAATAAAGCGGAAGATCCGGATTATCTTTCTTAATCATTTCCGTCAACTGATGACAATCCTGAACCATTCTTTCAAATCCGTCTTTATCACCCAGATATCCAACATCTTCCGGTTTTCCGGCGGTCTTACCATGACCTCGATGATCGTTAGCGTAAACTAAATATCCCTGTGAATTCAGATATTTCGCAAACCGCTGATAACGGGCAGCATGTTCAACCATCCCATGCGCAATCTGAACAACACCTTTTACTTTTAACGGCTCAACTTCTTTCCAAGCATAACATTGAATCTCGAGACCATCACAACGTGAAGTGAAACTAAAATTTTCTGTTTCCATTATTGACTCCTTAGGCTCTAAGCCCTTTACTTGTATTCTTATTGTACCCCAGGATACCGGAAACGGTAAATAATTAAGTTTACATTTTTATAATTTCGTTAATAATTCCGCCGGTTTACGGATAATATCGGTGGCGCCTATTTCCGCTAAGAATTCCGGATCTCTGAAACCCCAGGCTACAGAAATGCAACGCAGATGGGCATTTACACTCGTCTGATAATCGACTTCGGAATCACCGATATAGATTGCTTCGTCAGTTTTTAGCTTCAATTTGTTTAATACTTCCGTGACTGTATCCGGTGCCGGTTTCCGCTTTACGCCCGGTTTCTCCCCGGAAGTAATATCGATTAAGCCGGGAAAAAACTTATCGGCTAATTGTTTAACCTGCGGATCCGGTTTATTCGAGACGATGGCGATTGAATAATCTTTCTTTACCTGTTTCAATAATTCAATAATACCTTCATAGGGATGCGTTTGATCCAAACAATGAACTTCATAGTATTCTTTTAAAGCTTCCAATATTTTCGGATAATCCGGATTATCTTCACCGTTAGGAATACTGCGGGAAACTAATTTTCCTAGACCGTTGCCCACAAATTTTCTGACTTCCGTCTTTGTTCGTTTAGGATAACCATACTTTTCTAAAGCATAATTATCGGCCACCATTAAATCGTCAAGGGTATCCAATAAGGTTCCATCCAAATCAAAAATCAACGCTTTCAGTTTACTCATGAGCTACTCCTTTGGTGGTTTTCTCTTTTCCACCTGTTTATAATATTAACAAAGGAGCGCGGATATGCCCAACAAAACTTTTGAAAGTTCAAGTGATCCATATATTCTTACTACCGCTTTTTCTTTTTTCTTGGCCGTCTTTTTGACCTTTACTTTAGACTCGTTGGCTTTACAGAATCAAGCAACTTATTTTGCGATTAAGTTACCTTCAATCACCTTATTAAGCCTGATTGCCTTTTTGGTCGGAATCGTGATTGCTTATTTTATTCCAAAATTATTAACGAAACGTTTCTTACAGTTTTCTTTACCGGTTATGATTTTTTTATTAATCGGATATTATTTAGGCGACCAAGTATTTTGGACGCTCAGTGGAATGTTGATTGGTTTATTAAGCGGAATCGATTTATTGATCTTCGGAAAATTATTTCATACCAGCATGTTATTCGAGAAGAGTAATTCTTCCCTTTTAATCATTATTATCACTTCCTTAGCTTATCTATCTTTGAACTGGTCAAACAATAAAGTCTTCCGTTACTTAGGCCCTAGCTTTGCGATTATCTATTTAGCCATGGCAACAATCTTAGTGTGGTTATTACCTAAACCCGAAGAGTTCGCAACTAAGAAAGATCACGAATATTTATTCAGTTTCATTCTTTCTTTAAGTATCTTCCCCGCCTTATTTACTCAGACTTTCTTTACGGTTCAATTCAGTGCGTTAGGAAATAAGACGGCGTGGTTCTGGTTAGTTCCGCTTTTAGGAACAACAGTTTTATTATATTTTTACCATTCGGATAATAAAGTTCCTTGTCTGTTTATCGGTCTCTTCTTTAACTTCATCGCCCTATTATCTTTACCGCTATTCAACAACTATTATCTTTCGCAAAGCTTGTTAATGATTGGCTTTGCCTGCTTATTCAACTTCTACGGTGAATTACTCGGACAGCGTTTACTTAATTATCATCCCTTCAGTTTTTATCTTCTTTTATTTAGCTTAGCTCTTGTTTTAATCATCGCTCAGCTATTTAAGTATTATTTCAACTTCTATCTTCTTGCCGGCTTAACGCTCGTCATTTGTGGTGTCGAATACTTCTTGATCACTAAATATCGGTCAGAATCCTGAGTATCAAAGTAACCAAGCCGTTCTGTTTGGTGTATGATGTAAGTAACAATTGGAGGAACTATGCTAATACAAAGTAAAAGAGTATGGATTTCGGGAAATTTCTTCCCGGCACAGCTAGATCTTGAAGGTACTAAGATTAAAGCAATCTATGATTATGATACGAAAAAACCGGATGTCGATTACGGTAATAAGCGTATTTTCCCGGGTTTCTTAGATATTCATTGTCATGGCGGTTATGGTTTCGATACTAACGATGCGAAGCCTGAAGGTCTAAAAAACTGGGTCAAGAAAGTAACGCATGAAGGAATCACCGGTCTATTATGTACAACCATCACCCAAACGAATGAAGTTCTTACCGCAGCGGTAAAGAATGTCGCCGCCGTCAAGAAGGAACATCCTGAAGGTGCCGATATTATGGGTATTCACTTTGAAGGGCCGTATCTCGATATGAAATATAAAGGTGCACAGCCGGAACAGTGTATCGTTGCGCCAACCGTTGAAGAATTTGCGGAATATCAGAAAAATGCGGATGGTTTGATTAAATTAATCACTTTGGCGACAGAACATGATCCGGATTTGGCTTTAACTAAATACTGCAGCCAACATGGCGTTGTAGTGTCGATGGGACATAGTGGAGCCACGATTGAACAAGCAATGTTAGCGGTTGCCAACGGTGCTAAGTCAATGACGCATACTTATAACGGCATGACGCCATTCAACCATCGTAATAACGGTCTAGTCGGTACCGCCTTAAGAATGCATGACCTCTATGGTGAAGTTATCTGTGACTGCAACCACTCGACGCCGGAAGCGTTGAATATCTTCTTCACCGCGAAAGGCCGAGATAAAGGTATCATGATTTCCGATGCCCTAATGTGTAAAGGTTTCCCAGCCGGCACCAAGTTCAGTTTCGGTGGGAATGAGATTGAGATTTATCCGGATGGTTCCGCTCACTTAACGAGCACCAAGATTTTAGCCGGCAGTACGATGAAGACCAACGAAGGACTAAGAAACTTAGTCGAAAGAGCGTTGGTACCGTTCGATGCCGCCGTTAATTCCTGCACTATTAACCCTGCCAGATTATTAGGCTTAGATGATCATATTGGCAGACTATGTGCCGGTTATGATGCGGATATCACCGTTTTGGATGATGATTATTCCGTTGTTGAAACCTATTGTAAAGGTATTGCCCAATTCTAGCTTAAACAAAAGTCGCTTCACCGCGACTTTTATAATTTCTTCAGGTACTTAACCGGTACTTTTTTCAATCTGGTCTTCGGAAGTAATCCTTCTTTGTCGATTGAACAAACATATTTTTCTCCAGTTCCGTGATAGAGAATATCCGGAGGACTTTTCTCTTCTAATTCGACCTCGACCTTGATTGAATGTCCTTGATTAGCTCGAATCAGGGTTTTATCTTCATTGAAGGAAAATCCTTGTTTATCATCACTCTCAGCAATTTCTTCCAATAGTTCCATGTCTAAAGAATGCGTCTTGTTTACTCCGGCAATCAATTCCTTTACTTTAGCCTAACCATGACAATCAAGTTTGATTCCAATCACTTCCGGTTTATGCCTTAAGATCAGGCTGATAAAACGGCTGGTCTCAATCTTCGCCATTCTATTTATTCTCTCTGCAAAGATTATCAAATCTTTGACCTAACAAATGAATGAATTTTTCTCTTAAATTTTCAGGTAGGAATGATTCGTTTACCATGACTGCAAAATTTTCTTTATTAGTTAGCAATTTATTAATCATTTTATTCGCTGCCGATAAGGGAATATTACATTCTTGTGCAAAGTAGATAAAATCATTGCGTCTAAGATTATTTTTTTTACCTTGAAGCGGAAGGGCTAATTCTTCTTGATCCTCAGGATTAACGACATTAACCGGTAACAAGTCATAAGCGGCAGACAGACAATACTCATTAGAATTCGGAACCTTTTCGATCAGTGAAAAATTTTTAAGATGCATGTCAGAATTACCAACCAAATATGAGAAGACAAGCCGAAGATAGAATTCAGTCAGATCTATTCCGCTTTGGGAAGAATATTTCTCAATTACTTTCGCATATCTTTCATACGAGCCATGGTATTTGTCAATAGTTAATCGTTGGTCCAACTGGCAAAAATCTTCCATCGCTAATTTAGTTACTGTCTTGGCTTTTATTATGCGATCAATCCTTTTAGTGATATATGCTAATTTTTGATCGCACCTAATAAGGGCATGTGGTACTGTTTTAATTCCGGCTTGATCAGCCATATTCATTACCAGTTGCTCGGCTTCCGGCAAAGAAGGATAATCTTGTGTCTGCGGTTTAAGAATATATCCGTTGGGAAAATCGATTAAAGTTAAACGAGCCGTTGGTCTTTTCGATAAATGAAGTGATAACTTTTTTTGCACTCCGGGAACAGTATATCCTTTCTGAATCCCAACTTCCGCTAATTTTTCAAGCACCTCGTTATCAATCTCAATATCCGGTAATTCATCGGTGCCGAAAAAACGTTTGATACAACTATGGTGCCAACCACTCTTCTCTTCATCTGGTCCTAGCGTTTTCCCGCAGCATAAACATTTCATACCGTAACCTGTCCAAGACTTACATCACCGATCGGATCTTTGCAGGTCACTAACAATAATCCAAATCGATCATTCGCATTGATCTTCCAGTTTTTAATTGCTAAATCAAGTAACCATCCTTCAGGAATCAACCCATCGAAAAATGGAAAAATAGTTTTAGATATATATGGTTTGCTCTGTAATGGTAAGGTTAAAGAAACCGGACTGGCGTTGCTCTGTTCAAGATAATAACTGTCGTAAGAAAACTGATACCCTTCAGCTATCTCTTGCAAGTTTCCGGCATAGACATTTCTTACATATACTCCTACGGATCTGAATGAATCACTCATGGTTATCAATCCTTCCCGGAATTGCTTCCATGTTAAACATACCTAAAGCAATATTGACTTTATCTAACCGAACGGTTTTTTTGCCTTGTTCAAGTTCTCTGACAAAACGTAATCCCAAGCCAGAACGCATCGCAAATTCTTCCTGAGTCAAACCGGCTGCCCTCCTATGGGTTTTAACAAACTGCGCAATTTTGTTCATAGAATCACCTCAACACAATTATATACCCCTTAGGGTATTATCTCAATGATTTTCATTACATTTATACCCTTTAGGTTATATTATACATATATTAGGCTATATTTATACCCTTTAAGGTATATTTATGTGTGCTTGCATCTGTTATATATGCCAAATTAACTTTTTAAATCTAAGTTTTCTAATTTAATATCACATTCTCTTTATGAATTTCTTCAACTTTCACGATATACGGTGACAGGGCTTTGAAGGCCTCAGCTTCTGAGATATGGTATTCTTCCATAATCACTCCGATCAATAAACCGCAAGCGACAAACTCATCGCCATCCTGTAAATTTCGACTTTGCAGCCTAATCCCGGCTTTATCCATGATAAACGATAAACAGCTTAACTTTTCTTCACTTTTATTTTCCATCTTAATGTCCTCTTTCTAGAGCCTTGGCTCTGGAACCTTGATAGATTTGGAATAAACAGATGCTTTCGGGAAAAACTAATCCGGTGAAACTGATCAGATATAACGCCAGATCCCGCTTGGTCAATAAAGCTAGACCGATTGCGAAAATTCCAATAAGGCATCCGGATACGACCATCAGGTTAAGAAGACCGGAGGTTTTTTTGACCCGATAATTCGTACTGACCCCAGCTATTAATACGTTAAGAAGCGTTAAAATTCCTAGTTTTAGTTCGATAAGTTGTAAATAAGTTAAGATTGCCGTCATTGTCAGTAATAATAATGACCAGCTAGGAATCCTAACGGTTTTCAATCTCCTTGGAAGGCCATAGAAAGTCAACCCCAAGGATAGAAGCGAACACAAGAAAGTAAGTAGGTATAGATCTTGGAAAAAGAAGGCGTAACTCAGTACCACCAAAGTATAGCCAATCGTTAAGTAATCATTTCTTTTCATCATCGTTTCCTCCCTGAGGTTGGCTAAATTATTCCATCAAAAGTCATTTTTGAACAGGTCATTTATGGTACAATTATCGCAGGAGTTACCAATATGAAAAATCAATCTGTCGATCTAGCTATTATCAGTATTCTGAAGAAGCATTCCGATGCCAACCATCGGCTGACCAACGAGAAGATCAGGGACTATCTGAAAGAAGAATACGGCTTGGCCTGTGACCGAAAAACCCTTTCCCGTCATTTACTGCAGATTTCCAACTTCAATTCAGACTTAATCTCCACCGCCAGCAATGACCAAAAGAAAGGCTGCTACATGGAAGCGAAACCTTTCGAGGTATCCGAAGTCGAAATCTTGATCAATGCCATCGCAAAAGCGAACTTTATCAACGAGAAACAAACTAAGAAGTTAAATGATCTTCTTTTATCTTTAGTCAGTGAAAACCAGAGTCAGACTTTAAAACAGGTGATAATCAAAAATCTAAACAAGAGTAAGGACAATACGATTTATAACGCAGAAAATTTACGAAAGGCCATCAATGAAGGTTATTCAATCTCCTTTGTCTATCAGCAGGTCGATTATAAAGATATCAAAATCTATGCGGATAATAAAAATCCCCGTCATTTAATTCCTTATGGCTTAGTTTGGAACAATGACCGTTATTATTGTGTCGGGTTATTAAAAAATAACGATCCCAGTTATCGTAAGCCGACAGCCAATAGCTCACCTGATTTGAATCTACGTTCCTTCAGAGTGGAAAAAATCAAGGATTTAAAGGTTTCCCGGCAACATGCGGATAAACCGCAATTGGACTTAAACGAAAACCTAGAGAGCACTTTAGGAATGTTCACCGGTCCGAAAAAACTAGTCACGTTACAATTAAATATTGACGGTCTGGCTTTAGCCCTGGATGAATTTGGCCGTAATCCGAATTATGTTCATGTCAAAACGACCTCCGATAAAACCTATCCCTACTTATTCAGCTTCGAAATTCAAACTTCCCCGGTACTTTTCTCCAGCCTTACTAAACTAGAAAATAAAGGATTCGTGATTGGTTCCCCGGAAGTAAAAGCCGAATATTTACAATATTTACTCACTTGTTTGAAACTAAATAAGCCAAAGCCTTGATTTTCCAAAATAGATGGGCTATCATAATTTAGCAGTCAACTTATAAGAGTGCTAAAGGAGTGATATTATGGCTAAACAACAATTTAAGGCCGAATCAAAGAAACTGCTAGATCTGATGATCAATTCGATCTATACCAACAAGGAAATTTTCTTAAGAGAATTGATCTCGAATGCTTCGGATGCTTTGGATAAGCGTCATTTCTTATCGCTAACCGATAAGGAACACCATGATCATGCCATCTTGGGTATCGATTTATCGATAGATAAAGATGCACGGACTTTAACGATTAAAGATACCGGGATTGGGATGAATAAGAAAGATCTCGAAGAAAATCTGGGTACGATTGCGAATTCCGGTTCGCAAGCCTTTAAAGATGCGAACAAAGATGCGAAAGGTCTCGATATCATCGGACAGTTCGGTGTCGGTTTCTATTCCGCTTTCATGGTTTCGAAGAAAATTACTGTCGATTCTTTGAAATTAGGCGAGAAACAAGCTTACCGCTGGACTTCCGAAGGGGCAGATGGTTATACCGTTTCTCCGATTAATAGAACCGAAGTAGGTTCTTCGATCACTTTATTCTTAAGAGACGATACTGACGATTTTAAATACTCTGATTATCTAGACAGTTTCAAGATCAAGACTTTAGTTCAGAAATATTCTGATTATGTCCGTTATCCGATTCATATGGATATGGAAGTTTCGAAACTAAAAGAAGGTTCCAAGGATGAGTATGAGACCGTCACGGAAAATCAGACCTTAAATTCGATGATTCCGTTATGGCGTCGAAATAAAAAGGATATCAAGAAAGCCGAATACGATAGTTTCTATTCTGCTAAATTCTTCGATTATACCGCGCCGCGAAAAGTAATTCATTATTCGGTCGAAGGTAATCTTTCGTACCATGCTTTACTCTTCATTCCGGGTAAGACGCCGTTCAATTTCTATTCCCAGGATTATGAA
>JAEZBR010000053.1 GCA_023426935.1 Bacillota bacterium | reverse complement strand
GCCATCCGACAGGGAATGTCGCCAAACATAGAGCCGAATGACAGCTCAAGTGTTTCTATATTTGGCAACACTAATTGTATCATCCTTCTATTTGTCAACACCACGATTGTTTACTGATAGATTAATTAAATAAAAATTGAGTATAAAACTCTGAAAAACAAATGATAAAAATGCTGATAAAAATGAGAACTATTTCACTATTACCGGTTTCGCTACGTAATGATTGTGATATAATACACGGTGATTATGGCGAGGATGCCAGGGGAGAGAAAAAATGTCGATATTTACAGGCAAAATGCGCTCCCATCTTGAGGGTCATAAAGATCTGACTAATCATGAGCCGGTCTTAAAACTTCCCAAGACGGACAAAGTTTATCTGCCGTTAATCAACATGAATTCCACCACCGTGGAAGTGTTGGTTAAATCGGGAGATAAAGTTTATGTCGGGACCAAAGTAGCGCAACGGAATGATCATTTCATTGTTCCAATTTATTCCAGTGTTTCGGGAAAAGTTGTCGGAATTGAAAAGAGAATGCATGCATGTTTAAAAATCGTTGACCATTTAGTCATCGAGAATGATGGAAAATATGAAGCTAAATATGATCTTAAACCAATCGATTGGGAGAAAGCTTCAACTAGCGAATTGGTTGACTTCATGATGCAGGCCGGAATCGTTGGCTGCGGCGGAGCGGGCTTCCCGGCTTATATTAAATATAAGGCGGCGGGGATCAATACTCTGATTATTAATGGCGTTGAGTGTGAACCTTATATCACCGCTGACTATAAAGCGATGAGCGAAGATACGGCGGATTTAGTTACCGGAATCAAGATCTTAAAGAAGATGTCCGGGGCTAAAGAAGTGATGATCGCCATCAAAGCAGACAAGAAAGATCTGATTGCGAAAGTCGAAGAAGGTATTAAAGGAATCGAAAACGTAAGTGTTAAACCGGTACCGGATCTCTACCCGATGGGTTGGGAGAGAACCGTCGTTTATCAGCTATTACATAAACGTTATGATAAGTTACCGTCTGAAGTCGGGGTTATCGTGCAGAATGCGACGACCGTTATTTCTTTTGCCCAAGCGGTAACTACGGGTAGACCGATTGTCGAGAAGATTGTGACTTTCTCCGGCGATGGGTTAAAGAAGAATGCGAACGTGTTAGTTCCGGTCGGTAAACCGGTCAATGAGATCATTAATGAATTAGGCGGCTATAACGGGGATTCCGTTGTGGTAATCGCGGGTGGTCCGATGATGGGTAAGACGTTGGTGAAGGATGAATTCGTAATCGGTACTTATTCCGATGCGATTACCGTTCTTAAATATCAGGAACAGGATGCGTTAGCGTGCTTAAGATGCGGCAGATGTTCGGAAGCTTGCCCGGCGGGTTTACAACCGGTGAGAATTAATAACGCCTTTAAATCGAAAGATATCGAATTAATACGTTTATTAGGTGCCAGTCAATGTATCGAATGCGGTTCTTGCACTTATGTCTGTCCTTCCAATATCGCAGTGACCGAAGGAATTAGACAGGCCAAGACTTTATTGGCGTTACATCCGTTAAAGAAACCGGAAGAAAAGGGAGGTAAAAAATAATGAAGCTAAATTATAATGCGGCTCCCAATTATCATTCCAAAGCCAGTACCAAGAAAATAATGGGTGAGTTGACCATCGTTTTATTGGTCGTTTACGCTTATGCGATTTGGCATCAGTATGCGATGCACGGGATGGCTAATGCGATTCATATCGTAATTCTATTGTTATGTTCCGTAACGACGGCAATCTTATGTGAATTGATCTGGGGAAAATTAGTCGCGAAGACTAACCCCTTCAAATATGTTATGGAATCCTTCCCGTGGGTTACGGCAATTATCTTAACAATGATGATGCCGGCCAATATCGGAATTTATCCGGTTGTAATCGGGACAATTTTCGCGATCGTCATAGTTAAATTAATCTTTGGCGGTTTCGGTCAGAATATCTTTAATCCCGCGGCAGCAGGGGCGGCGATCATCTTTACCTATTTCTCGACTTCGGTCGTTAAGGATGTCGTTACTTCCGCGACTCCGACTAAAACAATCGCTTCTACCTACGGTTGGTTAATTACCGATCCAAAGATTCAAACGACCTTCTTGAATCAGTTTGGCGGTTTAAAAGGGTTATTCTTAGGAAATTATGATGGGGCAATCGGGGAAACCTGTACCTTGATTATTATCTTGGCGGCGATTTATTTAATCGTTAGAAAAATCATTGATTGGAGAGTACCGGTCTTCTATTGCGGTACGGTCTTCGTTTTGGCAACCATCATCGGTTTAATGCATGGAACGGGGATGTGGTATCCGGTATTCCATCTATTAACGGGTGGCATAATGTTCGGTGCGGTCTTTATGGCGACCGATCCGGTAACTAATCCGACCAGTATTGCCGGAAGGATAATCTTCGCGATTGGGTGCGGATTATTGACGGTTTTAATCAGAGTTAAAGCTAGCTTACCGGAAGGCGTTTTATACTCGATTCTATTAATGAATATGTTAACGCCGTGGATTGAAAGAATCACTTCGGGCGTTCAGCTTAATTTCACCAAGAAAATGTCTATTATTACCGGCAGTTTAGCGGCCGTGGCAATCGCGTTGACGATTGTGGTATCTTCAGTTATTTCCCCGGTCGTTCCGGAGAGTGCCGTTGAGAAACCTTTCTTAAATGCGGATAAACCAAGTACCTTGGCGGATGATTATACGGCTGACGAAGCGGTAATTGATTCGGTAACGCCTAATGGTGATGGGACAACAACTTACAATGTCTCGGTTTGGGGTTATGGTAAGGATCATTACGATGCACCGGAAAAGAATATCTTTGCGGTCGTGGTTGATGGTTCGAAGAAAGTTGTTTCGGTTTCATACGTTAAATTCGCCGATACCGAGTATATCGGAGATAAGACTAAATCCGATAAGTTCTTAAGTCAGTTTGTCGGGATGGATCTGAGTGATACCACCAGCAGCGTCGACGCGGCAACCGGGGCAACCTTTACTTCAATCTCCGCAATGGCAGCCGTCGCAGCAGTAGCGAAGGCTCAATAGGAGGTAAGGAAATGAAAAAAGCACTATATCTAGCTTGCTTCTTAGCAATCATCGCTGCCGTATCGGGAGCAGCCTTGACCTTAACGAATAATTTTACGGCACCGAAGATTAAAGAAAATGAGATTGCCTCGGAAAAGAGCAACCTCGAATTAATCTTCCCGGGCGCGGACTTTGAAAAAGTTGAAAGTTTCAAGGATGACACAAAAACAATAGATAGCATTTATAAAGCTGGCGATCAAGGTTATGTCTATAAGATGATCGTGGATGGTTTCGGTGGTAAAAAGTCGATTACTTTCATGGTCGGTTTCGGTACGGATGGCAAGATTGTCGGTTATACGGTTCTTTCTTCCGGCGAAACTAAGGGTATCGGATCCCAAGTGGGTGAAGAAACCTTCGCTAAGAGTGTGATTGGGAAAACTAACGGGGATGAAGTTGATGCGATCTCCGGAGCGACGATCTCTTCTACGGCTATCAAGACCGCATTAAATACGGCTAGCAGTCATTACGCTAGCAACTATCAGGGAAAGTAAGGGGGAAATAACATGAAAAAACCAAATTTCTGGCAGTCATTGCTTCTCGATAATCCTCCCTTTGTACAGTATCTGGGAATCTGCGCGGTCTTAGGAGTATCTACTTCCTTAGATAACGCCTTAGGAATGAGTGTTATCGTTCTCTTCGTTTTATTAGTCTCGAATATCTTAATCTCATTATTGAGAAAACTGATCCCCAATGAGATTAGAATTCCGGTGTTCATTGTCGTTATCGCGACGGCAGTTTCGGTGGCGGAAATGTTTATTAAAGCCTATGCCCCGATTCTTTATCAGAACATGGGATCGTTCATTTCATTAGTTGTCGTAAACTGCATTATCCTAGGCCGGGCAGAAGCCTGTGCCAGCAAACAGCCCTTAGGAGCTTCCATCAAAGATGCCTTCGTTATGGGCTTGGGTTATGCGATTTCCCAGTTCTCGATGGCAATCATCCGTTCCTTCTTTGCGGAAGGCGGTTGGAGTTTAGCCAATCCGTTTACCAATGAAGTTTTATTCAAGCTTACGATTCTGCCGGAAAGCATGCGGATCGGTTTATTCGCTAAACCGATCGGAGGGTTTATTACCTTTGGAATCTTGGCAGCGTTATTCGCATCATATAAGTTAAGCTTTGAGAATAAACAGAAACAGGCAGCGAAAGTAGCTGCTTCGGCTAAGGAGGTTGTAAAAGCTAATGGTTAAATTACTGACCTTATTCTTATCGACGGTTTTGATCGATAATATCATCTTGGTTCACTTCTTTGGCTTCTGTCCGTTATTAGGTGTTTCGAAGAGCCGTTCTTCCGCATTAGGTATGGGCTTAGCGGTCATCTTCGTAATCGTCGGAGCGTCAATCTTTACCTGGTGCTTATACTACTTCGTTTTAGTACCGTTAGATCTGACTTACCTCGAATTGATTACTTTCATTCTGGTCATCGCTTGTTTCGTTCAGTTCACGGAAATGTTCCTCAAGAAGTATTCGGTGGGCCTGTACAAATCTTTAGGAATCTATCTACCTTTAATTACCACCAACTGTGCCGTTCTCTACGCGGCTTTGCAGAACATTACCGAAGGTTATAACTTCGTGGAAATGTTAGTTAATTCTATCGGGATCTCGGTAGGCTTCTTATTGATCGTCTATATCTTCGCAATGATTAGGGAACGGTTGAGTGTTTCCACTACTTCCAAGAGTTTCGCCGGTAATCCGATTGCGATTATTACCGCCGGATTAATGGCCTTAGCGTTCTCTGGCTTAGCAGGGATGATCTAATGAATCTAACTCAGATCTTCTGGGTCGTGGTAGTCTTAGGTAGTCTAGTTGTTTTAAATGGTTTCTTATATAAAGCAAATAAGAAAGTTCCGGAACCCAAAGGTTGTGAAGAACTGAGAGAAGCTTGTTCTTCGTGCCCAAATGTCTTATGCGGAGCCCGAAACAAAAACGGGGAAAACCCAAAGGAGAGTTAGGATGATAGCGATACTAGTAACTTTAGGATTAGGGGCAGCCTTAGGATTATTACTAGGGGTTGCGGATAAAGCGTTTGCGGTAAAAGTTGATCCGCGGATTGAAGAAGTAACCAAATTATTACCTGGCTATAACTGTGGCAGCTGCGGTTATCCCGGTTGTGCCGGAATGGCTAATGCGATTGTTAACGGTGAAGTCGATACCACGATGCATTGCCGTCCGAGTAAACCGGAAGGAAGGGCAAAAATTATTAAGTATTTGTCCGAAACGCCTGGTCCGGATGGAAGTACGATTACGTTAAAAGATTAGTTAATAACGGCTGGGAAACACCCAGCCGTCTTTTTGGAGAAACTATGAACAAAAAAGTTGGCTTTATCTCATTGGGATGTGCAAAAAATCGGGTCGATTCCGAAAAAATCATGGGAATGTTAGTAAGCGGCGGTTTAAGTCTGACCGATGATCCTAATCAAGCGGATTATCTTATTATTAATACCTGTGGTTTTATTAAGTCGGCCAAGGAAGAATCGATTAATACGATCTTAGAGATGGCGGAATATAAGAAAACACGAAAAGTAAAACTGATCGTGATGGGATGTTTGAGTCAGAGGTATGAGAAAGAGTTAAGAGAATCCTTACCGGAAGTCGATTACTTCATTACCCTGGATCAATATCCCAAGTTACCCGAAATCTTCGCCAAGATCTTTAAAAAGAAATTTTATAACGATCCGGAAAGATTATTCTCGGTTACCGGATATAGCGCTTATCTAAAGATCGCGGAAGGTTGTTACAATCGCTGTTCTTATTGCGCGATTCCTTTAATTCGGGGAAACTTTGTCAGTGCGGATCTTGATTCTTTGGTTAAGGAAGCGGAAGGATTAGTAGCTAAGGGAACTAAAGAACTAGTGCTGGTGGCCCAGGATACTACGATGTATGGAATCGATCTCTATCAGCAAAAGAAACTTGGAGCTTTAGTTAAGAAGTTAGATAAGATTTCCGGTCTTAAATGGATCCGGATCCTATATTTATACCCCAGTGAAGTCGATGAACAATTGCTCAAAGAATTAAAATCCTGCAAGCATTTCATTCCTTACTTCGATTTACCGTTACAATATGGCAACGATAAAATGTTAAAGGCGATGAACCGAAAAGGAAATATTAAAGGATTTAATCATTTGGTAAAACTGATTAAAACTTATTTCCCCAATGCGGTACTAAGAACGACGATGATTGTCGGTTTCCCGGGTGAAACGGACGAAGACTTCAGTGAGTTACTAAAGTTTATTCAGAAGCTTAAATTCGATCGTCTAGGGGCGTTCACTTATTCACGGGAACAGGATACGCCGGCTTATTTAATGAAGCCGCAGATAAAGGCTTCAGTAAAGAAAGAAAGATTAAAAGAATTATTGGAAGTACAGGCGAAGATCTCTGACCAAAAGGGTAAACAGTATCTAGGAAAGACCTTGGAAGTTTTATTGGAAGGTATCGATGAAGAGAACGGATTATTTTATGGGCGCAGTTACTTAAGTGCTCCCGATGAAGTTGATGGCATCGTCAGAGTCAAAACGAATAAGATTCATGGGTTCGGCGACTTCGTAAAGGTCAAAATAACCGACAGTGATACCTACGATTTAGTCGGAATCGAGCAATAAATATTTGTGAATAAATTACTTTTTTGAAGTAAGCGGTTTCATAGTTTATTCTTATTTATTTTATTCTATACTTCTTCCATAGGGAGGAAGAAACATGTTAGAAAAGTTTTTCCATTTATCAGAAAAGCATACTGATGTGAAGACAGAAGTGATCGCAGGCCTGACAACATTCCTAGCGATGGCGTACATTCTCGCGGTAAACCCGATTATGTTAGCCAATGCGGGGATGGATGCCCAGTCGGTATTTACGGCAACGGCACTAGCAACAGGTATCACGACGATCATCATGGGCGTTCTAGCCAAATGGCCAGCAGCACTATCTGCAGGCATGGGGCTGAACGCTTTATTTGTTTATACGGTAGTATTGACATTCGGTTATTCTTACCAAGCAGCTTTAGCAGCCGTCTTTATCGAAGGTGTTTTATTCTTGATTATTTGTTTAAGCGGTTTGCAGGAAAAAGTCGTTAATGCGATTCCCAATCAGCTTAAAGCGGCAATCGGTGCCGGTATCGGTTTCTTTATTGCGTTTATCGGCTTACAGAATTCCGGCATCGTCGTTGCGAACGCTTCCACGATTGTTGGTTTAGGTGATTTAAAGAATCCGGTTGTTTTATTAGCAATCTTAGGTATTCTAATTACCTTAGTGTTATTAATGTTAAAAGTTAAGGCGGCAGTATTTATCGGAATGGTTATCACCGCTTGCTTAGGTCTAATTTTCCGGGTTACCGGTTTGGGTGCTGAGGGGCTTCCAAACTTCACTTCGACTATTTTCAGTTCTTCGCTGAAAATGAATGATTTCGGGGCTTGTTTCTCGGGCTTTGGAGAATTATTCAGTAAACCGCAATGGTTCTTGGTAATCTTCTCCATGCTGTTCGTTGACTTCTTCGATACTGCTGGAACTTTAATGGCGCTAGCTAATCGTTGCGGTCGGCTACACAAAGACGGCTCAGTTGAAGGTGGAAAGAAAGCGATGTTAACCGATTCCATTGGTACAATTATCGGTTCCACGTTCGGAACTTCCACGATTACTTGTTTCGTTGAATCTTCTTCGGGAATCGAAGCGGGTGGCCGGACCGGACTAACCGCTGTCGTTACCGGATTACTCTTTATCTTGTCGATGTTCTTCTATCCGGTCGTTGGCAGCTTAGTTACTTCGGCGGTTACCGCTCCGGCATTGGTCGTTGTCGGAATCTTGATGGCGGCGCAGCTGAGTGATGTTGATTGGAAACAAAATATGATCTTCTGTGCTTCCGGTTTCATCTGCATTATCTCGATGATCCTGACCTATTCCATTTCGGATGGTATGGCTTTAGGATTTATCGTTTATACTGTTGCGATGGTCGGAGCTAAGAAAGCTAAAGATGTCAATATTGCCATCTGGATCTTAGATCTTATCTTCATCGTCTTCTTCGCTTTACGATAGATCAATAAGAATGATCTCAAAAACGGTGTAACCTATAGAGTATAGGTACACCGTTTTTATTTACTAGATTAATGAATATGTAATTTTTCTTCGGAATCGATTCGGGTTTCTTTATCCCTTGATTTTCTGGGTGTTTTTGAAGTTTAACTTCGCATACTTATTGAATTCCTTGACGCCATATTCCTTAATGAATTGTTTACCGAATTCATCGACTTTTGTCCCGGCGCCTTTGGGGAAGGGGAAATAATACTTTTCCCGATATTGATCGAAAGTTTTAAGAAAGGCATAACGGGCAATGATCGAAGCAGCTCCGACACAAAGGTAAGCGTTCTCGGCTTTGGTTTCGAAATGAATACCTTTAACAATCTGGGTTTCGGTTCCCAAATAATAATAATATTTCTTCTCGGGCGTAAATTGATCGATAACTCGCAAGGCCGGTAACTCACCGACTTTTTTTTCTAAGTTTAGGTAACATTGATTATGCATTAAAGCTTTGATCCGATTCAAATTGTTTTTCTTGCTTACTTCGTTATATTTCTCAGGCGTCAATAATCCGATCGAATGCGGTAATAATTCAATCAGTTCGGGGGCGATGTTTCGGATTACTTTATCATTGATTCCTTTGGAATCACCGACGCCTAATTGGTGTAATTTAGTAACATTATCTTCAGTGACTAAGGTCGCACAGACCACAAT
>JAEZBR010000080.1 GCA_023426935.1 Bacillota bacterium | reverse complement strand
CTCTAGTCCTGGTCATCTGTCCTTCATTTAAAGGTGGCTTTTCGCGGAATAACTTATCTGCCGACCATAATTGCAAAACCGAATCGCCGAGAAATTCCAAGCGTTCATTATCGGTATGACTTTTTTTATGCTCGTTAAGAAACGAAGTATGGGTCAAAGCAATCTCATATAACTCACTTTGATGATACTTGATTCCTAAACTCTCTAACCAATCATAAATCGTCATACTAAATCTTCCTTCACTTTACCGATCACATTATGCTCAACGATCGTATATAACTGTTCAATCGCATGATAGAAGGCAATCTGATTACTGGAACCATGGGCTTTAACGACCGGGGCATTTAATCCGGCAATCAAGGCTCCGCCATATTTCTGAGGATCCATAATCTCTTTGACTCCGTAAATCGCTTTCTTGCTCAAGAAAGCACCGATCTTGGCACTCAAAGAACTATAGAAAGCATTCTTGATTTCTTTCATCAAGAAACCCGCCGTTCCTTCCAAACTCTTCAACAAGACATTTCCGGTAAAACCATCGGTCACAATTACATCCGTGAGTCCTTTAAGAACTTTATCGGCCTCAATATTCCCGATGAAATTCAAACGTCGGTCATTCTTAAGATTTAGATAAGTCTTCTTATGAAGATCATCGCCCTTTTCACTTTCAGAACCAATATTTAGTAAACTGATTCGCGGATTTTCAATTCCCAAATAACTATGCGCATAGGCTTTACCTAAAATCGCAAAATCGCCTAATTGTTCTACGGTATTTTCCGCATTCGCACCGATATCTAATAAAACCGTCGGATTTGGGCCTTGATTAGGCAGAACAGTTAAGATTGCCGCTCTTTCGATTTTATCAATCGGTTTGATTAACATCATGCCACAGGATAATAACGCTCCGGTGCCGCCCGAAGAAACAACACCCTGTACCTTTCCTTCTTTGAGATCTTCCATAGCCCTAACCATTGAAGAATCTTTCTTACGACGCACGGCTAAAGGACCATCAGTCATCTCCATTACTTCCGTGGTCGGAATAACCGTAATATTCGGTAATGAATTCAATTCTTTCAATTCCTCGAATTTACCGTAAACATATAGTTCGACCGAATGTTCCTTGCTGAACCGCTTAACCGGTTCGATTACAATTGAACTGCCGGCATCAGAACCCATCGCATCGATTGCTAGTTTAATCATAGTACACCTTCTTTACCTTTGAATTGTATCACATCAGTCGAAATATTTAATGTATTGCTTACCTTCATTTTGCAAATATTCGTTCACCTGAGGATAACTTCCTAAATCATTCAATACTACATTAGCATCTTTCTGGGCTTGGGTGAGAATATTGTTATCCTTGACTAGATCGCCTAGAATAAATCCCGGGATTCCACTTTGACGTAAGCCCAGAAGATCTCCAGGACCTCTTAAGCTTAAATCATAAGCGGCAATCTTAAAGCCATCGGTGTTATCGGCTAAGAACTTTAACCGCTGCTGGGCTTCTTCGCTTTGATCGGAACTCAGTAAGAAACAATATCCCTGTTGGTCATTACGTCCTACCCGTCCTCTTAATTGGTGCAACTGACTTAAACCGAATCGTTGGGCTTCATAGATGACCATGACATTAGCCTGGGGAATATCAACCCCGACTTCGATAACGGTAGTTGAAACCAACACATCATATTGATGGTTTCTGAAGGCTTCCATCGTTTTTTCTTTCTCGCTAGTATCCAGCTGTCCATGAATCTCGGCAACTTTGAATCTGCCGGACCATTCTTTTTTTAGATTAGCAGCTAGCTGGGTTACATTTCGCATCTTGACTTTCTCATTAAGATTAATTGCCGGACAGACGATATAGACCTGATTACCTTGACTCATTAAGGTTTCCAATTGTTTTTTGATTAGTCGAATACTGTTTTCGGGAATATATTTTGTGATGGTCTTATGTCTACCGACCGGCATACTCTCGATGATTGAAATATCCATATCGCCGAATAAGGAACCAGCTAAGGTTCTAGGAATTGGGGTTGCCGATAGCATTAAAACATCGACTTTTTGACCCTTCTGCGTGAAGGCCTGACGTTGTTTGACCCCGAAGCGCTGTTGTTCGTCGGTAATGATAAATCCGAGATTCTTAAACTGAACGCTTTCCTGAAATAATGCATGTGTCCCGACAATATAGTTATATTCTCCGTGCTTCAAGCCACTAAGAACTTCGTTTTTTGTTTCGGGGTCTAAGGAAGAAGTTAAAATACCGCCTTTGAAGGGCGTATTTTTAAAGAACTTACTGAAAGTTTGTTCATGTTGCTTAGCTAAAATCTCCGTCGGGGCCATAATCGCACACTGGTATCCGGCTAAACAACAGGCATACATTCCTAAGGCAGCCACAATCGTCTTTCCGGATCCGACATCACCTTCCAATAATCG
This sequence comes from Bacillota bacterium, assembly GCA_023426935.1. Lineage (GTDB taxonomy): Bacteria > Bacillota_I > Bacilli_A > Erysipelotrichales > Erysipelotrichaceae > RUG11872. The sequence continues at coordinate 11,304 of JAEZBR010000080.1, read as the reverse complement.
ATACATCGGAGCTTGAGAATTCAGATCTTTAAGAATCTCATTCAATGCCTGCTGTTGATCAATAGTAAGTTTGAAAGGCAAAGTGTTCGCTTTCTCCCGAACTTTCTCAAAGGAAAAATCTTTCCGATGGCCTTCTAAAGTATTCTGATTATTTCTTTTTCGCGAATTCATGATTAAGGCAAATTTGAAAAATTCTTCATACTTCAAGGTCCGTATCGCTTGTTGCAATAACTTATCATTACTCGGGAAATGTATTTGGAATACCGCTTCTTTAAAACTTAAAAAATTATTTAGTTGCCTAAGCTTTTGGGGAACGACATCTTTCAATTCATTCTGATTCAGTTCATAACTTTCCTTAACGAGCTTCTGAAAAGTTTCTGAAGTGATTCCTTCTTTTAAGCTATAGACCGGATGAATTCCCGCCGTCAAATCTAAAGGTTTCTGATTTAGTTTTGAAACATTGACTTTCTGATGACCATCATACTTACCGACTACCGTTAAGGTACTGCCCACCGGCCAGCGAGAAAGCCAAGGCTGATTGAAGGCGACGATTTGAATCATTGTATCCTGAAACCTTATGGAACTCCTAGACATCGTTTTCGCCTTACCGAAATGAATGCTGGTAAACGGTTGTAGCAATTCCCCGGAAAAAACTACGATTTCTCCAAGTTTCCAATCCGAAAACGCCTTAGGAATAAAGGTATCGTAACGGTAAGGATAATGTAATAAGATATCTTTGCCGTCATTAATTCCCAGGGAAGTCAGAATTTTTTTCTTTGCAGGCGATAAAGTCGGAGTTAAATACATGTTCTTGCAAAAAATGCCGGAAGTTCCGGCATTAATCTACTCCAATGATGAAGGAATACACTGCCTGATCGCCTTTATACGTTTCAACCTCATAATGGTAATTCTTTGACACGTAATCTTTTAAGATCTGGGCTTGGGTTTCATCGGCATCTTCGCCGGTAATGATTGTCACAACGGAATATTCATCCTCATTGCCTTTTAATAAACTATCGAGTAATTCCTTGGTCGCTTTCAACATATCTGGATCACAGGCTACAATTTTCTTGCCCATGATGCCCATATAATCATGAGCTTTGATAGCTAGGCCATCAATGCTGGTATCCTTGATAGCATAAGTTACTTCCCCACTCAAGGCATGCTTACTGGCTAATTCCATATTCGTGATATTCGTATCGGGATCCGACTCAGGATCAAACGAGATTAACGCTGACAATCCTTGCGGTAAGGTCTTCGTTTCGATGACCCGGATATCTAATTTATCTTTGACATTCTTACACTGTTGCGCCGCCATAATAATATTGCCGTTGTTGGGCAGGATAATGATATGATCTGCGTTCAGAGAATCTACGGCACTGACAAAATCTTCGGTACTAGGATTCATCGTCTGACCACCCGAAACAATCACATCGGCACCCAAGTCCTTAAACATTCGGCCTAAGCCCTTGCCAGTCGCCACCGCAATAATCGCATACTTGGTATGTTCTTTTCTTACTACCGGTTGCTCGACAATACTCTCCGGAAGATCCTCATTCAAACTGTTGATCTGCACTTTCTGGAAAGTTCCGTATCTTTGAGCCAGATTCAAGACCTGACCCGGGGTCAAGGTATTCAGACTAACTTGAATTAGTTTATCCAATGGATTCAAACGGATGTTCTCACCCGCCTGCTGTAATTTTCTTAAAAGATCGTCACTGGTCTTATCATCGTTCTGGGCTAAGCGGCTTAAGCTTAACCAGAATTCTGTCCGATAACCTACTTCCTGACTTTCTTCTTTGGCGCTGGCTTCACTCATGTTTAAGAGTTTGACCGGATGGCCTTTCAGCGCTTCATTGATTCCGTTTAGGATCGCCACAAAACCGGCACCGCCACTATCCAAAACTCCGACTTCTTTTAAGACCGGTAAAAGATCCGGTGTCCGTTTTAAGGACTCTTCGGATTCTTTAACGAAAATTTCGAAATAATCTTCGATTGTCGGTTTTTCTTTTTTCTCGACATAATCATTCGCATACCAAGAAGCTTCCCTAACGACCGTAAGGATTGTTCCTTCAACCGGACGCATGACCGCTTTATAGGCGACTTCCGAGCCTCTAAGGAAAGCTGCGCCTAAATCCAAGGCATTGACCGATGTCTTTCCTTCGACCGATTGGCTGACGCCTCTGAAGATCTGCGATAAGATAACACCGGAATTACCGCGAGCACCCATCAATAGTCCACGCGATAAGGTCTTAGTAATCTGCGCAAAATCTTCGGTCTTCAATGCCAAAGCCTGCGTCACACCCGAAGTAAAGGTCAGATTCATATTCGTTCCCGTATCCCCATCAGGTACCGGGAAAACATTTAAAGCATCGATTTCTTTATGTTGATTCGCTAAATTGTTATTGGCACTTTCAAGTAGCACTTTAAAAGATTTACCAGTTAATTGATCCATGAATTGTCCCTCCGTGCTAGTCCATCATCCGGACGCCCTGGACATAGACATTAACTGCCTCAAATTTAAGATCCAGTGATTTTTCCAAAGTATACTTTACTTTTTCCTGAAGTTCAGTCACGACGGCCGAAATCCGAACCCCATAACTGACAATAATATATAAGTCAATAATCAAACCTCTTTCACCTTGCTTGACCACTACTCCTTTGGCGTAGTTCTCTTTGCGCAGTAATTCCGCTAACCCATCGGTAAATATTTTTTGTGAAGCCATACCGACGACCCCGTAACATTCACTTACAGCTCCGCCTGCTAAAGATGCAATCGCTTCTTTAGAAATATTAATGGCTCCTAAATTTGAATTTCTCGCAATCGACATTCTTATGCCTCCTTGACGTTGTTATTATACCAAACCCATAGAAATTAGCACAATGCCTTTATTCATGATTCTGAGCTGCCTTCTGCTAACAAAGCTGCTTTCTCTTCGTTATTCAATTCTTCGCAGGATCTTAAATAACCTGATAAGGTCGCTGCCGATAAAATCACGCATGAATTCTGCAACCCGGCTTGTGAAACGATATTGTTATAGTTTTCCAGTAAGGCAACAGATTCGAAATTCGTAAAAACCTGATTTCCGTTATTCATCAAGAAACGATACATGTGATCATCATAACTGGCATGATAACGCCAGATTTCAGCGATACCAGCAATCGTCTTGGGTGCTAAATCCTTCATTGCCGAAGTTAAAAGTTTAAGGTCGGCATCTGAAGTATCATCTCTAATCAAAGGCAGATTAGTGATAGCGCTGTTTAAATCATTGACCAAGAAGACTGATGAACCATCGGATAACAGAATATACGGAGCATCGTTATGCCAGAAATATCCCAAGGCTTTTTTCATTGCGACTTTGATTGTTACCTGACGATCCATATCGACCGTTATCGTCGCTTTTTCAATCATGGGATTGTTCTCTAAATGTTTTTCCACAAATGAAGGAAAAACTAATACCGCTCGGGATTCATAGTTCACCCCCGCTAATTCACTAACCATTTCTTTGCTCAGGTAATCATTCCCTATCACAATAATATTCTGGACTTTGGAAAAATCCAAGCTGAAATATCCGGCAATAATCAGACAGACAATGGTCAAGGAAATCAGAAACTTTTTATGTTTTTTATTCTGCGCTTTTTTCTTTTCCTCGATTTTCTCCTGATCCCGTTTACGGATTTCCGTTAAGGGATCATATTCGTTTCGGAGGGTTTCCTTTACTACTTCTTTTTGGGCCAATTGAACCACTCCACTTCCGTCTTTAATTCAAAGCCGAAATTATTTTTCATCTGATTATTGACTAGTTCGATCAGATCGGCGACATCTTCCCCTTTTGCCTGCCCCTTATTGATAATAAAGTTGGAATGTTTTTCCGAGATCTGCGCTTGCCCAACACATTTACCTCTTAAACCTAATTCGTCAATATATTTCCAGGCAAAATCATTCTGGGGATTACGAAAAATACTGCCAGCTGAGGGATAGTCTAATGGTTGAGTTTCCATTCGGCGTTTTCTTCGTTCATCGATCAAAGCTCTGATAGTTTCGACATTCTCTTTTTTAAGATGTAATTTGGCGGCTAATATGATCCATTCGGGATGTTGTTGAAAGGCCGAAGTGCGGTAAGAAAAGTGACAGTCCCGATTACTGATCCAATCAAGTTTACCGTTACGTAAAACTAAGACTTCACTTACTAAATCCGCCATGGAAGCTTTGTAAGCTCCGGCATTCATGTAGATTGTTCCCCCTAAAGTTCCGGGGATTCCGCTGGCAAATTCCAAGCCGCTCAAGCCCTTCTTCATTGAATCATAAGCCAGCACGATGATTGAAGTGCCCGCTTGGGCAATTAGATCTTCACCATCGTAGTAACTGTTTAGAAAGAATTTATCGAATTTAATAATAACCCCGGGATAATCTTGATCGCTACATAAAAGATTGCTTCCCTTTCCAATAACTTTATAATCCAAATTTTCTTCTTTGATTATCCGTAGGACCTCTCCTAAAGAAAGAATGTCTTTAGGATAAACGACATAACGGGCTTTACCCCCGATCCTAAACGTCGTCAACGTACTCAGCGGCCGATTTTCTTCCACTAAGGCTAATTGATTGATTTTGGTAAGAAAGTCACTCATAGGTCTCTCCTGTAAGGTGTTTAAGTAAAGCTACAAACTTATGGACGGCTAACGGAAAACCGAGTTCTTCGGCTTTTTTTCTCATCTCCGCTAAGCCCTTATCATCATAGATCAAACGCTGAATCAATTCTACTAAGGAAGCCGCTGTAAGCTCTTGCTCCGGTAATTCATAGGCACAACCAGCATTAACCATCGCCAAAGCGTTATAGTGTTGGTGATTATTCGGAACATAAGGACTGGGAATAATGATTGACGGTAAACCTATCGCCATAATCTCGCTGGCGGAAGTTGCTCCGCCCCGACAAACAATCAGATCACTGTTTGCCATTAAAGACAGTTGATCACAATAAGGCAGAATTTTGATATTGGAATAAGGCGGAACTTTCGAACTTAGATCCTGGTAATCATCCTCACCGGTCACATCAATAATCTGGAAATCCTTATTACCTAATAATTGTAAAGTCTCGACCATTACTTTATTAACGGAATGGGAACCTAATGATCCCATGACGATCAAGACGGTTTTCTTGTTGGGATCAAGTCCTAACTGCTTAATCACATTAGGATCTTTCTTTTGCCTGCACGCTTGCGAAGCCCGAGGATTACCTAATAATTCAACTTTAGAAGCAGGAAAATACTTTTCGGTCTGCGGATAAGAAGTGATAACTTTAGTCGCTAACAAGGAAAGATACCGATTGGCAAGTCCCGGTAAGGAATTCTGTTCATGAATTACGCACGGAATTCCTAGCTTCTTGCCGGCTTGAATCACCGGAACGGTGACATAATTCCCAAATCCGACGATTACCTGGGGCTTAAATTCCTGGATGATCTTTAAACATTCTTTTCGCGCTTCGCGATTTAGTTTCAAAGCCTGAAGTTTATCGTGCGAATTTCCGTTGAAACCCTGTAAGTTCAAACCGATAAAACGATAACCCGCTTCGGGAATCAATTTCGCTTCCATCCGGTCTTGCGAACCAATAAATAAAACTTCCGCATGGGGATCCTTCATAATTTCAGTTGTTAAGGCTAAGGCGGGGTAGATATGTCCACCCGTACCGCCGGTAGTTAGAATTACGCGCATTATTTCCCCTTCAGATCAAATAGATTGTAGTCTCCGGATGTCGTGCGACTGCGTTTAAGGTGTTGATAAGCAAGGTCAGTCGCTTCTCTTCCCCGCTGAGTACGATTAATAAATCCGATTTGTAATAAATAAGGTTCATAAACATCTTCCAAAGTTGTCGCTTCTTCGCCGATACTGCTAGCTAAAGCTTCTAAGCCGACCGGACCGCCTTTAAAACGGTCGATAATACCTAAAAGATAACGGATATCGACATCGTCCAGTCCGATCTCATCGACCTTTAATCTTCCTAGGGCATATTTTGCGGTCTCTAAATCTATTAGTCCATCGTTACGAACTTGGGCAAAGTCCCGAACCCGCCTAAATAAACGGTTAGCGACTCGTGGCGTTCCGCGACTTCTTTTTGCTAGTTCGGCCACCGCTTCTTCCGCAATCTCGGTATCGAATACTTTGGCAGTCCGCCGGATAATCCGCGAAATATCGGTCAAGGAATAGTAGTTTAATTTTGCCATATAACCAAAACGGTCTCTTAACGGCGAAGTTAAATCCCCAGCTCTGGTCGTCGCTCCAACCAAGGTAAACGGTGGTAATTTCAATCTGATCGAACGTACTCCTTCATCTTTACCGATTATTACGTCGACACAATAATCTTCCATCGCCGGATATAAAACTTCTTCGACGACTTTCGGTAAGCGATGAATCTCATCAATGAATAAAACATCACCGGCCTGTAAGGTCGATAGAATCGTGGCTAAATCTGCCGGTCTTTCGATTGCCGGTCCGGATGCGATCCGAATTTCGCCGTTCATTTCGTGGGAAAGAATATAAGCTAAAGTCGTCTTTCCTAAGCCCGGAGGGCCATATAACAGAATATGATCCAAGGTTTCATTCCTTTTTTTCGCGGCTTCGATAAATACTTTCAGATTTTCCTTTATTTCATCCTGTCCGACAAACTCTTCCAAAGATTGGGGACGTAAGGCTTCATCCTCACCTTTGACAATTTCCTCCGCGGACATTATTTTTTCGTCTTCACTCATTTTGAACCTCGCATTAATTGTAAGCCCAGTTTAAGATAATCGTCACTACTAGACAAACCGGATTGTTTTAGCGGTTTAATGACTGCTTGAATCTCCGAACTACGATACCCTAAAGTCTTTAAGGCTTCGACGGCATCTTTCAATTCCTGATCCTCTAAGGCTTCGACCGTTTCCGGATGCACTAATTTTCCCTTAAGATCCAAAATAATCTGCGAGGCAGTGGCTTTACCAATCCCCGGCAAATGTTTTAAATAATCCGCATCGGCTTTCTCGATTGCTTCGATAATCTGTTGATAACTGGACGCATTTAATAGTTTCATTGCCGTCTTAGGTCCTAAACCTTTGACCGTTATCAATCTTTTGAAGAGATCCAATTCATCTTGGGTTCCAAAACCGTATAAATTTTGGGCATCGTCTAAAAACTGTTGATAGGTGAATAATAAAACCTCTTCACCTAGAACCAAAGGTAATGAATGAAGATAAAATATCTGATAACCAATCCCGTTATTATCGACAATAACGCTTTCGGTATCGTAAGCATAAACCTTTCCTTTAATAAAACTGATCATTTTTTATCACCTGAATGATTATAACACGCATTCTCTTGCGATAGAATTCTTTAAGGTTTATCATTCAGACTAGAGGTACCTATGATCTACAAAGCAAACGAATCAGATCGCCCTAAATTAAACGAATATCTAAAGTTAAACGCTCCGCTGAATCTCTTCTTCATCGGAGATATCGAGAACAACGGTTTTGATTGCGAATATCAGAAGGTTTGGATCGATGAAGATGATCAAGGAATTCATGGTTGTCTACTTAAATATCGCGATAGTTTATGTTTGATGAGTTATGAAAATATCGTTTATCAATCTTTCGTGAACAATCTAATGCAAAATGAAACAATCAAAGTAATCAACGGGGAGGAATCATTGATTAAACTTTATGATTTCCCTGATTATCCCAAACATGAAGATTGCGCTTTTGCGGTCATGAGAGAACCAAATTATGGCATCGATACTTCTTTGGTTTCTTTGCTTACTTATGACAACCTTCCGGAATTAATTCAACTTGAAAATGAGTGTTTCCCTGGTTTTGACAACAAATTAGAAAATGTGCAGAACAGTTATCTGACTCACCAAGGCCGATTCTTCGGAATTTTCCAAGACCATAAATTGGTTTCCGCCGCCAGCAGTACGGCAGAATGTAGTAATTTGGCCATGGCCGTCGGAGTTTGTACAAAAAAAGAGTATCGCGCTAGGCATTATGCCAAAATGTGCATCGCCAAACTTAGCAATACTCTACTTGAAGAGGGAAAGACTCCCTGCTTGTTTTTTAATGATCCCTATGCAACTAAGATTTATCATTCCTTAGGCTATCAAGACATCGGCCGTTGGACGATGTTGAAAAAATCAAATAATTCCTAAGTGTTCCAATAAAATTTTCGTCCCTAACAGAACCAAGATGATTCCTCCGGCCAATTCCGCTTTGGCGCCGAAACGGTCGCCGAATTTGTTTCCAATCTTAACGCCTAATAGCGATAGAATGAAAGTTACGATTCCGATTACTATCGCGGCGACCCAAATGTTACTGTTCAGGAAAGCCAAGCTGATTCCCACCGCTAAAGCATCAATACTGGTCGCAACCGCCATCAATAACATCGTTTTGAAGCCTAAATCATTGCTGGTAGTCTCACAAGTCGCTTTGCGTGATTCAAGAATCATATTGATCCCGATAAACGCCAATAATCCAAAAGCGATCCAGTGGTCAAAAGCCGTGATATAACCCGAAAAGGTTTTTCCTAAGTAATAACCGATTACCGGCATTAAAGCCTGAAAGCCCCCAAACCATAATCCAACCACAACCATCTGGGAAAGGGAAACCTTCTTTAAAGCCAGTCCTTTACAAACCGACACCGCAAAAGCATCCATACTTAACCCGACGGCTAAGATTAATAAGGAAATAATATCCATTAAAAGTCCTCAAAAGTGAATTGATAATCTTTGATATAGATAATATCGCTGCGATCAGCGCCTTTATCTTTCAAAGCTTTCTCAACTCCTATTTTTCCTAAGTCATGACTTAATCTGCGAATATCATCTTCCGTCATTAAGGGATTAGTTTGGAATAACTGGTCGATGCGTTTGCCCTGAACCCCCCATTTGCCTTTACTTAGCTTATAAACCGTAAAATCCGGTTCTTTAGGTACATAAGTATAGATTACACCTTGGTGTTCGGTTTGATCTTCTAACGGGAATAACGGAGTGATTGTCAATAACTCGGCGACTTTATTCAAAGGTTTTTCCAGACCTTCATTAATAATTGTGCAAGTCGGATAAACATCCAGCTGCGGATATTTTTCTTTGAATCGTCTAAGGTTCTCGTTAGCCCCGGGTAAATCCATCATATTCGCTAAAACAATCTGAGGTCTTTCACTCAAACGGTATTTATAACTTTTCAGTTCGTTGTTAATATCTTCATAATCCTGTAAAGGATCTCTGCCGGTACTGCCGGACATATCGATTAGATGCATAATAACCCGACATCTTTCAATATGCTGCAAGAATTGGATTCCCAAACCTTTACCTAGGGAAGCTCCTTTGACCAATCCCGGAAGATCGGCCATCACAAAGCTCGCACCGTTTTTTAATTGAACAACGCCTAAATTTGGTTGCAGCGTTGTGAAAGGATAATCGGCAATCTTCGGTTTAGCCACCGAGACCATCGATAATAAGGTTGATTTACCTACCGAAGGATAACCAACCAATCCGACATCGGCTAATAGTTTTAATTCAACTTTAACTTCTAGCTCTTCACCTAAGCCACCTTGTTCGGCATATTCCGGAGCGGGGTTACGCGAAGTCTTGAAGTGAAAATTACCCCTACCGCCTCTACCGCCGTGGGCAATGATAGCTTTCTGATCCTTTAACGTTAAGTCCGCTAAAAGATGGCCGCTTTCTTTGTCTATAATACTGGTTCCTAATGGAACTCTGACAATCGTATCCAAACCATCAGCGCCATGCATTTTTTTGGTTTTACCATTCTCACCATCGGTTGCACTGATAACTTTATTGTATCTTAAATCCAGCAAGGTACTTTTATTGGTATCAACCATAAAAATAACATCGCCGCCTTTACCGCCATCACCACCGAAAGGTCCGCCGTAAGGCACAAAGGGCTCATGACGAAAACTGGCGTTGCCTGCGCCACCATTACCGGCTACTAATTTTACATTTACGCGATCGATAAACATCTTTTCAACTCCTTAGAATAAAAAAGTTCCGCATGGGAACTTTAATTAGGCCTGGGGATAAACCGAAACCTTCTTCTTATCTTTGCCCAGCCGTTCAAATCTGACGACGCCATCCGCTAAAGCGAATAAGGTATCATCACCAGCTCTAGCCACGTTGGTACCAGGATGAACCTTGGTTCCTCTTTGACGATAAATAATCATTCCACACTTCGCAAACTGTCCGTCGGCTCTTTTGCAACCCAGACGTTTGGAATGAGAATCACGACCGTTCTTGGTCGATCCTACACCCTTTTTAGATGCGAAGAACTGAAGGTTTAACTCATATCTCATAACTTTACTCCTTTCACATTGATAGTGATATTCTGCGGATATTTTTCCGCTAGATATTTTAACTGAAAGATTCCTGTTCTTAACATTGTCTGCAATTCCTCCGAATTCTTGATTACGGAAATAGCGATGATTTCAGTTACTTCAATCTTGACTTCGGACTTCATCTTTTCGTCTAGCATATTAATCAAACCAAACATAATCGCACTGACCCCAGCACATACTAAGTCTTTACCATATTTATCAGATAATGCATGTCCGGATGCTTCTAAATGTTCGACTTGATTATTTGCGCCTAACACGGCGACTTTAATCATAAACTAAGCCTCAATAGTTTGAATCGTAAGTTTTGTATATGGTTGACGATGACCCTGCTTTTTACGATCAGAACGAACCTTGGACTTGTAGTTGAAGACGATAATTTTCTTGCTACGGCCTTGTTTTTCAACTTTAGCGGTAACTTTAGCCCCTTTAACATATGGGGTTCCAATCAAAGCATCTTTGTCAGAAACAAGAACAACCTTATCGAAAGTAACAATGTCACCCTCTTTAGCCTCTAATTTCTCAACATAGATCAATTGATCTTTTTCGACTTTCAGCTGCTTGCCACCAGTCTCAATAATTGCGTACATAACGGTACCTCCTTTTCTTTTGAAGACACGCTCAATCAAGGAGGTCGCTAGACTCTTTGAATCCTTACTGAAGCGGTTGTAACCGTATGACGTTTACAACGGTTGAATTTTACCATACCGTGACCTAAAAGTAAATAATACTTTAATTATTGTAGCAATTACGCATGAAAAAATCTTAAGAAGGAACGATTTTAACAAGCTTTGGATTATATTTGACTAATATAGCATATATATGTATACTATATATATATATGAATAAGAAACTATCTTACCCCGCCTGGGTTGAAAAATATCGTGGTAAAGGAAGAACTATCCGTAAAGTCGGAGATGGATACGGCTTATATGAAT